>CAYUYL010000041.1:0-13829 GCA_964449195.1 uncultured Filomicrobium sp.
AGGAAATGAAGACATACCAACAAGAGAATTTACAGACCTCACGTTACACCACCTTTTCTACTTTGAAATCGTCTGGCGCACCATGCATGGCCGAAATGATTTGCGCAATCACGCGGGCAACGCTTTTATCCCCCTCAACCTCATGATGTTGCACGGATTTTGCGTGATAGGCGGCAATAACCGCCGCCAGCGGCTCCATGAGTTCAGGATCAAGTTTTTCTTGCAAAGCAAGGTTATCGAACAGCTGCATCTGCTCAAATTGGTTCATGACCACAAGCCAGTCGACGGTTTCACCTGCGCCATCAAGAGCAAGGCTGCCATCTTCGCCGCGTGTGATTGGAATGCAGCCGAGGTAAAGTCCGGGCGCCGCCTGCCGGTTGCGTTCAAGTTCATTCCGGCAGGCTGCTGCACGCTGGGCAATGGTTGAAAAATCAAAATACGAGAGCTGAACGGCCCGCTTGAGTTTATAAGCCTTGGAACCTGCGAGAAAAACAATCGCCCCGTGCGTATCAATACGACCGATTTGAGCCACCGTCCCTGGATAGCTGGCGGGACAACTGAGAAATGCAATAATGTCCGATTGGCTGTCACCACTCCGCAAATCGCCTGCCGTGTCCATATGTGTATCCATAGTCATGCTGGATTATGGCGCGGGCGAACGTATAGAAACATTGATACCAATCAATTTGTCATGCTGAACATTGAGGAAATACCGGTTTGACCTGCGTCAATGCCAACCGGAAATCACAAAACTAGTTTTATGCCAAAGTGAATAACTTAGATGCCGGATACCTGTCTATGGCAGGCTATCGGCTGCATCTTCATAAAGATCTATAGAGATACTGCCCACCGCAGCTGAACGGGATTAAAGTAATGACCTATAAAACCATTCTGACTTACCTGCCGGACAGCACGATTGCAGATCATGTTCTGGAGGCCGTACTGCCGATTGCGAAGGAACATGACGCGCACCTTATAGGCCTCCATATAATTCCCCGCGTTCCCGTGACTTACATCGTTGCCGCTGCAGAAATTCCGCAGTCCGTAATTCAGCAGCAGGAAGAAATGCTGAGCCGCGAAGCGGACGTGCTGAAAGAGAAGTTCGAAACGCTATGCCAGCAGGCTGATGTGAAGTCCGAATGGCGCTGCAACAAGATTGAACACGCTGATATGTCATCAGAAATCGCCAGCCAGGCGCTGTGTTGCGATCTCATTGCAGTTGGGCAAAGTGAAGTGGATGAATTCGGATTTAACGTTGATATCCCCTCCCATGTCGTCACAGAAACCGGGCGGCCGGTGCTTATCATTCCGCGCACAGGCAAATACAAAACAATCGGCACGCGTGCGGTCATTGCATGGAACGCCAGTAAGGAAGCTGCGCGCGCCTCATTTGATGCCCTGCCGTTTCTGCAACGTTCTGAAATCGTGAAAGTTCTGGCAATCGATCCTAAATGCCGGAGCGGTTATGATAGTGTCGCGCTGGGTGATGATCTGGCGATCTGTCTTGCCCGCCGCGATGTCAAGGTGGAAACCGAAGTGGTCAGCAGCGGCCTGCTGTCCATCAGCGATGAATTGCTGCACAAGCTGGCAGATGACGGGTGTGATCTGCTTGTGATGGGATGTTATGGCCATTCGCGACTGCGGGAAACACTCTTCGGCGGTGTGACCCGTGCTCTGCTGGACAAGATGACAATTCCGGTGCTGATGTCGCACTGAACTTGGGACGGTCCTGATGACCCGCGAAGATCCGCCCTATACTGACGATTTCTGCGTTGGGCCGTATAGCTCTGACAGCTGAAAATGGCGCAGCATCAATCCCCCCTCCCACGAAGTCACCCCGGTGCATGTTATCGGGGGCCATGTTTCGGCGGATATTGAGACGGATGGGTGTGCGTCGGCCGCGCTCCAAGCTTTGTGCGGCGCATACACCTTGCGCAATCGTAAATGTTTACCCGTATGGATGAATAGATCCCGGTGATAAACACCGGGATGACAGGTGCGTGCTTGGTTGCGACGGTAAAAATTGCAAATGCCAGCAAAGACGCCTGCGTAATCAGAAGGCATATCAGTATTCGTCTAAGGGGCTATAACAGCCTTGAAGTACGGCGCTGTGATACACGGACGGTAACGGTGCGATGAAACTTAGTACTGCGGATGCTCATCCGTTGAACATCCGAAGTGATAACGTTATGTCTTATATCGCATATGATTTTCTGAGAGACGCCGCTGATGCTGAAAATGATTTACGCCGCGGCTTCGGTTGTTATGATTATAATCGGCCTCATCGTGCTGCCGCTGCCTATTCCGCTCGGTGCAATTATGATCGTCTGCGGGATCATCATGCTCATTTCTGCCAGTGCGACGGTGACGTTTTGTGTCAAAAGCTACCGCCGCCATCATCCCCGCGCCAATAAAATCATTCACGCCATTGAATCGAAATTGCCAGCTTCGTTAAAGAAAATACTCAAGCGCACCGATCCTTAAACGAATCATCAGACTATTGGATGAAAAGATAGCCAAGCTTTAGAGACTTTTGAGATTGGCGATCCCGATCCCCGCCCAGCGCGTGACCGCCACTACTGGTCCTACAGCAACTGTTCCGGCCAGAATTCCGACACGTCTTTGCGGCGCCGTTTGGCGCCTTTGCTGACTGCCTCGCCAAGGTGAGAAACGGTGTCCTTATCCAGGCGCGCCATGCCGTTTATAAGTTCTTGACGCCATGTCGGGCCGCGTTCCCACGCCTCCTGCCAAGCTGACGACAGATCGACAAATCGCGTTTGCCACATTGCTTCAATCAACGCTGCTGCCTGCGCAACATCCTTATTGATTTTACTGGCCATTTTGTCGTGCCGGCGTTCTGAAACGATCAGTTTGTGAACGGCGTATCGCTCTGGCGATGGAATTGCAACAGGTACCCCGCCGCCATGAAGGAGAACCGAGCGAACCGGACTGCGGATCAGGAAATCCAAAAAACGAATCGGTTCTGCAGCCGCGCCACCCAGGGCAGGCATGCTTGCGGGCTGACCTTCATAGTCGTTACTACCTCGGTTGGGTGTCAGAAATTCCACTCTGAATTTGCTGTCGTTGATAAAGCTTGTAGATTTAGGTAACCCTGATGAGTGCGGAACAGGACGGAATGCTGGGTCAACCTCGTGCAGAACATCAAGGATTGGTGGCAGACTATCGTCCAATAGATTTGCGATCGCGAAAAACTGCGCAAAATCTGCATCGGCAGTCCCTGTCGTCGCGTGTAGCAGCCGGTAGCCAAGTATGCCTGCATAGCATTGATAAGCAGCCGTTCCGACCAGAACGCCGCGCAACCGAAAGAATCCGGCTCGCCACATAGCTTCAGTGACTTCTCCACTCAGAAAGTCAGGCCTTGGCAAACCTGCCGCCAGAAGTGAGCGAACGATTTCCCGGCGCTCGTCGTAATCGGACTTAAGCTCAGTAAATCGCCTTACGCGGTCCGTAATTGCTTTGTCGGTAAAGGGGCCGACATACTTCTGAACAACCTTTTTGCCCTCACGACGCTGCCAGTACCAATAGAATTTCTTGTGACGCTTCTTTTTTGCGAACGATCCTCTCGGATCAAACGTCTCAGTGAAGTCGGCATCGTGAACGCGCTGCTCCAAGTCAGAGAACAGTGATTGGATCGGAAGTGATAGTGTTTTCATGTATTGACCTACAAATCAAATTTGTAGGACAAAGATATCACAATCATACTTTGCCCTACAAATATATATTGTAGGGCAAAGGTTTTCAGGTGATCCAAAAACGGGGCCATAAGCGACGGCACTTATGTGCCTGATTTCGCTGTTCTTGCAATCGCATCCGGAAGCGATCCAGAAAAGGACCTCAGATCATCCATAGTATGGATGAGTGGACGCAGTCTGGGGGCAGGTTCCATAAGACCCGTTATTCGAATGCGAATTGGGATAGCACTTAAGAGTACTCAATAAGTCGATAGGGTAGGGTTGCCGATGACTTTATAGCCACCGGCATTTTACTTTAAACATTTACTTTACGTACTGCTGTTTAAGCTCATCGTAGTCGCCACGAACTTGAAGTGTGACTGTGACTCTTATCACGGTTGCGCCAGAACCAGCCGTGCTCGCCGTCGAATGGAGCTGTAAAGCTGCCATCGCCTGCTATTTTACCACGGCCTTTCTCGTATGTATGCGATTTTCCGCCGCCATGGGCATGAAGATCGAAGTTGATCCGTCCACCCTCTGCCGACCATTGATATTCGACGGTGCCGTCTTTCGATAATGGGAACTTTACCTCAAATGCCTTACGTGGTGCCAGAGTAAAGGTTACCTTATCTTTCTAGGTTTCTTCAGCATGTGCTGATGGAACAATGATTTCCAATAGCTTATCCAAAGCATTCGACTGCTGGTCCGGGCCGCCGTGCTTCTTGCGATCTTCCTCAGCTTCCCGAGCAAGACTGTTTTTGATCTCACCCATCTCGGTCAGCCCAAGCAGGCGACCTGCTCCGGTCGGGTCAATGGCGTATTCCGCAGGCAGGACGATAGTGACAAGAATGATGAGTGCTGCAACCAGTGCAATAGCAGTTGAGCGTAAAAGTTGTGCAGTCGTTGGCAGCTCCTCTGGAGCCGGTTTTTCAGAATTATACATAATCGTTCTCCGTTGAATTCAGGAAGCTCAGGCGCTGACAAAAAATCCGGTGATCTGATAACCCATGAGGATAAAGCCCATGGACATCATGATAACATTGGCCGTGTAGGCATGCCGCCAGAAACCTGTTGTCCGCCTCCAATAGCCCATGACGATGAGAATAGCCGCCAATGCGAGCAGCTGGCCCACTTCCACGCCAACGTTAAACGCCAGGAGGTTGGGCAGAAGGCCGTCCGGAGAAATCTGATAGTCGAGGATTTTGGTTGCGAGACCGAGACCATGGCAAAATCCGAAGATCAGCGTTGCCGCCTTGGTGTTTGGCTGGAAGCCAAACCACCGCTGATAGGCGCCCATATTGTCGAGGGCCTTGTAGACCACGGAAAGTCTGATGATGGCGTCAATGATATAAGCGTTCACATCCCAACCAAAATAAACACCCGCCAACATCGTTGTAGAGTGGCCGAGGGCAAAGAGAGAGACATAAATCGCAACATCTTTCATCCGGTACATTGCATTCTGCAACGGAACTTTCATCACTATTTACGGATATGTAGTTTCCTGCACTCATAAAATTTGGTCAAGCATGGCATAGCGGCATTTGTTTCTCAAACCACCCTCTATCGAACACCCTCGCCGCGTGCAAATAATCCACCAAAAATCGGCCTAAACCATTTCGATTTCGTTGTTCGACATTATGTGTTCGATTGCAGGGATCTCGTCAACGATGATCGAACACATCCGCTCCGTCTTCACGACAGGCCGCCGCCCCATGACGACAAAGACTTGCAAAATTCACACATCACACCTGAGCGGATGACCTGCGTAGATCCGCTGTATGCTGTTGATTTCTGAGGTTGGGCATATGGCTTTGCGTGCCGAACATGCCACGGCGCTAAAGAAACCCAAGAACGTCACCCCGGTGCTTGTCACCGGGGTCCACCTTTCGGCGGATATTAAAGCTTGCTGATACTGCTCCGGCCGCACCCCAGGCGTTTTGCGGGCGCGTCATTACCATTGCTCACGCTTCAGATCCAGCGTCATATCCACCAATCGAGGGTCCTCCGCCGCCCCTGCGATGCAAAGCCAAGCTCTTCACATATTTGAGCATCGTCCTGCTTTTGTGCAGGATTATGACGAAAAGCTCTATGATGCCTTCGTGTTTGGCTGTCTGCCGACAGATAGTCCAGCATGTCGCTGAAATCCACGTCGGCCTGTCGCCGAGCGATAGAACTTTGGAGAAATCAATCCCTTGTCCGGCCGACCAATCGGCAATGGCCAGAATGATCGCGCCGCTCTGCGATAGAAAAGCAATATCGCCTTTCGCAGTTATGCTACAGCTTTGACATAAGCTCGTTTTTTCGGTCTGGCTTTTCTAAGTTTAGCGGCGAACGCGCCGGCGTGTTCTCAAAGGTGGCTGATCCGGCCCCATTTTTCTGCGTCTGGTATTTACTGACTTCGCCGTTTTCTCCGGCTCACCGCAGCGCGTCAGCCAAACATCAAATACGGGATGTTCAACAGCGTTCAAAGCAGGGCTTTCAGCAAACATCCATCCGGAGAAAATGCGCTTTTCATCACCATTCAGAAAAACTTCGTCAACTTGTACAAATGTACTTGTCTTAGGACGGGATTCGGGCGGACTTGAATAGCAAGCCCGCGGTGTCACCTTAAGGGAACCAAAACGCACTGTCTCATCGATGGGGATTTCAAGCTTCCGGATGCGCGCCGTTACCTTGTCCAGTGCGGAAAAAACAGCAACTTTATTTGTAACCCTCTGAGCCTGCGCATCGATTTTGCCAATAAGCAGGGCAGAACAAGTAAAAGCAGCGCCTGCTGCAAGCTTTGTAAATGCTTTTATAGTAAGGCGTTTCACACGCTTCATAAGCCCTCCAAAGACCTTGTGGCACCGTTAGATCCTGCCTCCTTGATCTATAGGGCATGCACCATCTTATGCAACGTTGACCGGAACAAGGACGCACAAGATTTTTTATGCAATAAGCTGTTTAAGGACGCTATGGCTGTCCAGAAACACAGTTATTCCGGCTGCCATGGTTCATAATCGCCTGTTGCCTTCGGGCGTTCTGCCGGTGTCAAAATAGAACCGGAAGGCCGGTAGGCGTTGGGCGTGCCGGTCATATTCATGCGGTGTGGTTTTTGCCAAGGCTTGGGCTCATAGTCTTCTTCCGTCGGCGGCTCTTTGAATGTGTGATGCAGCCATCCGTGCCATTCCGGCGGAACTTGAGAGGCTTCGGCATAATCCTTATAAATCACCCAGCGGCGCGGCGTGCCGTGCGGACCAACACCTGAGGCCTGTTCGTAATATCTGTTGCCGTAATCGTCAGCGCCAATAAAGCGGCCCTGCTTGAAAATCGTCCAACTGGTTCCCCAGGTGCTGGAACCCCACCAACAAAAAATCTGGCTCAGAAAATTCATGCTATGCTCGCTGTCCGGGAACCATTGCCTTTCGCGTGTTCTTATGGAAGGAACTTGCGTCAGGAACAGATGTCCCGCCTCAGAAATCTGGATATATGTAGTAGTATCTAGCCTCCCGCGAGATCAATGTCCATGTCTGGAACACATGACGAGACGAAAAATGCCAGCTTCATCGATAATAAATACGAATGTCTGGCGATCTCAAAAGTTCAAATGCCGCTGAATTTTCGAGAGAGATACAAGGACTTGATTATGGCACTCAAACGCATGGTATGGGAGCGGATATTCGTGGAGCGGACAGTACCAAGGCGGCGTGCCGTGCCTTGCATGATGCGCTCTGGCGCAACACGCTTAATATTGCGCAGATTTGCGGGCAGCGATCGGAGGATATGAAAATTAAAGTCCATATCGGCGTGCCACGTCCTGAAACCGTCAGGCACGACGAGGTCTTATCGATTTTGCCTTATGGCGAGGCCGAGTTAGACGTTGTGGACGGCGGCCTCGAGATTATGCGTGACGATGGATCAGATTCAACCATCATTGCGCACGCAGCTGCTGTTGTCAGCCTTGATATTTTATGATGGAGGGGGGATCGTGGCTTTACAGCGCGCCATTCTAGAATTGGGCGCCGGCGCAGCCTTGCACGGCGGCGACTACACCAAGGCAGCGGTCCGCGCTGTCGACGATGCAATCCATCACACTTCACTGACGTTTCTACGATCTCTTGAGATCGATCCAGCCGATATGCGGGTGATGTTGACAATCGGCGTCCAGGTCCCCGATCGCGTCGACAAAGACGCCGTAAGATCAAGGTTCCCGCATGGACAGATTAACGTAAAAACCGTCAAGGGCGGCCTCAATGTGCCTGATGCGACTGGCAACGATATCACCGTCATCGCCAGCGCCGGCATCGAAGTTTACATTGATGTAGACCCTGTTTAAAACAGAATCTATTGCCCACGACTAAGGACATGTGACACTTCAATAACTGCCGTGGCAGTGCTTGTATTTTTTGCCGGAGCCACATGGACACTGGGCGTTGCGTGGAACCTTGCCCCATGTGGCCGGTTCATTCGGATCAAGCTCCGAGCTCGCCTGACGGGTACGCAGCGGCGCCTGCCGGGCGGCTTCTTGTTCGGCCTGAACGATTGCTTGATCCTCATTAGCCAGTACTGCCTCAGCCTTCGCATAGTCCCCTAACAGCGGAGCCTGCGCATGGTGCGTCTCCATTTCCGGCATCCCATCGTTTGCGTCGGAAAGCTCGTCCAGGCTGTCGTCATCCTGAACATTAATCGTCATCAGTTGCCGCGTCACCGTCTCGCGCAACTTGGTGAGCAGGTTGTCGAACAGCATAAACGCTTCAGACTTATATTCATTCAACGGATCGCGCTGACCGTATGCACGAAAGCCGATCACTTCACGTAGATGCTCCAGCACAACCAGATGCTCGCGCCAAAGGGTATCCAGCGTCTGCAGAAGCACGGATTTTTCAATGATGCGCATACGCTCACGGCCAAGCGCTTCCGGTGATTGATCTTCCGCAGCATCAATGGCAACAACAAGCTGTTGCGCTTCAATAAGGTTCGTCATGAACTGATAGCCGATCATGCCGGCCTGATTCTGGGCCTCTTCTTGAGACACACCATCAATTTGAATCCCGTTGTCGCCGGAATTCAGCAGGTGACGGCCGATATTTTCGAGATTTTCTTCCGGTTGCTCGGCCATTTTCTGTAGCTTTGCGTCGCTTTCGACGAAAGATACAAGTTGCTTGGCGCTTTCATAACTCGCCAGCATTACTGCACCAATCTCGTTTATTTTGGCAGCTGCTGCATCGTCTGCATGCTGAATGAGCCGCTCACGAATTTCCTCATCCGCAATGCCCTCTTCCGCGGCCCAGTCGGCAACCGGCGCCTCGTCACCGACAAGCTCCTGAAACGCTGAAGACAGTCCTTCAATATCCCATTGTTCCGGATAGGATTTCTCCGGGATATGCTGGGCAACCAAAGCCTCGATAACATCGTGCCGCATGTCTGTGACGATCTCATTCACATCCTCTGAAGACATGAATTCAAGGCGCTGCTCAAAAACGACCTTGCGCTGATCATTCATCACATCATCATATTTCAGGATGTGCTTGCGCATGTCGAAGTTGCGTGCTTCTACCTTTTTCTGCGCCATTTCAAGCGATTTGTTCATCCATGGATGGATAATCGCCTCGCCTTCCTTAAGGCCAAGCGTTTTAAGAACGCCATCCATCTTGTTGGAACCAAAGATCCGCATCAGATCATCCTGAAGCGACAGGTAGAATTTGGAGCGCCCCGGATCACCCTGGCGGCCTGAACGGCCGCGTAACTGGTTATCGATCCGGCGGCTCTCGTGACGCTCGGTGCCGATCACATAAAGTCCACCTGGCTTTTCAAGTGTTTTAGGTGGCTTTTTCCCCTTGGCCGGTTCAATTTCCACAATTGCCGACGCGCCAAGAACCTTATCACGTGCGGCATCAATTTCAGTTTGAATTTTTTCAGCCTTGGTTTCGTCGTAGCCGTCAACGTCTGATTCGCCGATCTCTTCAAGCGTGCGAATTTCGGCATTGCCGCCCAGTTGAATGTCGGTGCCGCGGCCGGCCATATTGGTCGCAATGGTGACCGTCCCCGGCACTCCAGCCTGCGCAATAATCTTGGCTTCCTGTTCGTGATAACGGGCATTGAGCACCTGATGCTCAACCTTCTGCTCTTTCAGCAGAGTAGACAAATGCTCGCTTTTTTCAATCGAAGCGGTGCCCACCAGGCAAGGCTGGCCGCGCTCCTGGGCATCTTTGATTTCGGCAATGATGGCATTCCATTTCTCGTCTTCCGTGCGATAAATCTCATCATCTTCGTCCAGCCGTCCGATTGGACGATGCGTTGGAATTTCAAGGACATCAAGACCATAGATATCAAGGAATTCTGAGGCTTCGGTCGCTGCCGTTCCGGTCATGCCAGCGAGCTTTTCGTATAAGCGGAAGTAATTTTGGAACGTAATCGACGCCAGAGTTTGGTTTTCAGGTTGCACCTCGGCATTTTCTTTGGCTTCCAGAGCCTGGTGCAGTCCTTCAGAATACCGGCGGCCAGGCATCATGCGGCCGGTATGCTCATCGATAATAACGACTTCATTGCTTCTGACGATATAGTCTTTGTCACGCGTGAACAAAGTATGCGCCTTGAGCGCCTGATTGATATGATGCACAAGCGTGACGTTTTCGATGTCATACATTGTTCCGGTCAGCAATTCCGCTTCACCGAGTTTGTCCTCAACCCACTGATTGCCCTTTTCTGTCAATGAAACCTGGCGCTGCTTTTCATCGAGTTCGAAGTTTTCTTCGTCTGCAACAAGATCGGGAATGTATGAATCAATCGTCTTATAGAGATCCGCACGGTCTTCAACCGGGCCGGAAATAATCAGCGGTGTACGAGCTTCATCAATGAGAATGGAGTCCACCTCGTCCACAATTGCAAAATAATGGCCGCGCTGGACCATTTCTTCCTTGGACATCTTCATATTATCGCGCAGATAATCAAAGCCATACTCGTTGTTTGTGCCGTACGTAATATCAGCGGCATAAGCGGCGCGTCGCGCTTCATCATCCATTTCATTGGCAATGCAATCAACGGTCAGGCCGAGAAATTCATATATCTTCCCCATCCATTCAGCGTCGCGTTTTGCCAGGTAGTCGTTGACTGTGACAACATGAACTCCCTTTTCAGTAAGGGCGTTAAGATAAACAGGCAGAGTGGAAACCAGCGTTTTACCTTCACCGGTTTTCATTTCAGCGATCTTGCCTTCATGCAACGCCATACCGCCAATCAGCTGCACATCGTAGTGGCGCTGGCCAAGCGTGCGTTTCGCCGCCTCACGCACAGTTGCAAAAGCCGGGATTACGAGATCATTTAAATCGGCACCATCACTCAACTGCTTGCGAAAGTCTGTAGTGCGTGCGCGCAACTCTTCATCGGATAACGCCTCGACTTCTGGCTCGAGGGCGTTGATGGCCTCTACACGCGTGTGGTAACTGCGCACACGACGTTCGTTTGAGGAACCAAAAATTTTCGATGCAAACCGCTCGAACGAAATCATAGCCGTCTTATTCCTTACCATTTATGGCTTTATGCAAATTCCTAAGTAGGCAACGCTTTAGTCTTAAACGCAGCGCATTAGATTGGTTATGCCCTTGTGTATCCATCTCGCCAACACAAAACATGGCATAAGTGCCTATATATCTTATCAGACATAGGAATCAGAGGGGGGGCTTGTCAATTCGCCCGTGCATCAAGTCTTGATTTTGCCGATTTTAGCAAGGCACCAAAAAAACAGCGGATACCTACAAACATTCATTTGCGAGGACTTGCAAGTTTAGGATAATCCAATCGGGTGGAACGCTTTGAAGCAGGTTGAAATACCCCCAAGCCAGAGGTTGAAAACACGTGATATCTCCGAAACAGACGCATTCAGGCACAGTTATCTTTGCAAAACTCGTGGCACTGGTCTTTATATGTCTTTGCCCGGTTATAAAGGCTCAGGCATATGATGCTGTTGTTGCCAAAGTCAACGGACGTGCGATTACAGAAGCCGACATGCGTCTCGCTGCAACGGAAATCGGTGAGGATCTTCTAAGTTATCCGCCGGAAACACGCAGACGTGTTGTGATCGAATTTCTCATTCAAAATGAGTTGTTTGCAGATGCAGCAGCAAAGAAGAACGTCGCCACCTCCTCTGTTTTTAAAGAGCGCCAGCATTACTGGGATCGCCGCAACATGCGTGATGCGTATTTTGAAACGGAGATTCGCAACCGGATTACCGATGCCCAGATCCGTCAGTACTATGAGCAGCAAATCAAAAACTTTCCTGACGGCTTGAAGATGCGTGTCAGCCAGATCGTGCTGAAGTCAAAGGATAAGGCGAAAACAGTCTTCGAACTCATTGTGCATGATGGTAATTTCGTAGACTTGGCCAGACAATATTCCGTTGATAAGTATTCTGCATCTAAAGGTGGTGACCTCGGTTATATCGGGAGTGGTCATCTTGCACCACAGCTTGCAAAGATAGCGGCGTCTCTACCTATAGGTGAGGCGAGTGAGCCTATAGAAACCTCGTCTGGCTGGTACATTCTTAAAGTTAGAGACATGCGAAAAACCAAAGTTCCAGCTTTTGAAGATGTTAAGGGTAACATTACCACGCAATTGCTTCATGATCGTGCGCGGGCGCTTTTAGAAGTGCTGCGCGGTGCAGCGCAAATCGAATATCTTGATCCCAGCCTCATAAAACAATAGCGCCCAGCCTTTTCAGGCCCGCGCGAATTTTAAAGCAGAATACGGCTATGTCCTCACAAATGGCACCCTCACCTTTCGCTCCCTCCAGTGAACCTGCAATGTCAGTTGTAAAGGGCGTGCGGCTTGCGGCTGTAGAGGCAGGTATTACATATCAGGGCCGCAAGGATCTGATGCTTGCGGTATTTGACGAAAAAACTGTTGTAGCCGGCGTTCTGACGAAATCCAAGACGCGCTCCGCAGCAGTTTCATGGTGCCGCACACAATTGCAGCACGGGCGCGCACGGGCACTTGTGGTCAACGCGGGCAATGCCAACGCCTTTACGGGCTATCGCGGCAATGAAGCTGTTGAGATCACAGCAGCAGCGGCGGCGGATGCCATTGGCTGTTCGCAGGATGATGTTTATCTTGCTTCAACCGGGGTCATAGGCGAACCGCTTGACGCGCATGCATTTGCGCATCTTCTGAACGGCATGGCTGAAACGGCCATCGCTGACGCATGGCATGATGCCGCGCGCGCCATCATGACAACGGATACATTTCCGAAAATGGCCTCAACAACAGTCGTGATAGGTGATGAACGTATTACGATATCCGGCATTGTGAAAGGCTCCGGTATGATTGCGCCAGATATGGCAACCATGCTGGCGTTCATTTTTACCGACGCCAATATTGAGCGCTCCATACTTCAGAGTATGACTGCTGAAATCGCTGATAAGACGTTTAACTGCATTACAGTAGATGGTGATACGTCAACCAGTGACACGGTCCTTGTATTTGCAACCGGTGCGTGCGGCCGGGCGAGAATAGCCGATACGCACAGCGACGCAGCGACAGCTTTCAAATCCGCTTTGCAAAGGGTTATGCATGATCTTGCAATACAGGTTGTCAAAGACGGCGAAGGGATTTCCAAGTTCATCACAATAAGCGTAACCGGCGCCGAAAATGATACGGCAGCCCATTGTATCGGCATGTCTCTGGCAAATTCACCCCTAGTCAAAACAGCTATCGCCGGTGAGGATGCCAACTGGGGACGGGTCGTTATGGCAGTTGGCAAGGCAGGTGAAGAGGCGGACCGCGATAAAATTCAGATCCGCTTTGGGCCACATCTGATTGCCGAAAAAGGCCTGCGCTCACCTGATTATGATGAAGGCGAAGTGTCAAGATATATGAAAAATGCAGAAATAACCATCACTATTGATGTTGGTATTGGCAATGGGCAGGCTACAGTCTGGACCTGCGATCTAACGCATGGTTATATCGCCATTAATGCGGACTATAGGAGTTAAGCAGGCATCCGGATGATGTTTTAACATCGTAGATCGGCCCATTCAGCCCCAATCAAGCTGGGGAAGCGCAATTCCGTGCGCAGCCGTCTGGAAACGCAACTCTGGATAACCATAATTTTATAAGAGTCCGTCCTTAAAATTAGCCAGTAAAATCAACGCCTCTCAATGCTCT
>CAYUYL010000042.1:0-13667 GCA_964449195.1 uncultured Filomicrobium sp.
GTCTTTATGATGTCAGGCTTGGCGATGACATGCATGTGCTGGTCGGCTGTGGGCTTGGCGGAGGGTCGCTGGTCAATGCTGGCGTTGCTTTGCGCCCGGATGACCGCGTTTTTACTGATGAATGTTGGCCCGGACAAATCAGACAAGATGGTTGGCTGGAAGAAGGCTTCAGCAGGGCACGGCAGTGGCTCGCACCTGCCCAGGACCCGAAGGCGGCCGAACACACAAAATTTAAATCTCTTAAGCAGGCAACGGCACGTATGCAGGGCCGTACTGTTGCTCCGGAACTTGTTGTCAGCTTTGAAGATCGCGTCAGTTCCGGCGGCATCGCACAACCAGCTTGCACACGGTGTGGCGACTGCTGTGGCGGTTGCAATGTCGGTGCGAAAAATACGGTTGCATTGACCTACCTGCCGGATGCTGTTCGCTATGGCGCGCAATTGTTTACAATGGCCAAGGTATCCCATCTAACAAAATCAGGCGTTGACTGGGCGGTGCATGTTGTCAACCAGGACAAGTCTGCGACAGCCGAGGCGCGTGAGATGGTACTCTCAGCAGAGATGGTTATTCTCGCTGCGGGCACGCTTGGATCAACGGAAATTCTTCTAAGATCGCGTGATAACGGCCTTGCCATTTCGGACAAGATTGGCGAGCGGTTTTCAGCGAACGGTGATATTATTGCATTTGGCTATGGCGCCAAAATTCCGGTCAATGCGATTGGTGTTGGGCATCCGGTCAAAGACGGTTTGCAGCCGATTGGTGCTTCGGTTTCCGGGCAATACGAATACGATGATGCAGATGATCTCTCACAGGAATTATGCGTCCAGGAAGGCGCCCTGCCATCAGCTCTGGCGCCCATGTTGCCGGTGATGTTTGTGCCCAACGGCCGGTTGCTTGGGGCCTTGAAGAGTTTGATCAGTGGTGTTTATCAGGGGCCGCTGGCAAGCCTGCAGACATTCTTTGCCGTCTCCCACGATTCGGCTTCCGGGCGCCTGGTTCTCGATAAGGAAGCGGTGAGGGTAGCCTGGCCGGATGCTGCGGATGAGCCGGTTTATAAACGATTGGACGCTGTTCTCGGCGAGATGGTTGGCAACGTTGGTGGCGGGTATGTCAAAAATCCGCTGGCCGGGTCGGTGATGGGGCATCAGCCGGCAACAGCGCATCCGCTCGGGGGGTGCGGTATGGGGCGTGAAAGAGGTGACGGCGTAGTTGATCATAAAGGCCGGGTGTTCAATCGTGCGGGGCCAGACGATGCTAGTGTTCATGCCGGACTTTATGTGATCGACGGGTCTGTTATTCCGCGTTCTTTGGGCGTCAATCCGCTGTTGACCATCAGTGCATTGTCTGAGCGCGCCATGATGCATATGGCGGCGGATTACAATTTGCAATATGAGTGCAAGCCGGATGATAAACTTACACCCGTCACCCCGCTTGAGCCTGGAGAAGTCGTTGTGGGATGAGCTCGGATCTGGCGTTACAGCAGGGGGAATAACGTTTTGTCTTCGAGATGCCTGCAGCTATCAACCGTTAGGTGTCATGCCTTCAAACAAATATCTGCGTTGCAGCATTACTTTTTGGCCGCAGCAATTTTCTCTGGCTCCGCAATTTTTACGGCAACTTTGGTTTTTTCTTTTTCGACATCCCTGGATCGTACAAAATAGAGCTTATCATCGATGCGTACAATCTTAAGCCCGCCTGGGGCGTAGATTTGGTCTTCATACAGTTCCAGCTTCTGACCTGTTTCAATACCTGTGCAGGTATCGAGAGCCAGAAAGTCAGGCGTAGGGCGCCCATCTTTACCGTATCCCGTTCTATCCCACAGGACATCGTGATAATAGCACCCGATAGTTGGCATTTTGGCAATAACAGCATTCTTTGGGGCTAAGGTTTCCGCATAACTGGGAATGGGAGACAGGCCAACAGTTAAAACAAAATACCAAGTACGCATCATTCGCCCCACTAAATTTTATTAACTCTATATCAAAATAGCGGCACAAGCGAAATTGTAGAAGTCCCGATACCCATTTACCGGCTCATTATCGTTGCCCTTTAACCAATCAGTAACACTTCTGCTGGCCGCGCAGTCCTATCAAGCGTATGACACGTGCCGTGTTGAGGGGATGGGTTATGCTGTGTTTTCAATTTTTGCCGGCCGGGCGGCCGATTATTGTAATAGTGATTGTTGTTTTTGCAACAATGAGTCAGGCAGCTCTGCCCCCCTCGCAGGGTGAGGCAACTCCATTTGCCGATGAGCTCATTGTTTTTGAGACCGAAACCTGCGTGCATTGTAAGAAATTCCGCCAAGACATCCTGCCTCGTTACCGGCTTGCATCGAAAGTACGTCATCTGCCCATTATTTTTGTCAATCTCAAACAGGATAAGGGGCGCCGCGCCCAATTGAAGGCGCCTGTGACAATGGTACCGACATTTGTGCTTGTCAGACGCGGACGCGAAGTCGGCCGTATCGCGGGCTATACGGGCACCAGCTACTTTTTTTTATTGCTTCAAAAAATTCTTCTTAAAGCTGAATAGGCCTTGTTGAGGTTTAAGTCATAAGAGCTGGTTTGATGGATGTTTTGCGTTTGTAAATATTCTTTTCGGCCAGTATGATTTCATTGCAAGGGATGGTACCGCTTCCGGGTATGATCCTTCATGGTGTTATGGCGATGAATAAATAAAGGTGATGCCGTGGTTCCGTTTGCCGCTGAATTCATCTAAAGTTTGCAAAATTTTTCAAATGCGGAGCGTTTGTGGTGGATCGAAGAACTTTCTTAAAGTCCGGCGCAGTGGCAACAGCGGGACTTGGCACGACCAGTGCAGCCATAGCGGCACCGGCGACGCAAGCATCGTCATCCATCGTTGTGAAGACGGTGCTTTCACCACGTTTCTCGCACGGCTATCTTCGCGATAGAGCTGATCGCTTCGCATTGCGCATTAAGCAACTTACTGGCGGCCGGCTGTCTCTTGATCTGAACTCCGCACAATCGCCGGATATAGCCATAAGGCACGTTCGCAACGGACGTGCAGATGCGTATTTTGGAACAGAAGCCGACCATTCAGGTGAGCACCCTGCCCTTGCTTATTTCGGTGGTTTGCCACGCGGATATTCTCTTTCGGCAGAACTGTTTGCGACCTGGCTGGCAGCTGGCGGGGGGCAACTGCATTGGGATGGCATAGCATCAGATTTGGGAATAAAGGCATTTGCTGTCGGTCATTCTGGTGACAATCCCGGAATGTGGGCCAATCGCGATATAGATACTTTGAGCCAGCTTTCCGGTTTACAGGCAGACATAAGCGGTGTGTCAGCATATGTTGCTGAAAGGCTGGGCCTTGTGGTCGGCAGCGGTGCCGCACAGGATATGATTGAGCCGCTCATGGGGCCGGCGGCCTGGTTGTCTGATAACCAGGCAGGGTCTCACCGCATATGGTTCCGTGACGGCTTTAACGGTCACGGCGCCATTCTCTCGTTCGGCCTCTCCCGTAACGTCTGGGACAGCATGGGAGAAGCAGATCAGGCAATTCTGACGACATGTGCCAATGAGGCGTATCATCAAAGTATTGAAGAACATAAGGCGCACGATATGTCTGTCGCGCCTGCTTTGTTAAAGGCGCACAAGGTGGACAAGCGAACGTTGCCTGATGATATCCAAAAGGCTGTTGTGCATGTTACATCGGGGCTGCTTGATGAATGGCGTTCAGGTGATATTGCCACAGCACATATACATGAAAGTTATATGCATTTTCTTCGCAATTCTGAAGGTTCTACCGCCCCGCTGTCATCAGGCGCCCGCGTTGCATAAATAAGGTTTGAGCAGGAGCGTCTCAAATAGAGATGAATCAATAGAAACGTATCCTTTTCGTGCCTTGATGTGACAATCTCATAAAAGATGCCAAACCATACCTTGACCTCAACATACAGGTGCCTTAGGCCAAACCTGCGGTTTGGAGAAAGTGCATCCAAGCTGTTGCGATAGATTTATGTCGGGAAAACTTTTTTAAGCAGAAAATTTGCCTGCTTGCTTGACACTGTCAATGTTAACAGGCACCGGGCGGTGGGCAATGAATTTGACTGAAATTTTCTATATTGATTGGAGCAGTTTGAACAGCGGCGAGAAAATTGAAGCCATTGCCGCAATATCTCAAACTGTGGCCTTGTTTTTTTCGCTTATGGCATTGTTGCTCTCGTTATGGGTCTTTTCCCGCCAGCAGCGGATGAATCGTTGGCAACTGCGCCTGCACCGCGAAGACCACATCATTGCCTGGTCGCAGTCCTGCATTGCCTTAATGGCCGAGGTTGAAGAGCATCTCAAATTCATCGGAAAAGGTCCGTTGCAAACGGTGCCTTATGATAAGTTCGTCAAAATACGCGCTGACTTGAGTGCTCTCATTGATGAGGGCAGGCTATATTTCCCGAATATGCAAAGCACATCTCACGGTCGTGATAAACAGGAAGCTTACAAAGGACACCGCCAGCCAATTTTGGATCATCTGGTCGATGCGTATGATTTTATTGGCAAAATCCAACGGTCTGCAGGTGCTGCATCGACTGAGCAAGTTGCAGCACGCTTTAACAAGATCCGCCGTGATTTTGTGTCTGAAGCCCAGAATGCTGTTGATCCACGACTCTTCAACCGCATTCGGGCCAAATAACACCCAATGTAATGCTATTCATCATTGCTGCTAATTTGTATCGGATGTTGCGGTTTCAGCAGCCGCCGCAGAGGTTTCCCGTTGAGGGCGTCGCACCGGCGGTGGAACGCGCTGACCAAGCGGAAATCCTTCGATTAGCGCTTGTAAGCGGTTATTCAACACAGTGCCGTTCTTAGCCCAGAAAGCTGCATCATAGCGTATGGCCTGACCGTACCGTAACTTAGATGTCGGCATGTAAGGGGCCAAGTCGATATCAAGCGTTGCGTGGCGCCCAACGTTTTCGACTGCTGATTTACGCATGGGACCATAGGGCCAAAGGCGTGCGTGTGCTGCAAGATAATCCGGTGATGTCGCAAGCGCTATAAAAGAAGCAGCCATTTTAGGATCAGATGCCCCCGCTGACACTGCCCATGACGTAAAATCATAGACATGTGCATTCCACAACGCTGTAATATTTCCTGCAACGATTTTGCGAAAGGCTCGCCCGCTATACCCCATTGCAAATACAGCCTCGCCGGAACCAAGCTTTTCCAAAGCAGCAGATTGTGAGCCAACCCAGATAATATGGGGTAGAACAGCTTCGAGGCGTTTCATAACCTCTTGTAGTTTATTCGGGTTTTCTAAATCAGCATAGACCATTTGCGGTGCAGAACCTGTTGCAATGGCGGCAAATTCGAAGAGGTTCTCAGGCTTTTTGATCAAGGCACGCTTGCCCGGAAAACGTTTCGTGTTGAAGGCATCCGCCACAGTTTTCGGAACGCGGGATTTAAATTTTGCCTCATTGACCAAAATAAGCGCGGACCATGCCATGCTGGCCACACTGCATTTTGTTAGTGCGCCGTCAAAAAAATCTTTATCGGCCGTTTCTTGATTAACACCGTCTTGCAGTTGAGACGTATCCAACTTGGCCAATCTACCGTCAGCGCACCCCTTTACCAGTTCAGCCTGCGTGACTTCCAAGACATCGGCATCGGCGAGTTCATTTCGTTTGGCTTCGACGCGTGCCAATGTAATCCCAAGCGTTTCTGCTGCGGGATTTAAAATTGCCGCCTGCTGCGACTTGCCGTAAGCACCACCCCAGGTTGCTATCCGCAGTTGCTTTTTTTGTGTCGTTGTGTTTGCGCTTGTATCTTCTTGGGCAAAGACTGCTGCTCCAGAGCACATTGCTATTGCACCCAGCAGCATAACCGAAACGGTTTTCAGGAGATTCACGTTGGCAACCTCGTCGCTAATCTGAACGTAAGCCGGTGGCGGCAGAAGGATGTGATCAAACTGGATGTCTGTCACAAATGTATTAGGCTTGCTTTGTGACTCATTTCAGGCTTGTTCTCAATGCCGTTTTGCCTGCATCCGGGTAAGTATCTATATACATGAGCCAATATGGCATCGCACATTCGCCTGAGAGCCCGGCAGCAAGCATTCTCAAAGTATATCCTATGATTTGGTTGCACAGACGTGCGCCTGGGGCAAGTTTCTTTGAGTGCATGGCGATTGATATCGGTCAGCCCGCTATGGCGTCTTCCACAGGCCAGTACTCACGGCCCAAACTTTCTGCCACAGCGGCATGCGTGATGCGCCCCGCATGCACATTAAGTCCGGCGCGAAGGTGTGTATCATCCGCCAATGCCTGGCGCCAGCCTTTATCCGCTATCGCGAGGACATAGGGCAATGTTGCGTTGTTCAAAGCCCAGGCTGATGTCCGCGGGACAGCTCCGGGCATATTGGCAACGCAATAGTGGATCACCTCATCCACCACAAAAAACGGCGCGTCGTGCGTCGTGGGATGAGACGTTTCAAAGCAGCCCCCCTGATCAATGGCAACGTCTACCACGACGGAACCGGGCTTCATTTTCTTGATAAGATCAGCAGAAACCAGCTTAGGGGCCGACGCGCCCGGAATAAGAACACCGCCAATCACCAAGTCAGCTTCCAGGCAATGACTCTCAACAGTGTCTCGCGTAGAAAATACGGTGTTTAAACGATTGCCGAATTGTCTCCATAGCCCGCGTAGAACATCCACATTCCGATCAAGTACCGAGACGTGGGCTCCCATGCCTATTGCGATATCAAGGGCGTGCGTGCCGACCACACCACCACCCAAAACAACAACTTTCGCAGGGTCAACGCCGGGCACACCTCCAAGCAGAATACCTGAGCCGCCATGCGCTCTTTCCAAATAATGCGCACCAGCTTGGACCGACATGCGGCCAGCCACCTCAGACATTGGCGCCAGTAATGGAAGGCCGCCGCTGGGGGATGTCACTGTTTCATAGGCAATGCATGTCGCGCCACTTGCAAGCAAATCGTCGGCCTGTTCGGGATCAGGGGCCAGATGTAAATAGGTGAATAAAAGCTGATCTTTACGCAGCATTTTGCGCTCGGGTGAAAGGGGCTCTTTAACTTTGACAATCATGTCAGCGCTTGCAAACACGTCCGCGGCAGTCGGCAGGATTTGAGCCCCGGCTGCTTCATAATGAGCATCCGTCACGCTGATCCCGCTACCGGCGCCGGTTTCAAGACTGACCGTATGTCCGTGTACAACGAGCTCGCGGACATTTGCCGGAATCAAACCAACGCGATATTCACGAACCTTGATTTCCTTTGGTACGCCGATATGCATGTCTGCCTCCAATTTTACAAATTATCGCAGATATATGCCCAGAGTTGAGCCTTTATGATGAACGGGCGGTTTTATATCATGATAAGGAGTATGGAGGCAGAATGCCCAAGATCAAGAGCAAATGCCGAATAGCGGATATTACAGCTTTTTTTATGCAGCATTTGATTGAAATCGATATAAATTGCTGAAAGCAATCTGAGCCATGACAACACATATCCAGGCAACAAAGCAGAGCGTTTCTGGCGGCACCATGTGCCGGGCGTGCCTTGTAACCTGCAATATGGCAACCTGGAACGTGTGGTCATTGGAGGATGTACAGGAGCGTTGCCCCAACTGTGGTCTGCCAACACTTTATGGTCATGGCGAACTATTTTCACTCGATATTGGCCATATCGACTGTGACGCGTTCTACGCATCTGTTGAAAAAACGCGACAATCCCAATCTGCAGAATGCGCCTGTGATTGTCGGCCATGCCGGTGGCCGTGGTGTGGTGACAACCGCATGCTATGTTGCGCGTCGTTACGGCGTCCGCTCTGCCATGCCGATGTTCAAGGCATTACGGCTTTGTCCTCAGGCTGTGGTCATTTCTCCAAACATGTCCAAGTATAAGGTGATCAGTCAGCAAATTCGCAGCTTCATGCTTGAGTTAACGCCGCTTATTGAGCCATTATCTCTGGATGAGGCCGATCTCGATCTTTCACCGGGTATTCGTCACGATCAAACGCAGTCACCGGCTGTGTTACTTGCCGGTCTTGCCAAACGCGTGAAACGCGAAATCGGGATATCGATTTCCATTGGACTGGCAGATAACAAGTTTCTCGCCAAACTGGCCTCTGATATGGATAAACCACGGGGTTTTGCAGCCATTGGCCGGCGTGATGCAAAGGCGGTTCTTGCGCCGATGCCGGTATCGTGTATTCACGGCGTTGGCCCTGCAAGTGTGCGCAGGCTGGAAGCCGCCGGCATTTCCCACATCGAGCAATTGCAAAAGCTGTCTGCAAACGAATTGCAGACCATGTTTGGAAAATTTGGCCGCCGGCTGGCCGCGTATGTTCACGGTGAAGGCCCGCGTAGTATTGCAACTGTTCGCGCCAGCAAGAGCATTTCAGCGGAAACAACTTTTCCAATCGATAAGCGTGAACCTGAAAACCTTATCGCAGCTGCTTACGGTTTGTGTGAGCGTGTGGGCGACCGCCTCCAGAAAGCAGGGCTTGCCGGTGGTACGTTGGTCCTGAAGTTGAAAACATCCGATTTCCGTATTCAGACGCGCAACCTGAAACTGCAGACCTACACGCAGCGTATCGACGTCTTGAAGAAAAATACCGCCCACCTGGTGCGCGAGGCCTGCGATGGTCGCAGTTTCCGGTTGATCGGTGTTACCGGTGAGGCAGATCCACCGGATCTTTTCGACCCTGCAACATGGCAGACCTGAATGCAATAATCAGCCGGGTTTATATGATATGCTACTCTGATCTGAACATCACAGTCCAGCCGCTATATTACTCTTCTCACCATCAAGCCATATTGCCCAGTCCTGCAGAGCACGTGTGGCCTGTAATTTCTTTTTGGCGAGCGATTTCATCTTGCCACGTAGTTTCTTTCCCTCACTGTCATGCCTGGGTACGTCGATTGCCGGCATGAGACCGAAGTTGATATTCATCGGCTGAAAGGAGCGCTTGCTGCCGCGCTCTCCGTCACTCAGGTGCCCGCCCGTAATATGGGCCAAAAGGGCTCCATGCGCTGAGGTGACAGGAGGCAACTCAAGAGAGCGCCCAAGCCATTCGGCAGCTGCGAACGAGCCCGCTATCAAACCGCAGGCAGCACTTTCCACATAACCTTCAACGCCAGTGATCTGGCCTGCAAAGCGCAGACGGGACTGGTTTTTCAACCGCAATGTTTCATCTAAAAGAATGGGTGAGTGCAAAAACGTATTGCGGTGCAGGCCGCCAAGGCGGGCAAACTCTGCATTTTGCAGTCCCGGAATCATGCGCAAAATGCGTGTTTGTTCGCCGTAACGCAGCTTGGTCTGAAAGCCAACCATGTTCCATAGGGTGCCAAGCGCATTATCCTGGCGCAGCTGCACAATCGCATAGGATTTACCTTGGCCGGGATGCGGGTTTGTCAGGCCTACGGGTTTCATCGGCCCATGACGCAGCGTTTCCCGGCCACGCTCAGCCATCACCTCAATTGGCAGGCAGCCGTCGAAATACGGTGTGTTTTCCTCCCATGCTTTAAAGGAGATCTTTTCGCCTTCCAAAAGCGCATCGATAAAGGCGTTGTATTGTGTTTCATCCATAGGGCAGTTGAGATAATCCGCACCAGTGCCGCCGGGGCCGGCTTTGTCATAGCGTGATTGTTTCCAGGCAACCGAGAGGTCAATGCTGTCATAGTGTACAATCGGTGCGATGGCATCGAAAAAGGCCAGTGACTGTTCGCCGGTTTGCTGAAGAATAGCCTCCGCCAATGCCGCAGATGTCAGCGGGCCCGTTGCCACAATAACGTTATTCCAATGCGCAGGTGGAAGACCGGCCACTTCACCGCGCATCAGTGTAATCAAAGGATGCGCTTTCAGACGTGCGGTCACTTCGGCGGCAAAGCCATCCCGATCAACGGCGAGGGCACCGCCGGCTGGTAGGCGGTGCCGGTCCGCAGCCGACATAATCAGCGAATCCGCAAGGCGCATTTCCGCGTGTAAAACGCCAACGGCATTTGTTTCCGCATCGTCTGAGCGGAAGGAATTGGAGCAGACAAGTTCAGCGCAATGTTCTGTCTGATGTACTTCGTTGTCCACCTGAGGGCGCATTTCATGAACAATGACGGGCACATCGGCCTGTGCCACGTGCCAGGCCGCCTCCGAACCAGCCAGGCCCGCGCCGATGATATGAATTGGCTCTTGCATGCTCATGCTCTGATTTCAATGGTCCTTGATTATGTACATTATGATGAAATTGAATCGCTATGGATTGGCAAGTCGTTTGGCGGTCAATACCGCCGAATCAGCAGCGAAAATATTTATTTGCCAAGTTTAAACGTAGGCCCTGTGCGTTCGAATGTCGATCATCGGCGGTTAATAATCACCAAATTCCGATACATTCGTTAAGATACAAAGTTATATGTCCGGGCAAGATGTATGCAAGCCTCTCCAACAGCTTATTGGGCAATGCAAAATGGAGACCTCATGAGCAGTCAGAGCGATGTCAAAATCAAAATCTACGTTCTGTATACGGGCGGCACGTTTGGCATGGCCGCTAAAGATCAGTCAATACATCAATCTGTCAGCGCCTGTTTGGAACCTCTCGCGCTTCAAGAGCTTGAGGCGTATCTTCCGCAAGCTGACAAGATGCATCCCGGCCTGGAGGTTGTGATTGAAAGTCTGGCACAGCCAATCGATTCCTCGTCAATTCAGCCCGCGGACTGGTTGATGATTGCAGGCAAAATTACCGAGCACTACGAGACCTTTGATGGTTTTGTTATTATTCACGGTACCGATACGCTGGCGTATACGGCTTCCGCGTTGAGTTTTATTTTTGAGAATCTCACAAAGCCCGTCGTGGTGACGGGTTCTCAGGTGCCCCTGCTGCAGCCGAGAACGGACGCAACGAGCAATTATCGTTTGGCACTCACGGTTGCTGCTCACATTGGCCTGAGCGGCAGGCCGATGGCGGAAGTCGCCGTTGCCTTTGCGGGGCAGGTGATGCGCGGCAACCGTTGCCGCAAAATGAGCGCTAGCGACTGGTCCGGTTTTCAATCTCCAAACTGTAAACCGCTAGCAAGCGCCAGGCGTGGCGGCCTGCGGATTCATCGTCATGCGGTGCGGCGCCCTGCAACTCTAAACGCACCATTTGCACTCAATAAACAACTCGAGACCGGTGTCATTGATATCACGCTGTTTCCAGGCATGACACCGCAGTTTCTTGCTGCGGTGCTAGATCACGACAACCTGCGTGGTGTTGTTCTCAGAACATTCGGCGCCGGCAATGCGCCTGAGGCAGCGGATTTTCTTGCCGCACTCAAGCACGGCATCGACAAGCATAACCTTACAGTTGTCGCCGTGACGCAATGTCCGCATGGCAGCGTACGCCCCGGTCATTACGCAGCCGGGGCCGGCCTTGCCGCCTGTGGCGTCCTTCCCGGTGGTGACATGACGCCTGAAGCAGCATTGGCCAAGCTCATGGTGCTCCTGCCGAAAATCGCTGCAGATGGCAATAAACTGCTGATAATATCGGATCTGCGTGGTGAGATGACGATCTGACACTGATGTTGCGTGTGTGCTGTACAAGGCGGGAGGCATTTGTTGCCCGCAATGACAATATGTGCGAAGGCGTGTTATTGCTCAAGCATGTCAAACTTGATGAGTGACTATATCATGAGCTTGCCGCCAGGCCCAAAGCAACATTATCAGCGGAACTGAAGTGGTGGGTTGTGGTGTTGACCAGGCAGTTTGAGATGCTGCAGTTGAAGCCCTTGCGGTTGTATTCGAAGTGTCCATAACAATTTTTCAGAGCCAAACCGAGTGAAGCATTTCTTGATCAGCCCCGTTCTTCAGCCATCACACCTGATTGTAGACCGCGGGCTGGCACATGTTCTCCCTCGAAGGTGAGGTTATCAAGACTTGAAAGCCCCTTACCCGGACCAGCATTCTCAAGCACGCGGGCGTGTGCACCATCTGCAATAACAATCCAGGTGATAATAGGCTTCATTGTCAGCTCCATATTGTTGGCGTAACGTTTGAGCCTCGCTGTCGCCACTAAGTCAGAGATAACAGATTGGCGCATTGATACGGATCAATTCATCACCATTAGCTTAAGCCATGTCGATAGAGGCTGGTCTCAGGATCAGATTTTGTTGGCGTCCATATGTCATACCGGCTTGCGCCAAGGGTCGAAGCGCCGTAATGATTTATGACTGAGCACTTGTAAGTTGCAATTTACTGCAGTTTTAAATGTGCGCCAGCCACGATACCAGCCATGACAGTTGGAGGGCATTTGCGCCATGAGCGTACGCCGCTTGCATCCTGACCAGCCATCAGAGTTTGTTTTCACGCCGGAAAACGCAGCCTGGGCGCAGGAGACAATTGCCAAATATCCTGCAGGCAAACAGGCCTCCGCGGTAATCCCGTTGCTGTGGCGTGCGCAGGAGCAGCATGATGGATGGCTGCCGGAACCTGCCATGCGCGTTGTCGCAGATATGTTGGATATGGCGTACATCCGGGTGTATGAAATCGCTACATTTTATACGATGTTTCAATTGCAACCGGTTGGCAAGATTGCTCATGTTCAGGTTTGCGGCACAACACCGTGCATGCTGAGCGGAGCAGAAGATCTCGTTGCCGTCTGTAAGCGCAGAATTGCTCCGGAGCCACACCAACTCTCTGAAGATGGAAATTTCTCATGGGAAGAGGTTGAATGCCTGGGTGTGTGTGCCAATGCTCCGATGATCCAAATATGGAAAGACACATACGAGGATTTGACGCCAGAGCTTCTTGAGGCGGCTTTAGATGGATTTGCCGCTGGCACCCCCCCTAAGCCTGGTTCCCAGACCGGCAGGGTCGCTTCATGCCCGGCTGGAGGGCTGACATCGCTCACCGATGAAACGCTTTACGCTGGCAACTCCGGCGCCAATCAGGAGGATTGATCGTGCTTGCGGATCAAGATCGGATTTTTACCAATATCTATGGCATGCACGATGTGAGCTTGAAAGGTGCTCTCGCGCGCGGCTCATGGAACGGCACAAAAGAAATTCTTGAACTTGGTCATGACGAGATTATTGAGCGTGTGAAGGAATCCGGCCTGCGTGGCCGCGGAGGCGCCGGTTTTCCAACTGGCTTGAAATGGTCTTTCATGCCGAAAAACGACGTGCGGCCGTCGTATCTGGTTGTGAACGCAGACGAGTCAGAACCTGGTTCCTGCAAGGACCGCGAAATTGCCAGACATGATCCACACCACCTTGTAGAAGGCTGTTTGATTGCGTCCTTCGCAATGCGCGCTCACACCTGCTATGTCTACTTCCGTGGTGAATACATCCGTGAGCGTGAGGCGTTTCAGCGCGCCGTCGACGAAGCCTACGAAGCAGGTCTGATTGGTGAAAACAACAAGCACGGCTGGGATTTCGACCTTTACGTCCATCACGGTGCGGGCGCATACATCTGCGGTGAAGAGACCGCGCTATTGGAAAGTCTCGAGGGTAAAAAAGGCCAGCCGCGCCTGAAGCCACCATTTCCAGCCGGCTCAGGTCTTTATGGGGCGCCGACAACTGTAAACAATGTTGAATCCATTGCAGTTGTGCCAACCATACTGCGTCGCGGTGCGGATTGGTTTGCAGGCCTTGGTAAACCTAACAACACTGGAACTAAGTTGTTTCAGATTTCCGGGCATGTTGAAAAGCCTTGTGTTGTTG
>CAYUYL010000043.1:0-13626 GCA_964449195.1 uncultured Filomicrobium sp.
TAACTACGGAAGCCATGCTGGAACAAAAAGGCAACATTAGGTCGGAACACAGCCGATCGGTTTATGTCTGCAGCCAGCGTTGCACTGCTTGATCATCTTTATCTCGTGCGTCGACCCAACCGCCCGCACCGTTTGCGTAAATCTCTTTTTTCCAGAAAGGCGCATGCGTTTTAAGATAGTCCATCATGAATTGCGCTGCCTCGAACGCAGCATGGCGATGCAGTGATGCGGCCGCGACCAGAACAATATTATCGCCAGGCTCAAGATTTCCATAGCGGTGGATGATAAGCGAAGCTTGCAATGGCCAGCGCGCGTTTGCTTCGTTTTCAATGCGTGCCAGCTCGCGCTCAGTCATACCGGGGTAATGCTCAAGATACATGCGATGAAGGTGCTGATCGCCCACTTTGCCGCGAACGCAACCTGTAAACGTCACGACTGCACCGATATCGGTACGTTCAGCGCGAAGTGCTGTCATCTCCTGGCTAACATCAAAATCAGCCTGTTGCACATAAGCTGTCATGACATCTTCAGTCAGCCGCCTGTGACGGGCGGAAAAAACGCAATTTCATGCGCCCCGTTAACCAGAGCGTCGGGGTTGGCGTGTTGATGATCAATGGCAGCCCGGATTTGTCTGGTTGTGCAAAATGCACTTTTATACTCCGGGCCGCGCTGCTGCTGCCAGGACATAAGATCAGAGACCGATTTAACTTCAACGGGCAGCTTAACAGTTTCCTCTGATAGACCGACCGTTTCGCGGACCGATGCGAAATATAGCAATTTTACCATTTTCACTCTCTTGTTTTCATAGCTGCCACCGGTTTTGTTTTGGTATTATTATTTCAAGGCGTACGTGAGGGCGGCTGTCAAATAACGGCTTCCTGTCCACAAAGTCAGGATGGCCGCAACCCACAATAATGATAATCCGAAGTTGCTTACGGCAAATCCCAATTGGTCGACGGCCGGGCCGATGAGCAACAGAATGATTGCGAACATTTGCACGACGGTTTTCCACTTGGCGAGCACGGTCACATGCAGCGTAACGTCAAGGCGTGCAAGGTATTCGCGCAAGCCTGACACCAGAATTTCGCGGCAAAGAATAATTAGCGCGGCCCATACGGAAGCGTCTGTAATTGTGCCTTCGTAAACCAGCATCAACGTGGTTGCGCTAACAAGCAACTTATCCGCGATTGGGTCAAGCATGCGGCCAAGTTCAGATTGCTGATGCCAAATGCGCGCCAGATAACCGTCTAGAAAATCAGAAAGAGCAGCCAGGATAAAAAAGCTTGCAGCAACCCACCGGGCTTGAATGCTGTCACCAAAGAAATAAAGTGTTCCGGCAATAAGCGGGACGATAATAATGCGCCCGATCGTTAGTATGTTGGGGATATTCAAAGGTGTGGGCCGTATATTTATATCTGTCATGCATTCACCTATGCCGGTCTGGCTAGAGACGTCAATCAAGCAAACTGTTAATAAGATGTGACATGCTCGCCAATTTTGAATGCGCTATCGCAGTTCCATGGCAGCATAGCATAGCATGGCTATGTGCTGGCAGATGTGTCATTTTAGAGTGTTAAAATTGATTGATAGAATATACATCGCAAACATTGCGTGAATGGGGAAAAGAAAAATATGTCTGCAGCTCTAGATACTCTTGCCACACTTGTTCGGTTTGTAGGCATGCTCATTTTGGAACTCATCCTGGCTATTGTCATATACACATATCTGGCACTCAATCATCTTGAGACATTTGGCTGGCTCGTGAGGCTTTCCAAGGATGTGCTGGACAGTCTTGTAGGATGGATGGAGTTTCTGATGCCGGAACTTTCCAACCGTGCCTATGCAACTTTGCTTGGTGAGCTTGGCCCGAAAGCGATGCTGCTCCTGCTCACGGGCCTTATTGCTGGGGCGATATTCCGTCTTGTTGTGTGGTTGATCGTTTCGCTTGCAAACCGTGGAAGCCGCCATACGAACAGGCTGCAATTCCAAGATCCCGTGCGGTGATGACTGCTCGGTGAGAGAGCAATAATCTTGCATGGAAGGTGCAAGTGCGGGTGTCCACGACCGGACCCAACTGATGCAATCCTACTGCAGCGAAGCGAAATAGATATCGCTTCAATTTTGAACAACAGAAGCCTTGCGGGCCGCAACCAACTTCTCTTCTGCCATCTTGTCTGCAATGACATGAGGAGAGATGCCTTCATCCTTGGCCCGCTCAAAGATCGATTGCACTGTGCCTGAAATGCCCATCACCCGGTCACGCAGGATGTTTTGGTCAAATGCCGGGCCTTCAAGGGCTGCGCTGATCACGCCGCCGGCGTTGACGACATAGTCTGGCCCGTAAAGTATGCCTTTATCGTGCAGGCGGTTGCCATCTTCGGGTTGCGCCAGCTGGTTGTTTGCAGCGCCCACAACAATATGAGATTGCAGTTTGGCGATTGTCTGCTCATTTAAACTCGCGCCTAATGCGCAAGGGGCATAGATTTCAGCATTGGCATCATACCAATGATCGGCTGATATAACCTCTGCGTCAAAACGGTTTTGAGCCTCGTCACATTTGCGTTGATCGATATCTGAAACGATCAGCCGGCTTTCAGCTTCAGCCAGCAGGGCACACAGGCGCATTCCGACGGCGCCCAGACCCTGAACGTGTACGCCGACACCTTTAAGACTGTCTTGAGAAAGGCTGTGGCGGACGGCGACCTTCATACTTTCAAAAACACCGCGCGCAGTCATAGGCGAAGGGTCTCCCGGGCCGTTCTCCGGGATGCCGCGGGCATGCGGTGTTATGGTACGCATGATCTCCATGTCCGGCACTGTGATGCCGACATCCTCACCAGTGATATACTGGCCTCCAAGGCGTTCGACATAACCGGCGAAAGCTTGAAGAAGTTCCGGCGATTTATCGGTTGCAGGATCGGCAAGAATAACCGATTTACCGCCACCATATGGGAGACCAGCCATAATATTTTTATAGCTCATACCCTTTGAAAGCCTCAAAACATCCGTCAGAGCGGCGTGTTGTGATGGATATGGTACCATCCGGCAGCCTCCCATCGCAGGGCCTGCGGCCGTATTATGTAGCGCGATGATGGCATCTAGACCTGAAGGTGCATGATGGCAAAACACGATGGCTTCATGGGAGTCAAATTCAGGATGATCAAAAATCATGACGTCACCTTTGCGTTATAGGCGGGATTTGAAACCAGCAAAATATTCCCGGGCGCAATGTTCTTAGCGAATAAGATCGCTGATACATACTGCCCGCGAATGCTCGATATTTTACGCAGATGCAACGGGATGCTGAGATACTGTAAGAGCAAATGATTTGAAAATTAAAGCACTATAATTTGACGAATTGCAAATTTCAGATTCTGTGCCGAGTTCTCTGAATACCGCAAGCTTTAGGCCTGTCGGCATGACCTGCATAGCGTAACCATTTGTAAATCATGATTAATTCGAGGATGGTTTGGTTTTTTCGGGATCAGCAAGGCGGATTGTCCAATCTGAAGCGCTGCCCGTATCCACTTCATAGAATCTGGCTGTACGGTAGCCGCGTTCCTCACAATTCGAAGTATCGCGAATCATAAATGATCCATCACTGACGCACATTGCGAGTTCTCCCGTCCACTCACCGCCGCGTTCGTAGTCGATCGCATAGACATAAATATAGCGGCTTGGGGCGGAAACTTTGAGCAGTTTTTCGCAGGTTTGCGCGCTAATATTCCACCAACCCTCCGTTGCTGTGCCGCGTTGATCCTGATAGCCGATGGCAACGCCGACTTGGCTCGAGGTTGTGTTGCACAGCTTCAGGCCGGCAAGGGCTGGCAGAGGTAAGCTGAGCACAATCGCGAGAACACTGCTTTTCAGAACTGAATTCTGGCTTTGGCTTCTTCTTTGTTGTGTCATTCTACCCCGCGATCGGTTTGCTTGCAGTTCGGTTTAGCCCAACGCGTGCTTTTTATTGTTATGCGGTCCGCATGGCTGCTAAACGACAAAATTATTGCAAAAGATTATATGATTCTTGCTAAGAATATAGCAATTCCGCCTTGCGGCTGTTCCCTCATAAGCCCATGATTGATTGTTAACATGATGAACGATGGAATGTCCCTTGTCCAAACACATCGATGCCAAGGCAACGGAATGCTATACAATCGTGCCAGGCCATGCGGACGCCGGTCTCATTATACTGTGCGATCATGCAAGTAATGCACTGCCTGCGGATTACGGTACGCTGGGTCTTAAGAAAGCTGAGTTGAAGCGCCATATCGCTTATGATATCGGGGCCTCTGAATTAACAAGGGCTCTGGCCGAGGGGCTTAAAGCTCCGGCGTTGCTAACGCATTATTCACGTCTGCTGATCGACCCTAACCGCGGTGAAGATGATCCGACGCTTATTATGCGATTGTCCGATGGGGCAATTGTGCCTGGAAACCGGCGCATTGACGAAGCCGAGCGCCAGCGGCGTATCAAGCAGTTTTATTATCCATATCACAACGCCATAACGGCAACGATTGATCAATGTCTGGCGGCAGGTACGGCGCCGGTACTTTTATCTATCCACTCATTTACGGAAAGCTGGAAAGATGTAGCACGCCCCTGGCACATCGGTGTGCTTTGGGATAAGGACGCGCGGTTTGCCGATCCCTTGCTTAAGGCTTTTTACGCTGCAGGTGATCTCATTGTTGGTGAAAATGAGCCCTATCGTGGAGACCTTGAAGGTGACACGTTGTGGAAGCACGGCACAATGCGTGGGCTTGCGCACGCAATTCTTGAAGTTCGCCAGGATCTTATTCGTGATGCTGAAGGGCAGGCCATCTGGAGCGAGCGCCTGTTGCGCATCATAAGAGATATTCTGGCGTCGCAAAGCAACCGGGAGGCGTTTCAGCGTATTGTGCCAAGTTCTATTGCCTGACGCCTCCCCTGATTTCACACTAGCTACAATGGACTATTATTATGAGCGAGAAGCCAGATTACCAAATTGAACTTGAGGCAGCTGCATTCCGCCGTCTTGTTGCGCATCTGCGCGCGCGCACGGATGTGCAGAATATTGATCTGATGACGCTTGCTGGTTTTTGCCGCAACTGTCTTTCCAAATGGTATGCAGAGGCCGCCGGGGAAAAGGGCATAACACTCACGAAAGAGCAGGCGCGCGAGATCATATACGGCATGCCCTATACAGAATGGAAAGATAAATATCAGATAGAATCTGATGATCTGAAGATACCATCTGACAAACCTCAATAATTTGAATGTCAAGAAAAATTAATAAACTCTTAAGCACTGCGTGGGTCTTGGGGAAAAAATCGGATAAACCGCATTGCTTTCTTGATGGCCCGTGCCGTCACCGCTAGCGTTGCAGGTGCTGGCCGAGAGAGGGCAGCGCAGCGATTGCGATCTTGGCGGGGGCCAGTATAAGTTCGCAATCGCACCTTATTTCAGGCTTGCGACTCAGGCCTTAATAATGGATGCGGGGCGTGCATTTCGTTTTGCGTTTAAGTGTTGTGCGTCATGTCGTGAGAGAGCACCGGGCTTTGCCTTGGTGTTTGGAATGAATATGTGTTTGAGGTTTCAGGTATGACGACACTTCATGGCGCCGCGCAGGCGCAACTGCGTCAGTTTGTTGAGCAACTCGAGCGCCTTGAGGAAGAAAAAAAGGCAATCGCAGATGATATCCGCGACAAACTGGCGGAAGCAAAAGCAGTGGGTTTTGACGTTAAGACGCTGCGCCAAATCTTAAAGTTGCGCAAGAAATCCAAAGATGATCGCGACGAAGAAGAAGCAATCCTAGAGACATACCTGCACGCGCTTGGTATGATTGAGAACGCGGGTGTCGAGGCCGAGCCGTATCAGGCAGAAGCAGCTGAGTAGTCGCGTTTCACGCTATTGCAGGCATTACTATATGTCAGTCTTCATAATGATGCTGAAGCAGATATGCCGCTGCTTCAGCTTTTTTATTCTGTCATGCGATTTTCAAAAATCATTGATCTGAGGTTGTCACGCGCCGACTGGATAGGTTTGTAGGCCTGGCGCCGTTCTCCAGACTTGGTGGGGGCGGCGATGAGAGCGCATTTATGTTCACGGCCTTGCCGGTAAAAGCTTGCAGCCACAAAAGCCGGGCGGTTTGTGCCCCGGGCTTGAGCTGCATCGGTGGAGCCGAGCCTTCATGATCCAGCATTGCAATGGCGCGTGAAGTATCCGGATGTACCAGCCTCGGTACAGATGGACCGTAAGGTGAATCTTTTGTTGTAGTAAGGAAGGGCAGAATCGGAAATGGCCGATAAGACAGCTCTTCCGGGTGTTCCTCATCATATTGCGGTGAGGTGATAAAAGATGTTGGTTGGCCAAGTGTCTCAGATGGTGCAGTCAGTTGGCTCGAGATGCCATCTACTGCGCCTGGCGTTGAATGAGTGGGCGCCTGTGGCGCTGCCGAAACTCCGTTCGGTATGCGCTGCGCATCACGGTTTTGCGAGGGACTGATTGAAGGTGTGGGTGTAAAAGTTGCCGCGAAAGCTGCCAAGCGCGTTAGAGCTCGCCGGTCGGCCAATGTCGGTCCTGGAATAATGCGTGAAGGGCGATCAATGAGCCTCGGCAATGCCAAAAGTTGGGGTTTGGGGCGATAAGCGGGGCTTGTGACAGCTAGTCGTGGTCGTTCAATAAGCCGGGGCTGGGGGGGGCGCGGCAATGTTAAGCTGGTCTGCCAGGGCTTTGGTGTCCCGGATGGCGTTGCTGCCGCAATCCTCGTACTGTTCAGGCCTGATCGTCTTAGATCATGATATGCGGCAACACGCTTGGCCAGGTCCGGAAGGCGGCGCTTGGCAAGTTTTGCATCACGCGGCGTAATACGCCTGCCTCCACGCGGGCGATGTTTTGTTCTGCCGTCGGGAAAGAGTAATGCAAGCTCAGAGCGTGCCATACGCGGCCAATGGCGCACACGCCCTGTGTCAATATGCACAAATGGTGTGCCGGAGGTGGGATAGTACCCCACGCCACCGCGTTCGCGAATCAGGCCGGCATAGCGCAGGCGGCGTACTGGGACATCCGGAAAGCGGATATCCATTGCCTTGCCAAGAATATGCTGACTGCGCCGCGCCTGGCCGCCTCGGGTGCGGCGCAACATGTTATTTGTTTTTTGTGAGCGGAAGCCAGAGATCACATGAATCGGTTGCTGGCTGCCTAATTCCCGGTGCATCTCCCACGCAAGATCAATCAATTTTGGGTCCATGCGCGTCGGAATATTGCGTCGCCAGTCACGTAGAATCCAGTTAATTCGTTTCATCGCCTCGGCCTGATATTGACCGTTGCGTTTGTAAATGACGGCGATCGTCTCTTTGGTATGAATATTATAAAATGATATTCTGCGTTTATCCTCTGCATTGTGGGATAAAGGCTGAGCGTATGCCGCAGAGATCGTAAATGCCAGAAAAAATGTGGCAGAGATTTTCGTTATGCCGTACAACAGCTCTCCTTCGCGTTGTTGTTATAAATTGATAACAACCGCTTGGTTATATCTAAGTTGTGAATAACAAACGAATGCAAAACTGCGGCCAGACTATGGGCAGCCTGGCTATTAAATAGATTTGGTTTAAAAAGCCAAATTTCTGGCGTCAATACAACTTATAGTCGACACCTTAGCAGCCATAACTGCGATGCCTGCTAAAATATCCGGTTCATATCAATGGATCTTTTAAAGATCTTCTGGTCAAGGGCGGCCTCAAAACCAAAGTTGCGATACAAGTTAATTTGTTTGAAGTGACCGTACAAGACTTGCGATGCAACCTTATGCTCAGGCTCCGACACTTCAGCTACGAAGTGTCGGAGCCTGTAGTTTAGTTCTCAAAAACAGACTGCCGCCAGCCTGGATTAGAGCTATACTGGTAACTCGTTTGTGCTGGGATGTTTGCTACGATTGCCCGGCGTTTCGCATCGAGATTGATTTTCTTTCTGACAATCAGGTGCGTTTTGCCGTCGAAGCCCATCTGAATGAGTTTTTCATGACCATAGATATCCTTCATGGTAACGGGCTTGCCATCGTCGTCTATCCACACCGTGAAGTATGTGACGTGGACCTGAAGCTTGTTGTTCAAGGTAATCTGATTGTTTTTCGGGCCATTTGATATGAGCACATCTATCTTGGTGCGCTCCCAGCCCTTGTCATGCTGAAGCACAAGTTCGGCAAGCTTGAGCGGATTGCGTACGCGCATGCAGCCGTGGCTGAAGGCGCGCACATTCCGCTTAAAAAGATGTTTTGATGGTGTATCATGCATGTAAACGGCATGCTTGTTTGGGAACATAAATTTCACAATGCCCAAAGCATTTCTCCGGCCTGGAGGCTGGAACACATGATAGTTACGAATATCATTTTGTGACCAATCCACAGAATTGGGATCGATTTCGCGGCCCGCGTATGAGATGCGCAATCCCTGACGAGTAAGAGCATTACCCCCGCGTACAAGACTTGGGAGTAGTTCCTTGACTTTAATGGAATTAGGCACGCCCCAGAATGGATGGAAAACGATTGTTTCCATTTCATCGGAGAAAATAGGCGTTTTGTGTGTCGTTTTTCCGATTACGATCCGTTCCTCATGAACAACACGCTCATTTTTTATGATCCGAACTTTAAACTCAGGGATATTGGACCACACATACTTCGCCCCCAACTCGCGCGGCATCCAGCGCCACATTTCCATATTATAGAGTAGGCGCTGGGAAAGCTTTACCTTGCTTTTCTTTTGAAGCTTCGTGTTTTTTTGTTCATCGCTCAAGGCTTTGAGATACGCCGAACGCAACTTCTTGAATTGATCATGCTGCGGGTGGAGACTTTGCAAGTAACGCGCTGGATTATCCGTTGACTGCAGGCTATCCAGAACGACGCGTGGAGCCTCAAGCGGTGGGACGCGATCGATGGCAAGCGACAAGCTAGTCGGGTCCATGCGGCCACCGCGCGCGTGGCGGGCGTATTTTAGAATAGCAAGTGAAAGGGCGATTTCTGCATCGATAAGATCTGCGGTGGATACTTGCTCCGTAAGTGACGGGAGATCAAATTGTGCGGAATTCAGGCCCCACTGGTCAGCCTGGCGTATTTCTTCAATGATGAGCTTGGCTTTGTTGGTTAAGCCGTTTTTATTAACCCAGAGCGGCGCTCCAAAATGGTTGGCATAATATTCGGATAGGCCGGTTTGATCGCGGCCGACGGAAGCATCTGACGATTTCTTCATCAGATCGAGTTGCTGACGCGCCAGTATGACAACCGATTCCTCTGACGTAATAAGACTTTGCGGCGCTTGGGGTTCAATGGCTAAGGCCGTAGTTGACATTGAAATGCCGGCCAAACTACTTAATAAACAGCTCAAAACAACACGCATGACAATCACCTCCGAAACATGCTCTTCGGAGGTTATAGTATCAGCTTGGCCGTCTCGCCAGATATTGGTTAATAATTTTGCCGTGATCGATAGCGCGTTAACCAGACGTGCTGCAAATCTGCAACTTTATCGCATCTTTTTCGATCTTATATCGTGAAAAACAGGGCGTGTTAAAACGTCTTGCAGTGCAGGGAAGCTCAACCCACATTAGTTTGCCCGAGGCTCCAGCCCGTATTCCTGCATTTTACGATAAAGTGTCGAGCGGCCAATGCCCAGGCGCTTTGCAACCTCTGTCATATGACCACGATAACGGCCGAGTGCAATGCGGATCATGTCAGCCTCTATGTCATCGAGGGGCCGGATATCACCGCTTTCACCCACTGCTGGAATACCAACGCCTGATGAGCCGCCGCTATGTTTGATGGAAATGGTTTGCGGGACATGGTTTTCAGCGCCGATCACGGCAGGGCCTTCGAAGCTTGGCTTATCTTTGGCTGGCATGGGGGCCGCTGGAATTTGTGCTTCAAAGCCATCAACATGTGCCGCGACTTGAGGAAAATCTGCAACAGTCAGTTCAGGGCCGTCCGATAGAACAACGGCGCGGAAGATAGTATTTTCAAGCTGGCGGACATTACCCGGCCATGTGTAACTGGTAAGTAATTGTGTGGCCTCCTGGCTTATGGAGGTGACACGCTTGCCTTCTTCGGCGGCAAAGCGTGTCAGGAAATGCAACGCAAGCTCGGCAACATCCTGAAGCCGGTCTTTCAGAGGCGGCACCCAGATGGGGAAAACATTGAGCCGGTAATAGAGATCCTCACGAAATGTGCCGTTTCTGACCATGTCAATCATGTTGCGGTTGGTCGCTGAAATCAGCCGGAAATTGACTTTCACCGGCCGTTTGGCACCAACAGGGTCGACTTCGCCTTCCTGGAGGGCGCGGAGCAGCTTGACCTGGGCGTCCAGTGGAAGTTCGCCCACCTCGTCAAGGAATAAGGTGCCGCCATCGGCCTCCTGGAATTTACCAATGCGCTTGTCGACGGCGCCGGTAAAAGAACCCTTTTCGTGGCCAAACATGATGCTTTCCAGCAGATTTTCCGGAATGGCACCGCAGTTGACGACAACAAATGGCTTGCCTGCCCGTTCGCTCTCACCTTGGATCGCGCGCGCGATGACCTCTTTGCCCACACCGGATTCGCCTTCGATCAAGACCGGAATGTTTGAGGCGGCCGAGCGTTTTCCGAGCGAGATCACTCTTTCCATAGTCTTTGAGTGAATGATAAGGTCATCAAACAGCAAGGTTCCCGAGGCACGCTTTTTGATCCGTGTGATTTCACCGGTCAACGCTTCCATTTTCAAAGCGTTTTTTATCGAGCATTCCAAGCGTTCCGGTGACGCCGGTTTTACGACGAAGTCTGCGGCGCCGGCGCGCATGGCATGAATGGCCGTATCAATAGATCCGTTGGCCGTTTCAACGATAATTGGAGGAACGCCAGGTTCGTCTGCGACGCGTTGTAAAACTGCGAGGCCATCCGTTCCGGGCATAACAAGATCTAATAACACAAGGGAAATTGTAGCAGAGTCAGGGCCAAGCAGGATATCAATGGCTTGATCGCCAGAAGCCGCAGTTTTTGTTTCATATCCAAGCCGCTTAACAACGTCTGCAAGAATACGGCGCTGGACAGGTTCATCATCAACAATTAGGACGCACTTGGACATGGAATACTCTAATATAAGAAACTGTTTACTATGATGGATTTGCTGACATGCAGCATTTCTTGTGTGCCAAACATCAGCAGCAATCAGAGTGCACTATTGAGGTAAATAACATGTTAGCAATAGCATCACGTTGAACATTTTCATTGTTCCGAATGACTGCAAGCCATGAACTGCTTCGATTGAGGCTTGCCTTTCCCCTGCAGTCCCGCTGCGAACAAAATGCAGTTTCGACAGCCTTGATCTATATCGGCAAAGCAGCCAGATAGTGGATGCGTAACGATCTGCAGTTGCTTTGCCGCTTTGGGATTTTCCGCAGCACGCTGGATGCTCCGGTATTTCCCAGCCTGTCAGAATGCCATTCTATCCGGCAAAAAAATGTATCATGACTGAGGCCATAACTTGGTAAAACAAGTCTTTGAGCTCGATAAAATCCGACGGAGAATAAGATGTATGCCGATCCTTCTCAAAAGCTGCGTGTTTTTTCGTCTGCCGACACCGCACAGGCTGCGGCAACATTGGATCTTGGCAGCATGCCCGAATGGGATTTGAGCGACCTTTTTCCAGCGCCTGACAGTCCGGAGTTGCAAAAGGCTCTCCAGCAGGCTCAGGACGATGCAAAAACATTTGAGGCGAACTACAAAGGCAAATTGCTGGAAAAAGGCTACGACGGCGCTTTTCTGGCTGCCGCAATCCGTGATTATGAAGCAGCCTCTGATCTTCTTGGCCGCATTGGAACGTTTGCGTTCTTACATTATGCGGGTGATCAGCAGGACCCTGTACGTGCAAAGCTTTTTGGAGACGTTCAGAGCCAGCTCACGCAAATATTCAACACTTTCATTTTCTTTGAATTAGAACTGAATCAAATCCCGGATGATCAGCTTACGGTTGCACTTCAGAACGCCGGACTGGCACGCTATAAGCCATGGCTTGACGACCTGCGAAAGGAAGAGCCCTATCAGCTCGATGAAAAGCTGGAGTTATTATTCAATGAAAAGTCACTGACGTCAGGGGCTGCATGGAACCGCCTGTTCTCTGATACGATTACTGCGCTCCGCTTCGAGGTGAATGGAGAGAAGCTGAGCCTTGAACCCACCCTTAATCTGATGCTTGAAGCAGATGAAGCAAAGCGGCAGGCCGGTGCTGAAGCGCTTGCTACAACATTTCAGGAAAATATTCAGACTTTTACCTTGATTACCAACACCTTGGCAAAGGATAAGGAGATTTCTGACCGCTGGCGCGGATATCAGGATATTGCTGACAGCCGCCATCTGGCCAACAGGGTTGAAGGTCCTGTGGTGCAAGCCTTGGTGAATGCTGTGCGTGAGAGTTATCCTAAACTTTCGCACCGGTATTATAAAATGAAGGCCAAGTGGCTTGGCAAAGAAGTAATGCCGCATTGGGATCGCAATGCACCTCTTCCCGATAAGCCTGAACGTACGATCCAATGGCCCGAAGCGCAGGATATCGTCTTAGCCGCTTATGCCGGTTTCGCTCCTCGTATGGCTGATATTGCCCGTGATTTTTTCGACAAGCGTTGGATTGATGCGCCTGCACGGCCGGGTAAAGCCCCCGGCGCTTTTTCACACCCGGTGACACCATCAGCACATCCATACGTGCTTCTAAATTACCTCGGCTCTTCGCGCGATGTTATGACACTTGCCCATGAATTGGGTCATGGCGTGCACCAGGTTCTGGCTGCCCAACAAGGTCTATTGCTGTCTCAAACACCCTTAACGCTGGCTGAAACGGCATCTGTGTTTGGTGAAATGCTGACCTTTAAAACCCTGCTTGGTGATGCAGCCACTCCGAAAGAACGCAAGGCTTTGGTTGCAGGCAAAGTTGAGGACATGCTGAATACCGTTGTCCGTCAAATCGCGTTTTATGAGTTCGAACGCAAAATTCATCTTGCCCGGCGTGAAGGGGAGCTGACAAGCGAGACAATCAACGAACTCTGGATGAGCGTGCAGGCCGAAAGTTTGGGACCTGGTATTGAATTCAAGCCGGGTTACGAAGTGTTCTGGGCATACATCGGACACTTCATCCGGGCTCCTTTTTATGTTTATGCCTATGCATTTGGCGACTGTCTCGTCAATTCGCTTTATGCGCTATACGAAGAAGCGCATCCGGAGTTCGTCAATAAGTATTTTGATTTGTTGTCTGCAGGCGGCTCCAAACACCACAGCGAACTGCTTGCGCCGTTTGGTCTTGACGCCACTCAACCAGAGTTCTGGCACAAGGGGCTTTCAATGATTTCCCGCATGATTGATGAACTTGAAGAGATGGAGCGCGCGGCAGGTTAGGTCTCTGTGAAAAATAGCCTCGTCCGCGGCGGGGCTATTTATAGTGGTGCTCCGCAATCCGGCAGGAAAGAGCTGCTCACTTTGCTGCGTTTACGCGTCCGTTTTGCTGTTCAATGATATGCTCGCTTTCGGACTTTTCTTCTGAAAACGATATAAAAACAATCTGTTATATTTTGATTTTCACGTATCGACTTAGAGCCCGTCCATAAAAATGTTGAGTCACTGGAATCAGTTATGATTCAATG
>CAYUYL010000044.1:0-13604 GCA_964449195.1 uncultured Filomicrobium sp.
ATATTTACGGACCTCGCTCACTCAAGGATCTGAATCATAAGTGATTCTGATGACACAACATTTTTACGGACAGGCTCTTAGGCGTTCTCTTCCTGTTCAGGAACCTCTTCAACGGTCGCCTCTGCCATCAGCCGCTGCGCCTGCCCCACCCAGTCATCTTTCTCGATCCGGCCTTTCAGACCAAGAACATCATCAATATTTGCGATATCATCATCGGTGAAAGCTGCAATCTGCTCAAACTTCATAATATTAAGTTTGTTGAGCATTGTCTCCAAATCAGGAGCTATCGTAGCAATCTGTTTGAGATCGTCCTTTTCGCCCTTTGGCTTGCGGAAACCTTTGAAAGTAGCATTCAAGCGCTTGGCACGGACATCCGTACGCTCAACGATACGGGCAGCGCGGCCGCGCCGTCCACGCAGATAGTAAAGCTTGGCGCGGCGCACACGGCCACGGCGGACAACTTCAATATCTGTGATAAAGGGCGAATAAAGCGGAAAAACACGCTCAACGCCTTCACCATAGGATATTTTGCGGACTGTGAAGTTTTCATGCAGGCCTTTGCCTGCTCTGGCAATGCAAACACCTTCATAAGCCTGGTTACGGGTATTCTTACCTTCGACGACCTTCACCATAACCCGGACCGTATCGCCTGGACCAAACTCAGGAATTGCGCGCAAAGTCGCAATCTTGGTCATCTGCTCTTTCTCAAGCTCTTCGATGATATTCATTTTTACATCGCCTTTTGTGACAGCGTTGCAGAGGAACAGCGAGCCGGTCCGTCTCAGCGGCGGGATACGGTTCTTACAATGCCGAATGGAAAAATTTATTATAGCGGGATTGTCAGCTTATATTTCAAAATCATAGGTTTGTCGACTAAGAATATAACACATGAATTAATGAAAGTGTTGCCAGCATCAAATGACGTCAGACAATCTGTCCACCAAAGAAGTGCAACCGCCGACGACGCAGACTCAACAGACCCTAACGGTCAGCCTGATCTAAAAGATCCGGCCGCCGCACACGCGTAAGTTCTTCAGATTGCGCTCTACGCCAGGCCGCGATCTTAGCGTGATTTCCCGACAGGAGAATTTCAGGGATCTCATATTCCTCCCATACGCGCGGCCGGGTATAATGCGGATATTCCAGCAAGCCATTTTCAAAGCTCTCTTGATCGAGGCTTGCGTCCGCACCAAGAACGCCGGGCAGTTGCCGCACGCAGGCATCGATCAAAACCATAGCAGCAAGTTCACCGCCTGAAAGGACATAATCGCCAATCGAGACTTCGCGCAACTGCCGGCCATCAATAACACGTTGGTCAACACCTTCAAATCTTCCGGCGAGAAGACAGAAACCTGGCCCGTCTGCCAGATCCTTCACCATCTGCTGCGTTAACCGTTCCCCGCGAGGCGAAAGATAAAGTGCAGGCAAACCGGGAGCAGCCTCACGAGCGTGATCTATAGCGGAGCCCAACACATCGCAACGCATCACCATGCCGGGCCCGCCGCCAGCTGGCGTATCATCAACGGAACGGTGACGGCCAAGCCCGAATTCACGCAGATCAAATGTTGACAATTGCCAAAGCCCTGCATTGTATGCGGTACCGACGACCGATTGCGATAATGGTCCTGGAAACATCTCCGGAAACAGGGTGAGGACCTGGGCATTCCACACTGTCTGGCAATCAGGCGTTCGTGCGCTTGACATTTGAATCTCCAGCACCGGATCTGAGTGCCACAGGGAATGCCCACTGCAACACGGCTGTTGGATTTATGATTGCTGAATGGCTTGCAAAAAGTCTTCAGCGGCAACCCTGACATCTTCTGCCTGTGTGATCGGCCGGCCAACAACGATATGACTGGCACCGCTTGACAGCGCGCGTTGCGGTGTCGTTACCCGGGCTTGATCACCATGGGCGTCACCTGCAAGCCGAATTCCAGGTGTCACAATTAAAAAATCCGAGCCTGTCAAGGCACGAACGGCTGCAGCCTCTTCCCCCGAGCTGATGACACCATGGCAACCGGACTGCCGGGCCAGACTGGCACGATGCTGGACAAGCTCGGAGGCCGTGCGCCTTCTAAATCCCTGCTCACTAAGATCGCTATCCGTCAAGTTGGTCAAAACGGTAACAGCAAGAATCTTGAGGTCCGACCCCTCCGCACCCTGCGTGGCAGCGCGTAGTGTTTTGCGGTCTATACCATGAACGGTCAAAAAATGAAGACCTGAGTCTGCAATATTGGAGACAGCGCGTTGCACCGTGTTTTCAATATCCAGTAACTTCATATCGAGAAAAACACGATAACCGGCTGCCACCAGCTCCCGGGCAAAACCGAGTCCGCCACTCATCGCGAGTTCAAGTCCGATTTTATAAAATGTGACACATCCTTCAAGACGTTCAACAAGACGGGATGCTGCATCAACGGTTGGCGTATCAAGCGCAACAATAAGACGATCACTGGGTATCAGCGGTGTATTCAATACTCATCCCTCTGCCTGAAGCATTTTAGCAGACTTATAAAGTTTTTGTATGAGTACTTTCAATCTCTCAAGATGGGACAGATCCTGGAGGCGGCCTTCAGCATCAAACGCGTCGTGGGCGTTTGGTATGGCAAGTTGATCGGGCAAGACCACAGCCCCCAAACCTGTAGCCATAATCTGCTTAAGCATAATTAAGCCTCGTATACCTCCAAAGTGACCTGGTGATGCTGAGGCAACCATGAAGATACGGGTTTTATAAACCTCAAGCGGCGCCAGTCCTTCAATTCTAACCCGCGAGACCCAGTCAAGCGTATTCTTTAAAAGCGGTGTAATACCCGCATTGTATTCTGGTGATGCGATAAAAATGCCGGAATGGGACAAGAACAGATCATGAAGCTTGATCGCATTATCCGGCACCCCCTCGGCGTCCTCCAAATCACCATCGTAAAGCGGCATTGGGTAATCGCCAAGGTCTGCAAAGGTTGCCGTTATGCCGTTGGCACCTGCAACATCTGCTGCGATATGCGCAAGCTTTTTGTTCAGGGAATCAGCACGTGATGATCCGGCCAAAAACAATAAATGAGTGGGTGTCGACATATCTGTTGGCCAAATTTTTCAAACTACGGTCTCATATCGTATATGATCACGCCCTAATCGTCACCAAATAAACTTCGCACACGATCAAAGAAACTGTGCGTATCAGGTGAAGTTTCTTTGCGGCTTTCCTTCTCAAACTCCTTAAGAAGTTCACGCTGTCGCTTGGTAAGTTTTTTAGGCGTCTCAACTTCAAGCTGTACGTACATGTCGCCAGTCATCTTGGAACGTAAAACAGGCATACCCTTACCGCTCAACCGTAATTGTGTACCGCTCTGGCTACCAGCAGGTACTTTAACGGTATAAAGTGAACCGCCAACGGTTGGCACCTCGATATCGCCTCCAAGCGCCGCATGGACCATTGAAATGGGAACACGGCAAAAAACATCAGATCCATCGCGTTGGAAAAACGGATCGGGCTTTATGGAAAGAAAAATATAAAGATCGCCGGCTGGCCCGGCACGCAGACCTGCCTCACCCTCACCCGCAAGACGAATGCGCGTCCCATCTTCAATACCCTCGGGAATATTGACGGACAGCGTACGTTCGTTCGTAACACGGCCTGACCCTGAACATGTACTGCAGGGATCATCTATGACCTCGCCACGACCCTGGCAGGTATGGCAGATCCGCTCAATCGTAAAAAAACCCTGGGTTGCGCGTACTTTGCCTAATCCGCTACACGTCGGGCAGGCACGCGAACTTGTACCGGCCTTGGCACCCGTTCCTGAGCATTTCTCACAGCTCACGGTTGTGGGAACACGGATCTCAGCAGTTTTACCGGAAAATGCATCCTGCAGCGAAATTTCCAGATTGTAACGCAGATCAGACCCACGTTCGCGACCTGGCCTGCGTTGACGCCGCCCCCCCATAATGTCGCCAAAGAAATTCTCGAATATATCTTCCATCGAGAATTCGCTGTTAAAGCCGCCCGCACCGCCATTTTCGAAAGCGCCGTGACCGAATTGATCATAGGCGGCTCTCTTTTGAGGGTCTTTAAGAACCTCGTAAGCTTCACTTACGTCCTTAAAGTTCTGCTCGGCTTCGGTATCGCCAGGGTTACGATCAGGATGATACTTCATCGCCAATTTCCGGTAGGCGCTCTTCAGGTCCTTGTCACTGGCGTCTTGGCTTACACCAAGTAAATCATAATAATCCTGCTTAGCCATCAATCTCAATTAACCCCAGAGGCTGCTCTCGGTGCGGGCACACTTTATTTTACTAAAGCAAAAATCTTGCCATATTATTTTATCTATTGCGGATGGGTGAGGCGCATGAAGTTAACTGCAAATACGTCCTCTTTCTCTTACAACACATCAATGAAACGATAACATAGAAGCGAAACCCCCGGCTCAGAGCAGCCGGGGGTTGAACCAGATATTATGCAGATTTCTTATCGTCGTCTTTCACTTCTTCGAAATCAGCATCGACAACATTTTCATCTCGTCCGCCGTCGGCATTATCACCGTGAGGTTCATTTTCGAACTCTCCTTCAGACGGTTGGGCACCGCTGCCGTAGACAGCCTCGCCAATCTTCATAGCGACCTGCGCGAGTGTTTGGGTCGCTGCAGTAATCTCTTCAGGGTTGTCTGATTCGAGTTTTCCTTTTGCAGACGCAACTGCTTCTTCAACCTCGGTCTTGACAGCCGCATCAATTTTATCGCTGTTTTCTGTAACCTGGTTCTCAGTAGAGTGAATCAAAGCCTCCAGTTGGTTACGGGCCTCGACCAGCTCGCGGCGTTTTTTATCTTCGCCGGCGTGCTGTTCAGCTTCCTGCACCATGCGATCTATATCGCTATCTGACAGACCGCCAGACGCTTGAATACGAATAGATTGCTCTTTGTTTGTAGCCTTGTCTTTGGCAGACACATTGACGATACCATTCGCATCAATATCGAAGGTAACTTCAATTTGCGGAACACCACGGGGTGCGGGCGCAATACCAACCAAATCAAATGTACCAAGGTGTTTATTATCCTGCGCCATCTCGCGCTCGCCTTGGTATACCTTGATTGTCACGGCTTGCTGGCCATCCTCTGCAGTAGAGAAAACCTGGCTTTTCTTTGTAGGAATTGTCGTATTACGTTCAATCAGCCGGGTAAAAACACCACCAAGGGTTTCAATGCCAAGCGATAATGGCGTCACATCAAGCAACAGAACGTCTTTAACGTCGCCGCGCAGAACGCCAGCCTGGATCGCAGCGCCTACGGCAACAACTTCATCGGGGTTAACACCCTTATGTGGCTCCTTGCCGAAGAAGTTCTTAACGGTCTCCTGAACCTTCGGCATACGCGTCATACCGCCAACGAGAACAACCTCATCAATTTCAGCAGCTTTGAGGCCTGCATCCTTCAGAGCGGCATCGCAAGGTCCAACGGTCCGCTTGATGAGATCACCAACTAGGCTTTCCAGTTTCGCCCGGGTTAATTTCATAGTCAGGTGCTTTGGGCCAGACTGATCAGCGGTAATAAATGGAAGGTTAACCTCTGTCTGCGCCGAAGATGACAATTCAATCTTAGCTTTCTCAGCCGCCTCCTTGAGACGTTGAAGAGCAAGTTTATCATTTGTCAGATCGATACCGTTTTCCTTTTTGAACTCCTCTGCAAGGTATTCAACCAATCGCATGTCGAAGTCTTCACCACCAAGGAAAGTGTCGCCGTTTGTTGACTTGACCTCGAAAACACCATCACCGATCTCAAGAATTGATATATCAAACGTACCACCGCCAAGATCATAGACAGCAATTGTCTTGGCCGCTTCCTTTTTATCCAGTCCATAAGCAAGAGCAGCCGCGGTTGGCTCGTTAATAATACGCAAGACTTCAAGACCAGAAATTTTACCCGCGTCCTTGGTTGCTTGCCGTTGCGCATCGTTGAAGTAGGCAGGAACTGTGATAACGGCCTGGGATACGCTTTCACCAAGCATCGCTTCTGCCGTTTCCTTCATTTTGATCAAGATATCTGCAGATATCTGAGAGGGCGAATATTTTTTTCCAAAAGACTCAACCCAAGCATCCCCATTATCAGCTTCAACAATTTTGTAAGGTACAAGTTTCTTGTCCTTTGCAACTGTTGGATCCTCATAGCGGCGGCCGATCAGACGTTTAATTGCAAAAAATGTGCTCTCTGGATTGGTAACAGCCTGACGTTTTGCAGCAATACCTACAAGCTTCTCATTGCTCTCTTCGGTAAACGCAACAATCGATGGCGTCGTGCGCATGCCTTCAGAGTTTTCAATAACTTTTGGCGTATCGCCATCCATAACAGCAACGCATGAGTTGGTCGTGCCAAGATCAATACCAATAACTTTAGACATTCCGTTGTCCTTTTTTATAACGGCAGACTACACGAGCCTATTGTTCAGCGCTCGCTTAGCTCCAGGTATGAATGAGAACCGGAGACGTAGTCCCCTGGAGTTCGGGTTTTTTGTTATTCGACTGCTATATAGGGGCGTCAATTCCGCACTGCAACGGGGTGCCCCTACAAGAAACACAACATTGATGCCGCATTGACGGCTCCTTATAAGCCTATGCGAATGTAAATCGCGCATGCTCCGCTAGGAGAATAGAAATGATTAGTGGATTTAGGCATTTACCAGGTTATTTCAATATCAAGGCACAGCAAAATCTGTTGAATTCCATTAATGATATAATATCCAAGGCACCACTTTATTGCCCCACCATGCCGCGTTCTGGCAAACCATTTTCCGTCAGGATGACAAACTGCGGACCCATGGGTTGGGTATCGTCCAAGCATGAAGGATACCGTTATCAATCCCAGCACCCCGAATCAAACCGGCCTTGGCCGGCCATTCCCGCGTTACTGCTAGAGGTTTGGCATAGCATATCGGCATATCCGGCTGATCCTGAGGCTTGTCTGATCAACTGGTATGGCCCCAAAGCCAAGCTTGGCCAACACGTTGATGCGGACGAAGAGGACACGGCCGCACCAGTTATCTCAGTTTCTCTTGGTGATGATGCATGGTTTCGCATAGGTGGCAGAAAACGCAAAGATCCTACCGATCGCATATTACTCAGGTCTGGGGATGTCGTTATCCTCGGTGGCTCAGCCCGATTGGCATACCATGGCATAGATAGAATTTTGCCTGATACATGCCCGTTAATAGGCAAACCAGGGCGCTTCAACCTCACGATGAGACGGGTTAATAAACCTAAATCCTGCAGTTAAGCACTGATCTTATCACATTGACGTCAGCAAATGCGGTAATTTCAGAGGACAGCTGCCCAACCAGGCGCGTGCAGCACGTGCAAGAATTACTCGACCGGCGTTTAGTGAATGTCAACGGGTCCTAAAGCCCATTGACGCCCACCACGCGCAGTCAGCAGAAAATTGCCCTGGGCTGCTGCAAAGGGCTGTGCCAACAGACGCTAAACTGCACTCGATGACCCATCGGCGTTATCTTCTGAACTTCCAGCATTATTCTGACTTTCTGCGCCACCATGAGACGCCGTCTCTGCTTGTGCATCCGCAGCAGGTGGAACAGTCTGGCTATCAGCTTCACTTGTATTCATATTGTCCACCGGTACATCACCTGCCTTAGGCGTCTTGGCACCGCCTTTGGCAACAACCACCATAGAGGGGCGCAATACACGGTCTTCAATTTGATAGCCATCCTGAAACACTTTTAAAATCGTACCCGCCGGCACGGATGCATCATCTTGTTCCATAACGGCTTGATGTTTATGAGGATCAAAAATCTCACCGCTTGCTGCAATCGGACGAATACCATTCTTTTCCAGAGATTTCTGGAGCTCCTGATCCGTCAGCGCAACACCTTCCAGCAGGGCTTTGAGTGAGCCGGATTGCTCCTCTGGGTCGGGCGCTGCCGAAGCAGCCTCAATGGCACGGCGCAGATTGTCGGCGATGGCCAGCATATCAGAGGCAAATTTCGTCACGGCATATTTGGCAACGTCAGACTTCTCACGTTCTGCCCGCTTGCGCAGATTATCATTTTCTGCAACCGCCCTAACATACTTATCTCTTATCTCAGCAATCTGAGCCTCAAGTTCAGCGATATTAGCTTCTGCGGCAATGCTCGGGTCAACGTAAGCTTTTGGCCCGCCGGAGACAACATCACCTGGCTCGGCGCTTGCGGTTGCATCTCCCTCCTCGCTTTGGCTGTAATTCTCATGAGCATCGTCTTTCGGCGCAGCGTCAGCGGCCTGCATCGTCTCTTTATTCTTATCTTCCGGCTTTGTTTCTGGATTCATCAGATCTTGTTTCCGCTTAACTTTAAATATTGCAGTGCCCCGGCATTCATGACCGCCTTAAGACAAGGCAGCACACATGTACAGGTGATTTTTCGGACTGTCGTGTTGGATATCAGTCGTTTTGCGCTGAAATCAAGTCAGCAATCGGCTGACAAGCTTGGCTGTATAGTCAACCATCGGTATAATCCTGGCGTAATTCAAACGCTTTGGACCAATCACGCCGAGCACACCGACAATTTTCTGTTCGTTATCCTGAAAGGGCGCAACAACCAAAGACGAACCCGAAAGCGAAAACAGATTGTTTTCGGAGCCAATAAAGATTTTCACACCCTCCGCCTGCTCTGCCAGATCAAGCAGCTGGACCACATTCTTTTTATTTTCCAGATCATCGAAGAGTTGGCGAATCCTTTCAAGATCATCTGTCGCAGTCACTTCGTTCAGTAGATTGGCACGGCCACGAACAATGAGGCTGCGACGATCGTCGTCCTGTGTTCCTGACCATTCAGCAAGACCTGAGGCAATCACTTTCTGTGTCAAATCATCGAGTTCAGCCTTACGTTCCGCAAGCTCAGCTGTGATTTTTGCTTTTGCCTCATCTAGATTGACACCTCGAATCACAGCGTTCAGAAAATTTGTAGCCTCGACCAATATGGACGGCGGCATCCCCGCCGGCACATCAAGCACCCTGTTTTCTATAGACTGATCCTCACTGACAAGGATCGCCAGGGCTTTACCTGGATCAAGTGCCACGAATTCAATATGTTTCAGCCGGCGATCCTGCTTTTCAGTCAGCACAAGACCCGCACAATGAGACAAACCGGAGATCAACTGCGTCGCCTCACCTAACAGATGCTCAACACTCTGATCCGGAGATACGCCAACCTGACTTTTGATTTTCGACCGTTCCTCACTGCTCAGATTGCCAACTTCAAGCATACCGTCCACAAATAAGCGTAAGCCGAGCTCTGTCGGAAGACGTCCTGCTGAGGTATGCGGCGCAGCAATAAGTCCGAGTTGCTCGAGATCGGACATCACATTGCGCACAGAGGCAGGAGAAAGAGCAATGGGCAAATCCCGCGAAAGATTGCGGGATCCGACGGGATCACCTGTTGCCAAATACGATTCTACAATGCGGCGTAAAATCGTCTGAGATCGTTCGCTCAAACCCTCAAGATCGCTTAAATGCGTTTCCTTTTTCATAATGCGATCACGTCTCTTGATCGTGTATAGGTTACGTCGGCATAAATATGCGTCTGCGCATTTAGCAAATGTCTGAATCTGGTGAAGAACTGTATCTCATAAGAGCCGCAGCTTACGGCTGATAACTTTAAAATTCTTGCGATTTCAACCGCCTGATGCCGGAAAAGGCTGTAAGTTTGATCTCGTTTGAGGTTGCACTGCAGACACCGTGTCATTACAGGGCAATTCCAGCGCTTGCCAGGTTTCAACCAAGGCATCACGCAAATCGTTAATCATGCTCTCCGTATGATGCGGTGTCGGCGTAATGCGTAAACGCTCTGTCCCTTTGGGCACTGTTGGATAGTTAATAGGCTGAATGTAGATATTGTGCTTATCCAACAGCCTGTCACTCGCTGCTTTGCAAAGTACAGCATCACCAACAAACACCGGAATAATATGTGTATTCGATGGCATAAGAGGCAGCCCTGCCTGAGTAAGCGACGCTTTGGTTCTGGTAACAGCCTGCTGTTGGCCTCGGCGCTCCACATCGGACATTTTGAGATGGCGAATGGATGCAGTAGCCGCTGCTGCGACGGGAGGCGGCAGAGCCGTTGTAAATATAAAGGAAGGCGCATAAGAGCGTACAGCATCAATCAGCTTGGAGGTTGCAGTTATATATCCCCCAAGCGTACCAAAGGCCTTTGCCAATGTCCCCTCTATGACATCAACCCGGTCCAGCAATCCTTCCCGCTCGGCAATGCCACCGCCACGGGGGCCGTACATCCCAACGGCATGAACTTCGTCAAGATATGTAAGCGCGTTGTACGCATCGGCAAGGTCGCAAAATTCGGAGATCGGAGAAATATCGCCATCCATGGAGTAAACACTCTCGAACGCAATAATCTTAGGCCGTTCCCGGGGTAATTCAGCAAGCAGGCTTTTCAGATGGTCAGGATCATTATGACGGAAGATTTTTTTAGGCGCGCCAGAACTGCGCATACCATCAATCATTGAGGCGTGATTGAGCTCATCTGATAAAATGATACAATCCGGCAGCATTTTTGCAATCGTGGAAATGCCAGCCAGATTTGAAACATAACCAGAAGTAAAGACCAACGCAGCCTCTTTGCCATGCAGATCGGCAAGCTCGCTTTCCAGTTCAATGATAGGGCGGTGCGTCCCGGATATATTGCGCGTGCCACCAGCCCCAACGCCGATCCGCTCGGCGGCATCCTGCATGGCCCTCACCACAGTCGCATGCTTGCCCATGCCGAGATAGTCATTTGAGCACCATATGACAACCTCACGGCGCCCCTGCCCCTCATGAAGCCAGGACAGAGGAAACGCTGAGCCGCGCCGCTCAAGATTAGCGAAAATCCGGTATCGTCCTTCAGCATGAAGGGCATCGATAGCCTTTTGAAAGTGATCGTCAAACTTGCCCAAAGCACGGCCTTTCCGTTCACAGATACGATTATCGCTGATCAAACCTGATTTATAAACATACGCGACCCAGACCGAAGCGAAAACCGCAAAGTGATGGGAAGTCGCATTCCCAGTTTGTCTCGGCGAGATTGTCCTGACCCAGGTAGATTTTGTACGATCCTACACGTTCGACAGTGAATATGATGATATAAGTCTAGCAAACTTCTATCTTTGATTTCAATCATAGCAGCCTGGGGGGCTTTACCGCTTGAGCGCAACTTGACGCAGCAATGAAATATCAGAGCTTGCAGCGGCTTTCCGCGTAGGCCGGAAAGTGCGATCTATAGTGACCTGGACAAATCAAGGCCTATAGCAGAATAGTGAAACACCCGAGCATTTGATTGATCCGCACAGCGCAGCATGGCGTAAATCGGTAAAGCAAGTGCAGGGTAGATCAATGTTGCAAGCAGTCGTTGAAGACGTAGTATTAGTTAAAAGAACCTTGCCCGTTAGTAAAACAGTAATGAATGATCTACTGCGACGTATTGCGATTGATAGAGATTCTGAAGCATTCCAAGAATTATTTGAGCAATTCGCGCCTAAAGTTAAGGCCGTTCTTATTCGGCAAGGCGCTGATCCAGCAACAGCGGAAGAAATTGCACAGGAAACGATGCTCACGGTCTGGCGTAAGGCAAACTATTACGTTGAAAGCAGGGGCAATGCTGCGACCTGGGTTTTCACAATCGCACGAAACCTGCGCATTGACCGCTTACGGCGGCAGAAAGGCTGGGCTGAGGTCGATGAGGATCTTGCAAACCATGTTGCCGAAGATACACCGCCTGATGAACAATTGATGCAAACTGAAATTCAGGAGCTTGTGAACGAAGCCTTGAAAGACCTGCCGCCCGACCAGATGCAGGTGATACGGCTTTCGTATATGGAAGGTCTTTCGCAAAGTGAAATCGCAAACAAGCTATCTCTACCACTTGGAACAGTAAAATCGCGTATGCGTCTCGCGTACCAGAGGCTACGCAAAGCTTTTGAGGAATTAAAATGACAATCAAACATCATCTCGATGATGCAACTTTGATGAGTTTGTCGGCAGGTACGCTTGGCGAGGCCTTAACTGCGGTTGCATCAGCACATATTTCAATGTGTAAAAAATGCCGCTCCCGTCTCCGGGATATGGATATGATCGGCGGCATTATGCTCTCAAATTGCCCCCCCCGCGCGCTTGAAAAACAGCCCCATTCCGCCGGAGAGTTTGCAGCAATGCATTGGGAAAACGGCGCCAAAGACAAAGTAATGAGAACTCAAGCGCATAGTTGTGATTTACCCGCCCCCATGTCCTGGCTTGTCGGTCAAGATATATCAGATATACCCTGGAAGTGGATCGGACCGGGAGTTGCAACACACGTTTTACCTCTTTCTGAGGGTGCAACGGGTAATTTGCGCCTTTTAAAAGTGGCGCCAAATAAAAAACTGCCGGAACATGGGCACGGTGGCGGTGAACTTACACTCGTCATCAAAGGCGCATATCGCGATAAATTCGGCGTATTTGGCCCGAGTGATATCGCCGATATGGATGAAGATGCTGAGCATCAACCCATTGTTGAGCCAGGTGAAGATTGTATTTGTGTTGTCGCCTGCGAAGCACCAGCAAAATTCAAGGGCCCTATAGCACGCATGCTGCAGCCTTTAATAGGTATGTAAGTTTGTCATGCCTGCGCCTTGGAAAACAGCATGGATCATTGGAGCCAGCACAGGCATCGGGCGGCAGCTCGCCGTTGATCTGGCCGCTGCAGGCGTGAAAGTTGCAGCAAGTGCACGCTCAGAAGATAAACTGATAGAACTTAAAGCTCAGTCAGACTTGATTGTACCTTTTCCGGTTGACATTGGCAGCTCGGAAGCTGTGTCAACCACCAACAAGGCCATCAGTGAACAACTAGGCTCAATCGACCTCGTCGTCATATGCGCTGCGGTCTGGCATCCAATGGGGGCCAAAGACTTCAACGCTGAAACGGCAAAACAAAGCTTTGATATTAACGTCGGCGGTGTCCATTATGTGCTGGGCGCCGTCATGCCACCGTTTATGGAGCGCGGCCAGGGTCATATCGCCATCGTGGCCTCTGTGGCGGGATATCGTGGCCTGCCTCAGGCAGCTGCTTACGGCTCAACCAAAGCCGCGCTGATAAGTCTGGCAGAAAGCCTTTATCCTGACTTGGCGCGCTACGGCGTCAATATGAGCATCGTGAACCCAGGCTTTGTCGAAACACCAATGACAGCAAAAAACGACTTCCCAATGCCATTCATCATGACGCCCCAGGAAGCATCCAAGCGCATAATCACGGGCTTGCGCAAACGTAAATTCGAAATCGCATTCCCCTGGCGCTTCGTCTTCTTTCTCAAATTAGCCCGCATGCTGCCATACCCGGTGTATTTCTGGTACGTCTCCAACTTTGTTTTAAAGAAACTCAAAAGTTGAGCATTAGTAGTAGTGCTCTAACGCTTAAGAAATGCTCTTATGCCAGCAATAATCATTGCACCGCCAAAAACTGCAGCTACATAAGGCTGTGCATTTAGAGTCTTTAATAGGGGATCAGTAAACCCCTCGCCTTTAGGCGACAGGATGCATTAGCATCCGGGGACGGAGAATTATAAACGCGGCAGCCATACTGTTTGGGACTGCAAATATCATCTCGTC
>CAYUYL010000045.1:0-13557 GCA_964449195.1 uncultured Filomicrobium sp.
GTCACCTCACGAGATTGGGCCATTTATGGATGATTGTTAGATTCGCTTGGTATTACATACTAAAGGCCCTATGAAGTAAAGTGCCAGAATCTTGTTCAGCTATCAGGCATGTTTTTGGGTTCACGCCTGGACAAGAGAAATCTTTTCGCCCGGTGTTATAATGTCCAGCGCTGCAGGATCGCCATTTGTTACGCGTGCCCAGATATTGCTAGGCCGCATGAGGCGAATTTCGTTTGCGCGTGAGATTGGAGTGGGTCCCCAACCCACCATGACGCGGTCGTCTTCAATCCAATAGCATACGTCACCTACACCAACCTTGAGACGCGCCTTGCGTTCGCGTCCGGCCTTGACCGGGCATTCAAAATGAATGCATGATCCCCAGGTTTCGCAGATTGAAAATATTGGTAAGGCTCGCCAGATCAGCTCCGCCGTTTTGGTCGGCAAAAGCTCGAGCTGCAGTGTGATAGATCCAGCTTTGAGATTTGCAAGCCGAGGCACTCCCGGTGCCGTGCGATCTGGTTGCCTGGAAGCCCGCTTGATGTTGCCCTGTCTTAAAACGTTTGTCGGCATCGCACCTCAATGCGCAAGTATATCCTGCACACAGCTCTTGTCCGCGTGCTACATTGCATAGAAGACGCCGCTATGCAGGCGCCGGACCGAAAACAAGCACGGCGTTCAGGCCACCGAAAGCGAACGAGTTTGACATCGTGTACGTAATGTCAGCCTTGCGGCCTTCATTCGGCACATAATCAAGGTCACATTCTGGGTCAGGTTCTGTGAGCCCTATGGTTGCTGGCGCATAGTTTTCCTCCATGGCCTTGATGCAGGCCACAGCCTCAATTCCACCTCCGGCACCAAGCGGGTGACCGTGCATAGACTTGGTCGAGGATACCATAATCTCATAGGCACGTTTGCCAAATACGTCCTTGATGGCGTTGGTCTCGTTCTTGTCGTTAAGGGTTGTGGCCGTTCCGTGGGCATTGACATAGTCGATCTCGGTGCTGGAGATGCCTGCATCGTCCAACGCCATTTTCATGGCCTCGCGTGGCCCGTCTATATCCGGATTGACCATGTCCTTGGAGTCGGACGTCATGCCATAACCGCACAACTCGGCCAGAATATTAGCGCCGCGGCGCTTTGCATGCTCGTATTCTTCCAGAACAAGAATACCGGCACCTTCACTGAGCACCGTGCCGTTGCGTGTTTTTGAAAACGGATAGCAGCCTTGCGGAGAAAGCACACGCAAAGCTTGCCAAGCCTTCATCGTGCCGTAGTTTATGACCGATTCAGATGCGCCGGCAATAGCGACATCTACAAGACCGTTCTGAATAAAATCCCTTGCCGTTCCAATTGCATGCGTCGCAGTTGAGCAGGCGCTGCAGGTGGCAAATGTCGGACCTTTAACGCCCATCTCAATGCCAACGTGTGCAGATGCAGAAGAGCCAATAATCCGTAGCAAAGTCAGAGGGTGAGTGGCGCGCTTTTTATCTATGAAGAGATCGCGGTAAGCCTTTTCAAATGTCACCAGCCCACCGGCCCCGGAACCAATAATGCAGGCTGTCCGATAGGGATCGACCATCGGAACTTCCAGGCCAGCCATTTTGATCGCTTCGTCAGCTGCGGCAGCTGCAAACCATGAATATCTGTCGGCGTGAATAATAATCTTATCACGCTGAAAATGCTTAAGGCGCGGCTTTGGATCGAAATCTTTGATCTGCGCCGCAATCAAAATATGAAGATCTTCAAGTGGAAAACCTTCAAGCGCGCCAACACCGCAGTCCCCACGCTTAAGTGCGGCCCAAAAATCTTGAACTGTATGGCCAATAGGGGTTACTGCCCCCAGTCCGGTTACGACCACGCGGCGTGCCGTGTCTGTTTTCGTCATTTATTTTATTGTCCTATAGCGCTGCTACTCGCCTTGTAAAACCTGGCAATTGAAGCAGGGCTGTGCATTAGGCACTTGCGCTTGCGGTATCTTTACCGGAGTCTGCAATAAGCGCTTTAACACGATCAACAACGGAGCCCACCGTCTGAAAATCTTCTGTTGCTTCTTCGTTTGCGTTGTAAGGGATTTCGATGCCGAATGAATCCTCAATATCAAAAATGATCATGGCAAGGTCGAGAGATTCGATCTGCAGATCTGCAAGCTGTGTCGATGAATCGATATCATCGCGCGGCTCTTTCATATGCTTTTTAAGTATTTCCACGATCTTGACGGAAACTTCGTCCATTTCACTCTCCCATAGCGCAGTATATTCTGCACCAATTCGTTTGTACTCGCTATGTCTGTCAGCAGCAATATGCAACGATCAAACAGGTTTTCGTCACATAGCTGCAAATGGCTCAATCGTCCAGATCACCCGCTGCATCTATTCACGATAGGCCTATAATTAGCTTCAAGAACATTATGCAAACTAAAAAGCGCAAAGCAAAAGCTGTGCCAAACCTGCTATAGCATCGAAAAAATATGATATAATCTTTTCCGAAAGCGTTTGAATGTGCTCAATGACTATTGTGACTGTGTACTAATAGTATATTTTAAATTTATTGCAGTATGGCTGAGACAACAAAGCGCGGTTAGCACTATGCCGGATACGGGCCGGGTGTTAGATAAAAGCCAGCAACAGCGCATGAAGTTGGACAGGAGATGTCTGAAATGGACGGAAATACACCTACGGCTGGTTCTGCTTCGTCACAAGCTGCACCTGATGCGGAATTTCGTTGGCTGAAGCACTATCCACCGGAGATTGACTGGCATCGCACTTACGAGGCACGTCCACTTTATGCGCTACTTGATGACGCCGCGCGGTCCAAGCCTCATAACATCTGCACAAACTTTCTAGGCGAGCAACTCTCGTTTGCGGAAATTCATGAGCAGGTCAATTTTGCAGCTGCAGGCCTACAGAAGCAGGGCGTTGGCCCAGGTGTTAAGGTTGGCCTTTTGCTGCCCAACTGTCCGACCTTTGTGATCTATTACTTTGCTATTTTGAAGCTTGGCGCGACTGTTGTAAATTATAACCCGCTTTATTCTCACGAGGAATTACGTTTCCAGGTCGAAAACAGCGGCACTGAGACGATGGTTTCGCTGGATCTTAAGGTTCTCTTCGAAAAAGTCGAGGCGCTGATCAGTGAGGGCACGTTGAAGAAAGCGGTTATATGCTCTTTTCCAGCTCTTCTGCCAATGACGAAATCGCTGTTATTCCGTCTGCTGAAGAGCGGCCAGCTATCAAAACCCGATAAGTCTGCGGTACGTACGAATTTAATCCTTGAAGCCGATCTTGTGAACAATGATGGCTGTTTCCATCAGCCTGAGATCAATCCGCACAACGATATCGCGGTTTTACAATATAGTGGCGGCACGACCGGCGTCCCGAAGGGAGCTATGTTGAGCCACGCCAATCTTTATATCAATGCACAACAAGTGATAGACTGGGCGGGTGAGGACCTGGCAACATCGGATCAACGCGTGCTTGCCGTCCTGCCGTTCTTTCATGTCTTCGCCATGACGGTGGTTATGAATTACGCGATTGGCACAAAGGCGCAAATTGTACTGATGCCTCGCTTTGAGTTGGATGAGGCCCTTAAGCTTATTCAGAAAGCTAAGATCACCGTTATGCCGGGTGTGCCAACATTGTTCAATGCCATCATTCACCACCCTAAGCTGAAATCTTTTAACCTTAACTCCCTAAGATTTTGTCTTTCAGGAGGCGCTGCTCTTCCCTTGGATGTCAAACAACAATTTGAAGCGCTTACCAGCTCCAAGGTCATTGAGGGATATGGGTTGTCAGAGACATCGCCCGTTGTCTCAGCTAATCCTTTAAATGGTCCGGTTAAGAAAAACTGCATTGGTCAGCCTCTTCCGCAAACGATTATTTCGTTGCGCGATATCAACGCCCCCGAGAAAGAAGTGCCGACAAGCGAAAAAGGTGAAGTCTGTATTGCCGGCCCTCAGGTTATGCAGGGCTACTGGCAGGCGCCTGAGACGACAAAAGAGGCTTTTGTTGGTAATTTCCTGCGCACGGGCGATGTTGCGATTATGGATGAAGAAGGTTTCATTTTTATCGTTGACCGCATCAAGGATCTCATTATCACCTCGGGATATAATATTTATCCGCGGCGTATCGAGGAAGTACTTTTCGAGCATCCCGACGTCCAGGAAGCCGTTGTTATTGGAATTGATCACGATTACAAAGGTGAGGTCCCCAAAGCCTTTGTAAAACTGCGGCATGGGGCCAAAACAAGCAAAGATGACCTCATTGCCTACATGACGCCAAAGCTCTCAAAACTTGAAATGCCCGCTGAAATCGAATTTCGTGACGAACTGCCTAAGACTATGGTCGGCAAACCATCTAAGAAAGATCTCAAGGCGGAGGAGCAGGCAAAACGCGCCGCAGCAAAGTCATAACAAGCCATACCGGTGAGAGAGTTAACGGAATGCAGGTGCCATCATAACTCCGCTGTTCTTGACAAGTTCATTGAGCTTGCGGGGGACGTTGAAGCCTGATTTCTTGCCAAGATTACGCTCATAAATCTCACCGTAATTCCCCACACTCGCCAGCGTATGTATAAGCCATACCGGTGGCAATCCGAGTTCGTCTGTGCTGAGGGCTGCAGCCATTAAAAAGTTTTGTTGCGCTTTTGCACCCTTCTCTGCAAGATTTTGTATGTTGTTTTTTGAAACACCCAACTCCTCTGCTTTAATAAGAGCATAAATCACCCAGCGAACTATTTTAAACCATTTCCAATCATCACTGGATACAACCGGACCAAACATTTCAGCCGATGCGATCTCTGGAAGCAGCGTGTATTGCTCGGGCTTAACCAACTGGCTACGTTCTATGGCAAGCCGCGCGACGTCTGCAATCAATACGCTACACTCGTTAGCAACAAACTGTGATACAGCTCCTGACCATGTTTCAGAGCCATTTACAGCAACGTTCATATCGCGCGCCATGAAGAACCGGTCGGCGCTGACGTGTGCCAATGAGCCCGTTACCACACAGATCTGCGCGCCTGAAAGCTCGAGAGCGCTCGCGATCTGACGTGACTTTCGAATAAGAAAGCCAGTGCCGTCATAAAAAAATGGCGCAACGAAAGCTGTGCCATCTGACGTATCACTGGAAAAAGCCAGTGCCGTACCACGGGCCAGAACATCAACTTCGCCGCGCGCAACAGCTGCGAAACGTGAGGCGCCAGCCAGAGGCCGAAAACGTACGGCTTTGCCGTTTTGCAACGTGGCAGCAGCCAGCGCACGGCAGAGATCGATATAAATACCTTGCCAACCGGATTCTGACTGAATAGAAAATCCTGGCTCTTTATCTCCGGTCCCGCACACTAAAAAACCACGTTTTTGAACGCGTTGAAGGATACTGCCATCGTCTGCTGCAGCATGTAGAGCAGTCAGCTGTCCGATACAGAACAATAAGATGTAGAACGATGTCACCAATAAACAGCGTTTTAACACAATTCGACCCAATGAAACGTTTTGCTTAGAACTGAGCAGTTTTACGGGTGTTGCCCCCCTTGTAGCGATCATACCCAAAGACGCTGGAGCTTTCTGAAGGCGCTTGCATAGCCTTGTTCGCATGCGCGTTTCAACCCTCACAAAGATTATTATCGCACTCATTTCACCAGATCATGACATCAAAATGAGTGTTCTTTGGTGTTTCACAGATCGTGGGGCTATGCACTGTAAAGCCATGGTCTGGCCCATAACAAGGCCAACTCAGGCCCCAAACCTGAATTATCTAAAAGCATCGCTGCAGCAGAAATAAATGAAAATTTGCAGTGGTTGCAGATATCTGCCGATTGGGCCGTGGGCTTTGCATGAGGCATAGGCTTCGAAAGTCAGGATTATATTTTATGAATAAGTTCTCACCTATGCGTTCCCGCCGAAATCATATTTCATATAACAGCGAAATGCCAATCAATGACTGGCATGATCCAGTGCCTGTTCAACGTGACTGGAAAAAAGCGCTGCTAATACTCGGGCTTGGTACGCTGTCATGGGTGGCAACATATGTGGGTATGCTTGAACTCATTCAGTCAAATATGGGGGAGTTACAGTGGACCCATAAGATTATTATTGGCTTTTCTGTTGCCATGCTGATGATCATGATCATCTGGCTCCTTGATCAGCTATTTGCCCCACTGCCGTTTTTGACCAAAACCGCATATGTGATCGGTTATATTTTTTTGACGCTCATATCTGTTGGCTTCGGTTTTGGGTTTTATTGGAAGGTGCTCGAAAGCCGCTCGGAGGCAACACGATCCGCAGAAAGTGCTGTGACACAGGTAAAAACTGCCCTCTATTCAGCCTCGGCCCGGCTTGATCAGCTGCAAACAACACTTGACCAACTTATGCAGATGTCGGCTGCCAAGGCTTTGGAAGAGCGTGAACGCGGCACAACCTGCCCAAATTCCAGACCGGGTGATGGGCCGCGCCGCCGTCTGCGTGATGCCGATGCAGCACGTTTTGCATTTGCAGCACAATTTGTGAAGGGCCGCGCAGTTCAATCCAAAGGGCAAATTCAGACTTTAGACGTTGAGATAAAAAAAATCACCAGCGCCGATCCATCAACATTTGATCCGAAAACGGGCACGCGTAACAAGTTTTTGCAGCAGCTTGCACGCCGGCTGCAATTGACCGCGACAGGTTTTAATGCATTCCGCACGGATCCTCAATTGCGGCAGATCCGGTCCGAGCTTGCCGAACGTGCTGCCAAGACACAGTTTCCAAACTCGCGAGGCGGAACGTTTTCCTGCCCTGATCCTCAGTTACAATCGGCTTTGCGAGGTGTTGTGCGTGCCATCGACCAACTGCCCGAACTCGGAAAACCGGAAATTGCAACCGTAGAAGGTGCGCAGGCCGTGGTTGAGGCATTCCGCCGCCTGGCAACAACGTTTTATGGTGTCCTGACGTTCAAGCTGCAGCCATCGTCTGATGAATTACGTGCAATGCAGCAACGCGCCGTGCAATCAGCTAAGCTAGGTGCTGCTGACCTTCAGGCTTCCATTCAGGTTGGTCAAGGTGGGCTTTCGAAACGCGACTACATCCCCCTTGCAATTGCGATGTTCGTTGATTTGTGCCTTTTGCTTGTCTCGATCGGACGGCCGATGAACCGCCTGAACGGCTTAATTCCGAAAATGCGCGAAGCAGAACGCGGGCCTGTGTATCAAATTCTGTCGCGTTTCGACGACATTCACCGCGACGATGAAGTGCTTCAGAAGTTCGAGGTATTCCGGCACGTCGTTTTCGATTTTCACGGCGACTATTATGTCGCTGTGCCTTTGGATGCCCCAAAAAGCGCTGTCAGTGAAGAGCAGTTTACTGCATTGCAGCAGGAAGCGCATTTACTGGGCAATTTATTTGCCAGCTTTGAGAAAGAGAAAATCTTCAGCCGTGTGTATAATCCAATGCTGACGCGCAGTGTCATTCGCAAAAAACTGGAACGCCAGGGAAGCAAATTTTCTGACAGTCAGGCGTTCCGCATCTATCGCTTCCGGGATGGCGCATGGTCGGAAATCATCCTTGGCGCAATTATGGGGGCCGCACGTGAGCGGCCACCAAAGCCCAAAATAGCAGCACCGCCCGTTGCTCTTGAAGAGCAAGTCGAACGCATTTTCGCGCCAACTCCGCAAGCGGGCTTGCAACAGCCGTCAGTCACTGAAAGTCAGCGCCCCCTGATGGCTCCTTTGGACGGCACACAACGCAACCCGGATTCGCCAAATTTCAACGAGCCGCCAAGCGAGGTCGACTTGCAAAAGACTGAACAGCAATTTGGACCCTATGCGCATCATTGGCTGAATAGCCAAGGGCTGAACGGAACCCATCAGCACATGCCTGCGCAGCCTGAAGCGGCGTCTTTCTCAGACATGCAGTCAGAACAACCGCGAGATACGCGCCCCATACTGCGTTCTGATTTTGCAAATACCGCAGCTGATAACCGTGCCTCCATGAACGAAATGCAGGAACCGCTTCAAAATACATTTCCTGAAGAGAGCGAATTGCAGCAGCACTTTGAGCAATCACAAGCACGTACAACATTCGATACGGCTCAGGAAGAAGAGCAGAATGGCGGTCCGCGTGAAGAGGAGCCATCCTTAACTCAAGATCATATGTTTGCAGATACGGCTCTCTCTTCGTTACCTCTATCTTCTCTCGTGCCTGATGCGGATGACACCACGCTGCAGCCGGTTCCGGAGACAGAAGCACGGTCCAATTACAATGTTCGCATTACTGAGCGTACGGCAGATTTCACCTTGCCGGTTAACGAAGTTCCCCTGCCTGAGCAAATTCTTGATATATCAGGGGATTTTATTGGCGACACCCCTCATGATGCAAGCAACGTCAATCGTCCTGAACAACTTTCTCCTCGTATCGAAAACGATGTCGAGATAGAAATGGAAAGACTTGATTATGACCAAGCTCCAAGTCGCCTATTTAATGTGAACCAGCAGACAGACAAAGCCGAGCTTGATGAAGCACAAGCTGTAGATAAGGAGTTGAAAGAGCTTGTTTACCGCTTCGCTCAGGCCCAGGAGCCAGCTGAATAGTCAGAACATTCCAACATTGTAGCCTATCGCATCACATGCTGCGATAGGCCCGTCAAGCGCATCGCCCGTTATGATATACGCTTAAAAAATAAACAGTGTTCAATTCTTAATTAACCTACTCTGTGTTTTATTTTGTTTTGCCATATTACCAATCCGTTGTACGGCACGTTCTTGCCGGCATCGGGCAAAAAGAAGGGACAGATCGTCAATGAAGGCAAAGTCTCCACCCCGAATGCAAGTCGTGAAGCATGAAGAAAAAAAAGCCAAACTGACAGATTTTATATTGGATCAGCTTGATCAGCTCGATCATGAACATCCCCTTCATGCACCTTATGAGTTGCAGCTGGTGGCCTTGTCTGCAACCAGTCCCGTGATCGGTGCGTTAAAGACGGCCGCAGAGCGCAGAGATTTATCGAAAGCCCATTTGCGTGTTATTTTTGCCAGTATTGAATCAACCGATATGATGCAGGAGCTGACAGGCCTGCCGCCTCTGTCAATCAGCTGGGCACGCAATGCCCGCTTACTCGACGCCCATGAGCAACTCGTTCTATGCGATACAGGCTGCTGGATTGGCGATTGCATGCGTCGCGAACCAGGAAAAAGAGACGCTTTTGAGTGTTTCGCCGATGATTGCCGCGAAACGGCGGCGTGGGCCAAAACATCGTTTGAACGCCTGTGGGCAATATCTATTCCTCTCGTTACTGCCCAAGATGCAGAGACGGACATATCCACGGCTCTACCATCACAAATACAAATGCCTGAGCAAAAATCTGCAACCGTCACCGGAACGCTGCATTAGACCGTTTCTAAGGGTCTGACACCAGGCAAAATTTCCGTTATTCAGCTGATCGTATTTTTGTTCCGATCGCCGGTTTGGCATGGTGAAGCCGTGCCACGATTTCCTGTTGCATACATATGCAGCTCGGTGGGCAGGGCGCATGATCCTAACCATATGTATTGCACACACTTGATTCTGCACCCGCCTGACGTCAACCAATCGGTCTTGACGCAGTCCGTGAGTGACCTGTAGGTCTGCTTGACATGGTAAATCAAGATTGATTGTTGTAATGTGCCTATTCAAACCGTGTGCGTTTATGTTTATCACGTGCTGAAGACATACCCGTACTATAACTGATGCTCTGGATCAGGAGGTGACTATGGCACGAAGTTTCATAATAGCTGCTGGTGTACTCGCCAATGTGGTGTTTGCAACCCAGGCAGGAGCTTGGCACATTCCGTCAAAAGCTGATGCGCCTTCTGCTCATACCGCACATGTGCATCAGGCGCAGTTTCCACTTCGCGCGTCGAAAGGCAAAATCAGGCGCGCCATGCGCGAGGCTGGGTATTCTGAGATCAAGATTACTCACCGCGGTTTGACGAAAACCCTGGCGGAGGGCTGCAAGGACGGACGGCGTTATCGTGTCGAGTTAAGAATGAGCGGCCGCATACGCAACGAGCAAAAAAATCGGTGAGTGCAGATTGCCCCAAACCCTTAAGCAAGTGCGCCGGATACTGCGCGATCGGGGATTTCGTAGAATTGATCTGGCCGAGGAAGGCGATGTTCCCTTTCTCGGGACAGCATGCCGCGAGGGGCGCCGCTACCGGATCAGGGTTAATCTTTATGGTGATGTAAATGTTGGCAAACGAATTGGCCGCTGTAACGCAGAACGGCTTGGGCTTGATGAAATAGCGGCTCGATTGCGCCGGGATGGCTATGACAGAATTGAAGTCTTTCAAGATGGGCCGCGTCGCGTAAGAGCCATTGCATGCCGGAGTGGCAAACAATATCGAATGGTAACGAGCAGGCGTGGTGACATGCTCGAACGCAGTGTGATTGGCCGTTGTCCGGCTCCTCTTTCGCCCCGCGATATTGCTTCATTTCTCGAAACGAAAGGTTATGACCGTGTCGAAGTCTTCGACCGAAGCCCTCCCCGTTATGGTGCCGAAGCTTGCAAAGGTTTGGACCGGGTTGAACTTAGCGTCGGACGTTTCGGCCGCATTCGCCGTGAGATCAAGGTTGGCAGCTGTCCCCCTCCCATCAGCGCAGCCGATCTGCGCCGGAAGATGGCCCAAAACGGCTTTACACGTGTGCGCGTGATGCCTTTGGACAATGGCGAGTTCAACATGATTGCATGCCGCGGGGATAAGCGGATGAAGCTCCGCTTTTCAAGGTATGGCGAAGCCCTCAACCGGGAGAACATCGGAGGCTGCCGTTCACCGCGGATTGAAGAGCTGCTGTCCCGTCTTGATCAACGTGGTGTAGAGGATATGACAATTCATATTGAAGGCTGCAGACGCGGAAGAAAATTCCGTTTCACGTTTGATGAGTTCGGTGAGCGATTGGGCCGCGAGCGTATAGGAAGATGCTAAGCGCCTACTGAAAATCAGTACACAAGGGCCGGTTTCGTGAAGCCGGCCCTACGGTAATCTCTATTCTACTTATTCGGACCTTCAACGGTGTCGTGGCGGTTCGATATTCTCAATAGCTTGCGCCGGTGCTGCTCAAGCCATATTCTATGCCCATCAGATTTGATCCAATTAACTTGGGAGATGGACATGCCTGACATCAAAAACGGAACTTTTTACTGGAATGAGCTGCTGACGGACAACGTTCCTACAGCTGTTACTTTTTACCAGGATGTGATCGGCTGGAATTTCACTGAAGTTCCCATGGATCATATGACATATTGGGTCGCCAATATCGATGGTGCACCAGTTGCCGGGGTTATGGCTATGCCTGAAGGTATGCCTAAAGAAACGCCACCGCATTGGATGTCTTATATCGCCGTCGATGATGTTGATGCGGAAGTTGCTAAATCCAAGGCGGCCGGGGCGGTCATCCTTAATGAACCATTTGATGTTCCGAATGTCGGCCGTATCGCCATTCTGAAAGATGGCGGCAATGCGGTGATCGGCTGGATGACACCCACTTCGAATGCCTAAGTTATAATTACAGCGTTGCTTTTAACGGAGCCGTCTCTCCGCAGACACATACAATCGTATGCGTGTGTCGCGAGGGAGGCGTGTGCGGCAGTATTTTCACACTGTGAAACGCCCCCAATTCACCGCAATATCCGGAATTTATACGGAAATTCCACTATTTTGACCACCACATGGTCTTACCTGCCCAGCTTCGAACAATTCACAGTGATTTTATCTGCAACAGGCGCCATAACCTGGTGGCAGCGCCTGCCAATTGCCGAAGCAATTTTTTCTGGAGCATCAAAATGTTGCGCATTTTTAGCTTTATTTTTCTCGCGGTCTTCGGCGCGTTATGCGCTATACCTGCGTCCGCCCAGCAGCTGGTTTTCAGTCATCAAGGTGCGGAGCGTGCCGGTGAACGCTATGAAGCCTGGCTGCAAAAACAATTAACGCCGACAGACCGGCGCGGATATCGCCAGCGTGCAAATGGTTTTCAAGCCCTGAATGAGGAGAATGATCCGCGTGCTGCTATGCGATGGTTCGCACAAGCTGTCGTCAACGACCGTAAAGATGCCGTTTCCTGGATTGGTCTGGCGCAAGCATTACTTGCCATTCCTCGAAAAGAGTTGAAAAGCTCAGAGCGTTATAGGTTTCCCAGTTACGCCAGTGGTGCTGCCTATATCGGTTATCAGCGCGCCCTGCAAACCCGCACACAAGGTGAAGCGTTGGCTGTTCTCGCTGCTGCTCTGGCCCGGCGTTCGTATTGGCGTCCCGCTCTCGATGCCTATAAAACAAGTCTTGCGTTGCGTGACGATGCCGGGGTGCGTCAAGCGTATGATAAACTGTACGCAACGCGCGGTTTTCGTATTCTGAATTACAACGTCGAGAATGAAACGTCAAAGCCTCGGCTCTGCATTACATTCTCCGAGCTGTTAAAACGCGGCAAAATCGATTTCGCACAGTTTATATCCGTCAATGGCCAGGATCCACAGGCGGTCAATGCAGAAGACAATCAGCTCTGTATTGATGGAGTGAAGCATGGCCAGCGCTATGAAATCACCGTACGTGCGGGCCTGCCGGCCAACGTTGATGATAGTCTGCCGAAAACATCAGAGCTTACCGTTTATGTTCAGGATCGCTCGCCCACGGTACGCTTTACAGGCAAGAGTTATGTATTGCCAAGCCGAGGTCAGTCCGGCGTACCGGTTGTATCGATCAATGCAACTCAATTGGATATCGAGATTTATAGCATAGGCGAGCGCAACCTTGTGGGAGCGGTTGCCAACGGCACGGTCAATGCCCAGCTTTCGCGCTGGCAGCTTTCTGATATTGCTCAACAATCAGGCCAACGGGTCTATCAGGGTAGATTGGAGGTTCGCCCACAGCTCAACAAAGAGGTCACAACCACAATACCTGTCAATGAAGCTGTGCCCGAACTTAAACCTGGTGTGTATGCTGCAGTGGCGCGCCCAAGCGGAAAGTCTGACCGCCATGGCGGCAGCCTTGCAACGCAGTGGTTCATCGTTTCAGATCTTGGGCTGACGACAGTCTCCTCCGTTGATGGCATCCACGCTTTTGTCCGCTCGCTGGCGACGGCTGAACCGGTGAAAGCCGTCGAAGTTAAACTTGTTGCCCGCAATAATGAAATTCTTGGCACTGTAAAAACGGACGACAAAGGCTATGCTCGTTTTGCGGCCGCGCTTGGCAAGGGCGAGGGAAGCTTGGCACCGGCCATGATAATGGCGCATGGGCCGAGTGGTGATTATGCATTTCTGAACATGGCCACTGCGGCTTTCGACTTAACAGACCGCGGCGTTAAGGGCCGCGCCGCGCCGGGCCCCGTAGATGGTTATATCTACACGGAACGCGGCGTGTATCGGCCCGGCGAAGATATCAATCTTACCACGCTTATGCGTGATGCAGGCGGTAATGCCTCTGATCTTCCTGCCACATTAATTGTGCAGCGGCCTGACGGTGTTGAGCACCAACGCTTCGTCCTCAAAGATCGTGGAGCGGGTGGACGCACCGCGCCCTTAACCTTATCTGGTTCTGCGATGACAGGAACCTGGCGTGCATATC
>CAYUYL010000046.1:0-7633 GCA_964449195.1 uncultured Filomicrobium sp.
GCGGCACCAGAACCTAAATCTGGCGTGTCTACCAATTCCACCACGCCCGCCAAAGGTGTCAGCTTGCCCCTTCATATTTTCAAAATGCGCATTGAGCCTTAAAAACGGCTCAAGCTTTTAAGCATGCTATAAATGCTTTAAGGAAGGAGCATCGAAAAGTGAAGACCGCAAAATCTTTATGCGTAATAATTTCCAAAGTTTCTTAACACACATTGCACCCATTCCGCAACACATCTCATTTGGGCAATACTGTGCCAAAAATCTAGTCCTACTGTGTCGCCTCCCCCAATCCATTTATATCACTGCGAGCACAAGCGAAGCAGTATGGTTTTGCTACAGCATGCAAAATCCGGGGGATGCGATGGCGGATCAAGATACAAGCGCAGATCAATTTAAAGCATACAGGTTGGACTTTGCGAGGCAATGAAGCGGGCCCGCCCGGGTGGACCACACGGTTGACTATTGCTCCAACCTACTGATGCCCCTTGAGCGCGATTATCAATATCTCAAACAAGAGATCGGGCTTGGCTACGATGAAGGCCGCGGCTGGCGCGGCTTTCATCATCATGCAGCGCTATCAATTGCAGCTTACGGATTGCTCATCTGCGAACATAACGCAATAAAAGCAGGACACACATTAATTTTCCGAAGGTTTTTCTTCAGCCTGAAAATATTCACGATTGCCCTTTGAGTCGGTAATACTTATGCCATACCACTTGCGTCTCACATTATTATAATTTTCTTTCGGATCGTGAACTTGCAAGGAAAGCTTAAGACCTTTCGCAGTAAGACGACCAATTGCGGCAAGTACATTATAAGAATTGACAATCAAGTCGCGTCGATTCGAGACAAGGGAAACCTGTGAATTCAATAATTCTTGTTCCGCATCAAGAACATCGAGCAGCGTACGCTGACCGACTTTCTCTTCTTCACGCACACCGGAGAGCGCAATGCGATTGGCTTCCACCTCAGTTATTGTCGAGCGCAACTGAGCACGCGACGCATTAAGTTGCGCCCACGCAGCAATCGCTCCCTCACGCGCCTCATTCCGCTCTTGCTCCACCAGCTTCAAAGCCTGCAAATGACGATGTTTTGACTGACGTATCCGCGAGCTGGCCAATCCACTCTGATAAAGTGGAACTGTCAAAGTGCCTTTTATATTTCCCGTCTCAGACTGCGACGTGGTTACATCCCCACCACCTGAATAACGATTTGAATACGTTGCATCCAATTGGAGGGTTGGCAGAAGCGTGCCGGTTTCTTGTTTTACAACATTGTAAGCAGCACGTTCTTCATAAAGAGCGGTTAAGACGTCCGGGTGTTCAATCTCTGCCCGCTGGCGCGTTTCTGCGAGCGTCTTAGGCAAAAACGCTGACGGCGCATTCGGCTCACGCAACCCTCTGGGCGAATAACCGACGACTTGCTCATACCCTGCACGGCTCGCCTTAAGATTTGCGCGCGCAAGCTCCAAATCGGATACGGACTGAGCACGACGCGCACGCGATTGCGCAACATCGGTCCGAGTGACTTCACCAACAGCAAAACGGTCTTGAGTGGCCCTAAGATCCCGAGACAAGACCTTAACATTATTCTCGCGCAGCCGAACAATGGCTGCATCGCGCACAACATTCATAAAAGCCGCAACTGCATTTAACAGGACAGTTTGCTCCGTTGCCCGCAAACTCTGCCGTTCACGAAGAACGACTGCTTCTGCACGATCAAGATTATGCCGCCTCGTCCCATCAAAAATCTTCTGACTAAGGGACAAAGAATAGCCACCAGGGTATGATATCCCCTCACTTGCTGCAGCACTTAGACTATCGGGACTATTATTCTGACGCTGAACGGATGCATCAGCTGAAAACGCCGCAGAGGGACGGTAGCTTGACAGAGCTTGAGGCACGCTCTCATCTTCGGCACGCAACCTAGAGCGTTGCGCATCCAAGAGCGGATTCTTATGATAAGCCGACAACAACGACTGCCTGAGCGTCTCAGCAGAAACCGATTGACTCGCCACACAAACAAGCGCCCACCCGCCCATCAAAGCAGCACAATTCAGTAAAAATAACTTTGATAAATTTAAGCTATGCTTCGCACATCTCACCACCATAACGTTCCCCCGACTGGCCGATTATAATCGACTAGGACAAAATTGTGCCAGCAGTTATGGAGATAACAGCTGCGCCAAAGTACATCAATTAACTATGAACGCAACTATATACGTTCGCTTTAACAGATTCGGCGGGACAATAAGAGGAACAATTCTAGTTTTACCCAGATTCCGTTGCATTTTTACACAATGTAATTTTGGCTTAAGTGCAGTCGTCTGCCTGGGCAAAAATATATTAAGCTGTTTAATTTACAAACAGGCCATGTCGTCGGTTGCCGCGCGAAGCCGGCGGAGACAGATTTTCTCGTCCGGCAAGGCTGTGGTGTGCTAACCGACGACATACGCCTTAAACTCTTGCCTTTGTGCAATGTGCCAATCCGCACAGAATTTCGCTCATATTAAAAAGGCACTCTATAAGCTATTCCATTCATATTTACAAAACACCAACGCATCGGAAAGGGATAAAAAGTAGAATGCTACGCGTGCATTCGCCGCTAAAAGACAAATCCCGGCGCCCGCTCAAAACCCGGTAATATTGGCGCAACCGCATCAAAAATCGCACGGCTATCGAAAGTGTTATCGTATCTTTTCCATTGCATTGCACGGCTGTAGCCGTCTTTCGGTTGAATCGCGACCAGGCGACCGCCGTCTTTGAGTTGATCGAGCAATTCGCTTTCGATATCGTGCACGGCTCCGTTGATAAGAATAGCGTCATAAGGCCCTTCTTCGGCATGCCCCTGCGGGAGCGCTCCCTCCACAATCACCGCATTATCAATTTCAGCAGCAGTGATGGCAGCAGCAGCCTGCTCCGCCAGCGTTTTATCGCTTTCAAGACCAACAACAGTCTGGGCTATCTGAGACAGAACCGCAGTACTGTATCCTGTGCTGCATCCAACATCGAGCACCAAATCACTTTCGTTAAGCTCCAAATGTTGGATCATTTTTGCCAGAACCCTGGGAGGCACTAAAACGCGTTCATTGCCAAGTGGTATTGTATCATCCATATACGCAACAGGGCGGCTCACTTCAGGGATAAAGCGTTCGCGTTCAATTGTCCGCATGGCGAGAAGCACGCGGCGGTCCACCATATCGCTGGGCCTGACTTGACTTTCCACCATATTGAGCCGTTGAAGAGCCGTATCGACCATATTTTATACCCCTTGCATTTCAATCGACGCTGCTATGCTTCCACACTGCGCAATTAAAGTGTGCACGAACCGATTGCCTAATCAACGCGACGTGTGCTACATCATAAGGCCTTAGATCGATAAGGCAGACGCTCCAGTCTCTCTGGATCTAAAATTTATATCTTCTTAGCATATAACACAGCTAAATTCATCACTTTTGCTGTGTTTAAGGATGGCCACGTGGCGGAGTGGTGACGCGCCGGACTGCAAATCCGTTTACCCCGGTTCGATTCCGGGCGTGGCCTCCAAAAAATATAAAATAAACAAACAGTTTTGACGTTTTCTATTCTGGCAATCACGCTAGAACGCAGCAAGAACGGCAATTAAACTGTGTTCCCTGGGTTATATTGTTCTTCAGCAAAAAAACTTGGTTCGTTTGCTACGCAATGCCGCTACTTTCCGTCCGATGCTGTGGCGCCACTTTTTGCCTCTGCAATTGCTTGATCGGCTATATTCTGGATATAGGCAGGAAGCACAAAAGCCGACTCTTGTATTGCCGGCGTCCAATATCTTGTCTTCAGGGCTCGCATTTTGGCCCGCTGCTCAGTCAAAGTTTTGGGCAGATCCAGATAAGCAGCATTGTCCGACGCCCAATTGATAGCAAATTCACCACCGAAATAGCAGGGCTGCGTGCATATGAAAGGCGCAACCGCCCCATACAGGGACGCAAGGGACTTGCTGGTCTCATGCAAATGCTCTGGCACATGAAATGGCAAACCGGTTTGGGTTACGAAAATCCCACCCGACTTGAGTGCGTTTTTACAATCGGAAAAGAATTGTCTGCTATGTAAAACAGCGCTTGGACCGACCGGTTCCGATGAGTCCACTATTATGACATCGTATTTTTCGCTTGTCTCAGCCACAAACTTTAAGCCGTCGGCTATGACAACCTGAGTACGTTTGTCCTCAAAAGCTGTTTTTCCGATCTCCGGATAGTACTCTATCGATGTATCGATCACATTCTGATCAATCTCGACCAGCGTAGCTTGCTCGACACTTGGATGTTTGAGAACTTCACGCAACACACCGCCATCGCCGCCACCAACGATGAGCACTTTACAGGGCTGCTCCAATGCGGTGAGCGGAATATGCGCCATCATTTCGTGATAGATAAATTCGTCACGAGTGGTGAGCTGAAAAATGCCGTCGAGTATAAGAACCTTACCCCAAAACTTATTCTCGAAAATAATCATCTCTTGATGATCGGTTTGTATTTCATGCAAAATTTTATCGGCCCGCATTACCGGACGCCAATCTTCGTGAAATGTCTCCTCGATCCAGCGCGTCATATTTCTCAGTCCTTGGGTGCGGGCGATGCGATCTTAACGCGTTTCTTTGAGCCCTTGCATACGAAATGAAACATACAATAAAAGCTAAAGGCGGCCAGCACACGGATGCCGCCGGCATCATCTATCTTTGTTGTAAAATGAGTTGCGCGTTAGGCCGCCTTATACTCTCGGACGGTCGCTTCTTTTGAAGCCGCCTGCTGCCACTGCGTCAGATCGAGATGCTCGCCGCGCTGATGCGTTTTAACAACCACCTGCCTGGCTTCGAACGCTTCTTTCAGAACGCCGACGCAAAGCTCCGGCTTGGCATCTCCGCACATAAAAACATCGAAAGCCGCATAGTCGGCCTCAGGCCAACTGTGCACAGAGATATGACTCTCTGATAAGACAGCAACCCCTGAGATTCCGCCGTTAGGTGTAAAATGATGCAAATGAAAATGCAGCAGCGTTGCACCCGCAACTTCAATGCAGCGTTTTATGGTCTCTTCCATGTGCTTGATATCATCAACACGCCGGGCGCCGAATAAATCGATAATAAGGTGGTTTCCAGCATAACGAACACCGTCACGCTCGATAAAAAAATCCAACCTTTCATCGGGCGTATGGTTGGCAGTCCCACCTTCTAACGCTCTTTGAGTGATCTGCGCATCACACGCAGTTTTGCCATGATCTTCCTTTTGGGCGGTGCTTGAACGAGTCAAGTCCATCCCCAATTGGAAGAGGGTGTCATTATAGGCCATGTGCCCCTCCCCAACCAGTAGATAGATGTGACCCGTCCGCTCTTACCTTTGGGGTCTAGGACATCTACCTTACCTTTAGGGCAGGGGGTCGAACGGAGAACACCGCATATGACGGTAATCGCCTATGATTGCAAGGAAAATATTTGTCCGGCACAACAAAACCTGTGCGTCTGTGCAGACAACCTTAACAGTATCTGGAGACACGTCTCTTATCGAAACATTTGTGACGCCGTAAGATCAGGAAACACATACTGTTTTGATATGCATATGCGCAACGTATGTTAATCAACAATTGTAGCCTGCAAATATCAGCCACGCAAAAGTGGCCATAATACAATAGATCACAATCTTACTCGTTTTCAATGCCTGATAAGACGTCAGGATGCCTGAATATGAAACAGTCTTGCCGTCATTTACAGCCTTGTCATGAGGATGATCATCAAACAAAGGTTACATTGCACTGGACTTCGGTGTCTAAGCAAGCCAAACTCAAACAAAGGACCAATACGTTAAAGGCGGGCGTACAACGTGAACTTAACACCGAGAGAAAAAGACAAGCTTTTGGTTTCCATGGCCGCGATGGTCGCGCGCCGTAGACTGGAACGCGGCGTCAAGCTTAATCATCCCGAGGCTATCGCGTTAATCACCGATTTTGTGATCGAAGGCGCGCGCGATGGGCGATCTGTTTCAGATCTGATGCAGGCGGGCGCTTCAGTTATCACCCGCGAGCAGGTGATGGAAGGTATTGCTGAGATGATTCACGATGTTCAGGTGGAAGCAACTTTCCCAGACGGAACCAAGCTGGTGACCGTGCACAACCCCATCCGCTAAATTCGGCACAACCCATAACATAAATGGGCGAATTTTTATCAGAATAGCATGCTGCAAAGGTATGCGGAGGCATAAATGATACCTGGAGAATACCTCATATCGGCATGCGAGATCGAATTGAACGCAGGCCGTGAAACGATCGAGCTGACCGTGGCAAATGCAGGCGACCGCCCAATCCAGGTCGGCAGCCATTATCACTTCTTCGAAACAAATTCTGCGCTGCAATTTGATCGTGAGCGAGCGCGTGGCTACCGCCTTGATATTCCAGCAGGAACCGCCGTAAGATTTGAGCCGGGCCAATCGCGCACCGTGACATTGGTGGCACTTGATGGGACACGCACCGTTCACGGCTTCCGCCAGCAAATCATGGGCAAGCTTTAGAGGTTTGAGATAATGTCATTTAAAATTGCCCGCGAAACGTACGCAGACATGTTCGGCCCGACAGTCGGTGATAAGGTCCGCCTTGCCGATACCCAGCTGCTTATCGAAGTCGAAAAAGATTACACCACTTACGGTGAGGAAGTTAAATTTGGCGGTGGTAAGGTCATCCGAGATGGGATGGGCCAGGCTCAGGTGACCCGTGCAGACGGTGCCGTTGATACCGTTATCACAAACGCGCTGATTGTTGATCACACCGGCATCTTCAAAGCCGATGTCGGGCTGAAGGATGGCCGCATCCTGGCAATTGGAAAGGCGGGCAACCCCGATATCCAGCCCGGTGTTTCAATCATCATCGGCCCGGGAACCGAAGTGATCGCCGGAGAGGGTAAAATCCTGACCGCCGGCGGCTTTGATGCGCATATCCACTTTATTTGCCCGCAGCAGATTGAAGAAGCATTGATGTCAGGCGTTACCACGATGCTCGGCGGCGGCACCGGCCCGGCAACCGGCACCAACGCAACAACATGTACACCGGGGCCATGGCACATTGAAACCATGCTGCGCGCCGCAGATGCTTTTCCAATGAACCTGGCCTTTGCCGGCAAGGGCAATGCATCCGACAGGATGGGGCTCGTCGAACAGATTAGGGCCGGTGCATGCGCGCTAAAGCTGCACGAAGACTGGGGCACAACACCGTCTGCAATCGATACCTGCCTTGGCGTCGCTGACGATTACGACATCCAGGTGATGATCCACACAGACACGCTTAACGAAAGCGGTTTTGTTGAGGATACGATCGCCGCTTTCAAAGGCCGCACAATTCATGCCTTCCACACGGAAGGGGCGGGTGGCGGTCATGCGCCCGACATTATACGCGTTGCGGGCCTGGCCAACGTTTTACCATCCTCCACCAACCCGACGCGCCCGTTTACGGTCAACACAATTGATGAGCACCTCGATATGCTGATGGTGTGTCACCATCTCGACTCTTCAATTCCGGAAGATCTGGCGTTTGCCGAAAGCCGCATCCGTAAAGAGACAATTGCTGCAGAAGATATTCTTCATGATATCGGCGCGCTTTCCATGATGGCCTCGGAC
>CAYUYL010000046.1:7643-13513 GCA_964449195.1 uncultured Filomicrobium sp.
CGAGGTCATTATTCGTACATGGCAAACGGCGCATAAAATGAAAGTGCAGCGCGGCGCGCTGCCGGAAGACAATTGCAAGGACAATGATAACAGCAGGGTAAAGCGGTATATCGCCAAATACACGATCAACCCGGCAATCGCCCATGGCATGTCGAAACATATTGGTTCGGTTGAGACCGGGAAGCTGGCAGACCTTGTGCTCTGGTCGCCTGCCTTCTTCGGCGTCAAACCGGACATGGTGATCAAAGGTGGTGCAATTGCAGCGGCCCAGATGGGCGACCCCAACGCTTCTATTCCAACGCCGCAACCCGTGCATTATCGCCCGATGTTCGGCGCGTTCGGATCGGCTCTCACACGCACCTCCGTGACGTTCGTCTCCGGCGCAGCCCTTAATAACGGCCTAGCGGATCAGCTGAAGTTGAATAAGGATCTCGTCGCCATCCAGAATGTGCGCGGCGGTATTTCAAAGGCTGACATGGTGATGAATAATGCCACGCCAGATATCTCCGTTGATCCGGAAACCTATGAAGTGCGCGCGGATGGCGAATTGCTGGTCTGCGCACCAGCAGATGAGCTGCCTATGGCGCAGCGCTATTTTCTGTATTAGGCCTTTTGATGGAGCACGCGACAAGAGTTATTTTACCACCGGATAAGCGGCTGGCTTCGCCCAGCCGCACCATCACACTGACGCGCGAAAACCGGTATCGCCGGCGCGTCGTTTTGACAACAGATTGTGGCGACGACTTTCTGCTTAATCTGGCTGAAGCAACTTACATGCCTGAGGGCTCCGGCCTCACGACAGACGGTGGCAATGTTATTATTATTCGGGCTGCGGCTGAACCGTTGCTTGAAGTAACCGCTGACAGCCAATTGACGCTTTCGCGCATCGCCTGGCACATCGGCAACCGGCACACACCCGCCGAAATGACAGGCACCGCAATTTATATCCAGCCCGATCACGTCCTGGCTGACATGGTGCAAGGCCTTGGCGGCACAGTCAGCGAGATTAAGCGGCCGTTTGAACCGGAAGGCGGCGCTTACGGCGGCCATGGCTCTCTGGAGCATGGCCACCATCATCATGCGCATGGTCATACCGCCAGCCATTCAGGTCATGGTCACCACACACATCACGGCGGCCATACGCACAACGAGCAGCCTTAATGAACGACACACAACCCGACATGAAAAGCGCCCATGGCCGCATGCCCGCTGAGCTGCTTGTCTGGATGTCGCCAGCTTTTCCAACCGGCGCATTCGCTTATAGCCAGGGCCTTGAGACGGCTGTCACACAAGGCTGGGTCAGCAATGCAGAGAACCTGCAAAGCTGGATGGAAATGAGCTGCCTGCACGGCGCCTTACGTAACGATCTGATTCTGATGTCACTTGTCATGCGCTCGGATTCTGACCCGCAAATACAGGAACTGGCGGATTTATCCGCGGCTCTTCAGCCCTCGGCGGAGCGAGCGCAGGAAACGCTCGATCAGGGCCGCAGTTTCTGGACGGCCTATCGGGAGGCGTGGCGGCCCAAACAGCATCGCGCAATGGATGACATCATTCCAGACAACTCAATGACATTGCCGGTCGCCGTTGCCCTAGCCGCAAGCGAACACGCTATTGCTGCCGATGGCGCGCTGGAATCTTACGCCATTGCCTTTGCCTCAAACCAGATCTCGGCAGCCATCCGCCTTGGCGTTATCGGCCAGGTTGGCGGCCAGCGGGTGATAGCAGATCTCATGCCCAATCTGCGCCGTCTCAGCGAACAGGCGGTATCTGCCACTGAAGCGGATCTGGGCAGCGCCACGTATGGCGTCGATTTAGCCTGCATACTGCACGAAACCCAAACGACAAGGCTGTTTCGCTCATGATCACACCTCACGGTCCACTCCGCGTTGGCATCGGCGGCCCCGTCGGGTCCGGCAAAACGACATTAACCGCAGCGCTTTGCAAGGCATTGGCTGACAAATTTGACATGTGTGTCATCACCAATGACATTTACACACGGGAAGATGCCGAATTCCTGATGCGGGCTCAGGCGCTGCCATCGGAGCGTGTGATGGGCGTGGAAACCGGCGGTTGCCCGCACACAGCCATACGTGAAGACTGCTCGTTGAATCTCAACGCGATAGCCGAGATGCGCCAACGCCTGCCGGATTTGGAACTTGTGCTGATCGAATCGGGCGGCGATAACCTTGCAGCCACGTTCTCGCCGGACTTGGCAGATCTGACGATCTACGTCATCGATGTCACCCAGGGTGAAGAGATCCCACGCAAAGGCGGCCCCGGCATCACCAAATCCGACTTTCTGGTCATCAACAAAACCGATCTCGCCCCGCACGTCGGCTCAGACCTCGAGGTGATGCAACGCGACGCAACCCGTATGCGCGAGGGCCGTCCCTTCGGCTTCACCAGCCTCAAACACAGCAACGGCATCGAAGCCATAGCCAATTTCATCATTACCCAAGGCGGCCTGAGGCAGGACTGAGAGACGTGGAAGAGGCTTTATTTTTCACATGCTGTCAGCATCTGATATATGTGATTTTTGAAACAAACACAGCTTAGATCCTCAAACTTATATTCGCGGGCGACGGCCTTGCTGACATACAATCACTTTATGGATAGCAACGGTTGAGTTGCGATCGCTATTCGCTATAACCCTTTGATATCAACTTGCATCGAGCAAGGAGTTTGCCGTGTTTCGCAAAGGGGAGCAGCCATGGTCTGGCTTGCGGCGATTGGTTTTGGCGTACTGGCCTTCAGCCTCATCTCAGGCCGCCTCAACAACACCATGATTACGCCGCCGATGGTGTTTGCGCTGTTCGGCCTTGGTATCGGCACAGCCGGGCTGGACCTGCTTGACATGAAGGTCTCGCACGACATCGTCCATATGCTGGCAGAAATCACGCTTGCACTGGTGCTGTTTTCCGATGCCGCCCGCATTGATGTTCGCCTGCTGGCCCGCGATCATGATATTCCCATGCGTATGCTTGCCATTGGTATGCCGCTTATTATTGTGCTTGGCACGGCGGCTGCGCTGGCGCTGCCCCTTGGTCTGAGCGTGATGGAAGCAGCCCTGCTTGCACCGACGGATGCCGCTCTCGGACAGGCCGTCGTCACCAGCAGCGCAGTGCCGGTACGCATTCGCCAGGCGCTGAATGTCGAAAGCGGCCTGAACGACGGTATCGCCGTGCCTGTTGTTTATCTTTTGGCAGCTCTGGTGACGATGAGCGCTGCGGCAGGCAATTCAAGCGATCTCGTTCTGTTCACCATCAAACAACTGACGCTCGGCCCCCTGGTCGGTCTTAGTGTGGGCATTGCGATCAGTTATCTGGCAGTCAGGGCAAACAGAGCGGGATGGATGGATGACGTCTTCGAAGGCCCCATGGTTCTGGCAACCGTGGCGCTTGCGTTTGCCGGCGCAGGTGCAGTGGGCGGCAACAGCTTTATTGCGGTATTCGTGGCCGGCCTTGCGTTTGGGCGCATCCTTGACGGACAGTGCAAATTCATCCTCGAATTTGCCGAGGCGGAAGGCCAAATGCTGATCCTTGTCGCTTTTCTGGTGTTCGGTGCGGTGATGCTGCCCGAACTGGCCGGGCATCTTACCTGGCCGATGTTCGCCTATGCGCTGCTCAGCCTGACGGTTATACGAATGCTGCCAGTGGCTCTATCCCTGATCGGCTCCGGATTGAGTGTGCCAACAATAGGCTTCCTTGGTTGGTTCGGACCACGCGGTCTGGCCTCCATTTTATTCGGCCTGCTGCTGCTTGAAGAGCTGAAATCAGAGGCAGCCGAAACAATCCTGGTGACGGCCGTTCTCACAATTGTCATCTCCATTTTTGCGCACGGCTTCACCGCCGCTCCATTTGCCCGATGGTACGGCCGCATGACTGAGCGAAAGGGTGAATGCCCGGAAAACAGAACCGTTTCAGAAATACCCACACGCACCGGCGACGTTATTCAATCATAGAAAAACTGGGAGCACCAGCCGTGAAGAAAACCGTCATCGCCAATTTTTCAGACCTTAAGGATCGTGAACCGAGCTATGCCTTGGTGGCCAACGTCGATCTCGTGATTATTCGTTATGACAACGACGTGTCGGTGCTCTACGGCCGCTGCCTGCACCGTGGTGCGCTATTGTCCGACGGATACGTCGATGGTGATAATCTGATTTGCGGACTTCACTATTGGGACTACCGCATTCAAACTGGTATCAGCGCGTATGCCAACAGCGAGGTGCTTAATAAATTTAAAAGCTGGATCAGAGGCGGCAAAGTCTACGTCGATGCAGATGAGATTGCCGAATGGGAACGCGCTAACCCGCAACCCTATAACAGAGACGAATACCAGGGCATTCATGCCGATATTCATGGCGACCAGGTTGAACCCCATGTCAAGCTGATCCAAGGTTACGCCAAAAATGGCTTAAGCAAGACCGGCCACCATGGCGTTGTTTCCGCGATGGGCGTGCCGCGCAGCGAACTACCAGCCTGGGAAGACATTCAACTTCTCACCGCCCAGCTCCATCGCCCGCCACTGCTAGATGATGCATCTGTCGGCACCGACGTTGTCATCGGCCCCAATGCCCAGAAACCGCTGCGGCTTGAAATTCCGATTTTCGTGTCGGACATGAGCTTCGGCGCCCTCTCAGAGCCCGCAAAAGTTGCACTTGCCATGGGCGCGGAGCGCGCCGGCACGGGCATCTGTTCCGGTGAAGGCGGGATGCTTCCAGAAGAACAACAGGCCAATTCCCGTTATTTCTATGAGCTGGCCTCAGGCCGCTTCGGGTTCTCCTGGGACAAACTGGAAAACGTGCAGGCCTTTCATTTCAAAGGCGGCCAGGGTGCCAAAACCGGAACCGGCGGCCATTTACCAGGTGAGAAAGTGATTGGCAAAATTGCCAAAGTTCGTGGCCTCAACGAGGGCGAAGCCGCCATTTCTCCAGGCCGCTTTCCGGATTGGACGGAGGTTTCCCAAATCAAGGAATTTGCCGATGGGGTCCGCGACCGCACCAGCGGTATTCCTATAGGTTACAAATTATCAGCCCAGCACATTGAAAAAGATATCGATGCCGCCCTCGAGGTTGGCGTTGATTACATCATTCTCGACGGCCGCGGCTGGGGCACCGGGGCTGCACCCGTCATTTTCCGCGATAATATTTCCGTGCCGACAATTCCGGCACTGGCCCGTGCCCGGCGGCACCTCAACAAACTTGACCGCAAAGATGTGACACTGATTATCACCGGCGGCCTCAGAGAACCCGCGGACTTCCTGAAGGCCATGGCCCTTGGTGCAGACGCGATTGCCGTCTCAAATGCCGCGATCCAGGCCATCGGCTGCCTTGGTATGCGTGCCTGCCACACCAACAATTGCCCGGTTGGCATCGCCACTCAGAAACCACATTTAGTCTCCAGGATCATCGTAGAAAAATCAGCCACACGCCTGACAAACTTTTTCAAGGCTTCCGTCGAACTGATGCAAGTGATGGCACGTGCCTGTGGCCATGACCATTTGAGCAAATTCACAGCTGATGACCTGATCTCCTGGAAAGAAGAGATGTGCAAGCTCTCGGGCGTCTCGTTTGCCGGCGGCGAATTTTAAGAACGCTTAGGGTGTTTTCGTTTCAGGTTGAATCGCAAAATTCGCTCATCTCATTATAACATCAGTGATATGGTTCTACGTGTGGTGCAGCTTGATGCGAAAACACCCTAGATAATGATACCGAGTGCGGCATATAAGAGATGGTGAAACAAAGTGACGGCTTAGCAAGCTGTATCTTTCGTATATCATGTTGTCTTATAAGCATGGCGTTCAAGCTGTCATAAGAGCCCGTCCATAAAAATGTTGAGTCACTGGAATCAGTTATGATTCAATGC
>CAYUYL010000047.1:0-13395 GCA_964449195.1 uncultured Filomicrobium sp.
CCGGCTTTTAGCCGTAACTTGAAGCCACCGGCTTTTAGCCGGTGGAGAATTCACAATAAGGTGAGAACCTCGATGACTATGCAATATCCGAGCTTCGGCAGAAGCCTGCTCTACATTTTATGCGCCGCAGCGATTGCTTTGATTATTATGGTCGTCATAACCAGTCAACCAATCGCGGCAAACGCAGATAATATAACGGTGCATGAGGCGTACGAGCGTGTCAAACGCGGTGAAATTGTGCTTGTGGATATCAGAAGGCCGCAGGAATGGCACCAATCTGGCATCGCGTCTGTTGCAAAGCCGATTACAATGTATCAGCCGAGACCAGCGTTCGTTGCTGCCCTAAAAGCGGCAATGGGTGATGCTTCCGACAAACCAATTGCCCTTATATGCGCAACCGGAGGACGCACACGACATCTTCAGCGCCAATTCAAACAGCTGGAAGGCAAAAATATTATAAACGTTCTTGGCGGCATGTTTGGCACCGCACGGCATGAAGGATGGATTAAAGCTCGATTGCCGGTTGAGCAATGGCAATCAGCTTCGGATTAATCAGAAAACGGCGCCTGACGCGCCACGATCCTTGCTGTTGATATTGTTATCTTATTTACCGCCACCTTAATTAGCTGAGGATTTGCGCGGTCCGAAGCGATAAATAATTCCGGCGGACCCCGAAAACTGATCTTCTGTTTCAATAACGGGGCTGTCTGCCGCATCACCGACCAGACGGGTATATTGTCCTTTGAGGTTGAGCTTCCAACGCTCGGCTAGCTGTATCTGCGCCCCAAGAGTTGCGTAAACATCTTTAATTCCGGCATCAGCATCAAACGCCTGCAAACCGGCGCCTGAAGTCCCCTGCTGTGCTGACGTCACGCCAAAGTAAGCATCCATATATGCATCATCCGCATACGTTGCGCCTGCACGTGCAAATACAGAAACGCTGTACGTTGGCTTTGTCTCGTACTCAAGGCCAAAGCGCAACTGTCCGCCATCCACATCGCCCGTAACAGTACGGTGATAAGAAACACCGGCATAAAGGGACGGCAGCAACGCAGCCCTCATAAACCCGCCGACAACTAGGCCGCCATCGACATCTCCCAGACCTGCCAGTTTCGGACCATCGCCTTCTTCGCGATCGAAGCGATAGCCTGCAAGCGGTCCAAGCTCAAAACGATCCTCGCGCAGCACCTTAAAGCGGACATCATCAGCCCCACGCACCTCGATGCGGCTTGCGGCCAGACCAAAGCTTGGAAAAACATATGGGATGGCAGTAACTTTATACTCATCAGAGCCTTCATATTCAGGGCTAATTGATACCGTCGCACCCGCAGACCAGATCGGCGGCCACCCCGCGCTACTATCATCCAGCAATTGCCCTGCTGAAGCAGGCGCTGTTGCTGCCACTAAGATCGACAATGAGGCTAAAGCGATGCAACGTTTCAAAGCCATGATATCCATTATGTCACAACATATGTTTCTATTCATCAATTACATATCTGAATTGCACGATCTGATATAGGCCTAGATAGACGCATCTTTCTTGATACCTAACGAGCTGTGCTCACTGTGTAACAATGTGAGGCCAAGTTATAAAGCCCCAGGCACGTGCATATTGAAAAGCGTTTGTTTACATCTTTGGACCTCATTTGCTACGGATTACGCATCAAGAGGATGCTTTAGATTTTAGGATAACGGGACATTGTTAATGAATGCCAAGGCGGCCACTACCCCGGATACTCTCATTACCGGCGCCAGCGGAGACTGGGAAGTCGTGATCGGTCTGGAAGTGCACGCGCAGGTCAATTCACGCGCGAAATTGTTTTCAGGCACCTCAACTGAGTTTGGCGGCGCGCCGAATAGCCATGTGTCACTCGTTGACGCGGCCATGCCCGGTATGCTCCCGGTAATTAACCAGGAATGCGTCGCCCAGGCGATCCGCACCGGCCTTGGCCTCAATGCCCATATTCATACGCACTCCGTGTTTGACCGGAAAAATTATTTTTATCCGGATTTGCCGCAAGGATATCAGATCTCACAGTTCAAGCAGCCGATCGTCGGCGAGGGCACAATTGAAATCGAGGTTGATGGTGAGATCCATAAAATTGGAATTGAGCGCCTGCACCTTGAGCAGGACGCGGGCAAATCCGTTCATGACATGCATCCTGACTATTCCTACGTCGATTTGAACCGTTCAGGCGTTGCCTTGATGGAAATCGTATCGCGGCCTGAGTTGCGCTCGGCCAAACAGGCGCAGGCCTATGTCTCCAAACTCCGCACTATTTTGCGCTATCTCGGAACCTGCGACGGCGATATGGAAAAGGGCAATCTGCGCGCTGATGTCAACGTCTCGGTTCGGCGTCCCGGAGCGCAGCTCGGCACGCGTTGTGAAATCAAAAATGTAAACTCCATACGCTTCATCGGTCAGGCGATCGAAGCCGAGTCCCACCGCCAGATCGATATTTTGGAGGACGGCGGTGAGATCGCGCAGGAAACACGGCTGTTTGATCCTAATTCCGGCGCAACACGCGCAATGCGCTCCAAGGAAGAAGCCCACGACTACCGCTATTTCCCTGACCCGGACCTTCTCCCCCTGGAAATTTCGGAAGCTTATATCAAAGAACTGGCTGCTGACTTGCCGGAGCTTCCGGATGCAAAGTTTGAACGCTTGATCAAAGACTATGCTCTGACACCTTACGACGCCCGCATCCTGGTGACTGAAAAGGAAAGCGCAGATTATTTTGAGGCTGCGGCTGATGGGCGTGAAGGCAAACTGGCTGCAAACTGGGTCATCAACGAAGTCTTCGGCCGCCTGAACAAGGAAAGCCTTGAGATTGACAAATCACCCGTTCGTGCCAGTCAGCTGTGCCGCCTGCTCGGATTGATTGAAGATCAAACAATCTCCGGCAAAATCGCCAAAGACGTCTTTGAGATCTTGTGGTCTGAGGGCGGCGACCCTGTTGAGATTGTCGAGCAGCGCGGCCTTAAGCAGGTCACAGACACAGGCGCGATCGAAGCTGCCGTAGACCAAATTATCACGGACAATCCTGCCCAGGCCGGAAAAGTTGGAGAAAATCCAAAACTCGCCGGCTGGTTCGTTGGCCAGGTTATGAAAGCCACGGAAGGTAAGGCAAACCCGCAAACAGTTCATAAAATTGTCAAACAAAAGCTTGGGCTTGAATAAGAAAGCTGTCAGCTGAAACCTGCATGAAGAGATGGAGGCACGGGCCCATGGCAAAGCCAAACACGGCAATGACAGGGATGACAAAAGTAGGGTTGCCGCTTTGGTATAACCGATTGTCTTGGCTACACATATTTACACTACATGCATGTTTCTTCGTGTTTTTTGGGGTGCTTTCATCTGCCCAAGCTCAAGATAACAAAGCCTCAAATCATAAAACCTCGAACGCACCACCTCTTAAATTTGGCCTTCTGATAAGTTCCGATGCTGACAGATGCTACGATGCCGGCGTCCTCAAAGCTGTACGGCGCCTGGCCAGGAAAGAAATCAACGCCGTCAATGAAGCCGGAGGCTTGTTGGGCCGCCGGGTTGAACTGGAAATTTTCGACGACCAGGAAAACCCGCAAAAGACATTGGAAATCGTCAAACAGGCGATAGCGGACCCCACTCTGATCGGCCTCGCCGGACTTGGCAGTTCAACCCGTGGACAATACGTGTTCCAGCGCGCTGGCGACCAAATTGGAGCCAGCCAACTGCCTTTTGTCACAGATATCTCAGTCAGCCAGATTTACGCGCCCTACAAGAACGTTTTCTCGATGGCCAGCGCCATTGAAGACGAATTGGACGTCGTGCGCGCTTTTCTGAAAGATAAAGGCATCTCACGGCCTGCGTTTATCGGCATTGAAGGTGACCTTTACAGCGCCTCTCTCGGAGATGGCCTTGCCAATCCCGAGAGCCGGCCTGCACTCGCCATGGATCGCCGTGTCATGGTGTCCAATTATAGCGTTGCCTCTGAAACCATCATCGATGTTGTACGCGGAGTCGAACAAGCACAGGCGGATATGATTATACTCGCCGTGCAAAGTGGGCCGGGTGCTGAGGTGCTCCAGGAGCTTGTCAAATCCGGCATTCGCACGCCCATCCTTATATTGTATGGCCGTATTGCCACCGTCCTGCGACTATCGAAAGCTCTGCCAAGCGACCTCAAGTTTTATCAATTGGGACGCGATGGTGTGCCGTATGTCTATAACGAGAGATTGCGGCAACTGATCTGGACGTCATCGAACCAGGCCGAATGGATTTTTGAGGATACGCCCAACCGGGCCAACACCAAAGGCTGGGCCGAAGGCGGACATTGCAAACCGAAGGCTCAACTGAGCAAGGAACAAATTTTTTCAAGCTCCAATCGCCGTGCTATTGGGCGCGGCATGCAATACCGCGATATTCTGCATTTGATGATAAAGCAGGCAAGAAACGCTCCGGAAGGGAGCGACCCACAAACGCTCAGACAGCATATAGCGAACAAATTACATGGATATTTCGAAGGCCGCCAGGTTTACAAAGGCCTCTGGCAGGACTGGACGTTTACCAAAAACCGCGCCGTTGCCAGTGACATCCTGATCACAACCTACTCCACCGATCCGCAATCGGCAGCTTTGGCCCCCATTCAATATCGCCGTGTCAATGCATCAATCGTTAAAAGCCCGGTTATCGACATGTCGATTGGCCTCATCCGCCTGGCACGTATCGACTCCAATGAACGCCAGTTCGATGCAGAGTTTTATCTGTCACTGAAAAGCGTTGACAATCGGATCTCAATCAAGGCGCTGGATTTTACCAACGCCGTCCGCTCCCAGTTTGGCCGCGAACGCCTGATCACAAACCGCGAGCTGCATGATGGCAACTCCGGCTCACGATTTCCAGCAGGTGTGAAGGTCTATAAGGTATCCGGAACATTCCATTTTAATCCTGAGCTTGGAAGCTACCCGTTTGACACACAACGCCTTTCAATTTCTTTCCAGGCCGTTAATGCGGGTCGGCCCTTTCTCATACAGCCACTCGCACAGCACCAGCGCAACACCAGCGGCAACCTTGATGGCTGGTCGTTAAAAGACCAGTATGTCGGCTCCGAGCAAGATATCATTTCGACCATTTCCGCCAATGGACCGGAACAACAACTTGTGCCGATCTACAAATTCAATCAAACATGGGTCGCACAACGCATCTCCGTCGATTACTACATTCGCGTGATCGTACCGCTTAGTTTTATTCTGCTGGTTACCTATTTCTCAGTGTTTCTGCCCTCACGGCGCTTTGATTCGATTGTTGCGATACAGGTAACAGCTCTGCTGTCTTCCATTGCTCTTTATTTGGCGTTACCGAAAGTCGACACGGACCAGGCGACCCTGTCAGATAAAATGTTTATCCTTACATACGCCGCCGTAGCCATGATGATCGGCCTAACAATTCTTAAAGACAGCAATCCAATATCCGGCCGTGCATCAATGCAGTGGGGAATCGCAGCTTTCCAACGCTTTGCATTTCCGCTTACCATGATTGTCATTGCATTCTACCTTATCGCAACAACCGGCAGCGGCCTCAACGATCTTTTCTAGCAGAGCGATCACTTACATTGCGCACAATGGCCTTTTGCGCATCTGCACCCTTTCCGCTTATTTTCACAAATGCGGCATTGCGGCCCAGCTGGAGCTGTTGATTCGTGCTTGAAGCGCGTGATAGGACAAATGACTGCACATGATAGATCACATCAAACGTAAGGCTTTTCCATTTTCTGTTCGTATTTTCTACTGGAACGGGTTATCAGGGTGGATATTCTCTGGCGTGCAGAGTAAATCTTCCGCTCTATATCCCGCAATGAACGAAAGCGCACGACGTGGCGACTGAACAACAAATGACAAATAGCGTACCCGGACGGTATGCATCTGCTCTGTTTGATCTGGCTCAGGAGCAGTCACAACTGCCGCAAACTGAGGCTGATATAGACAAGCTTCAGGCTATGCTTGATGACAGTGAAGACCTGCGCCGTATGCTCAAAAGCCCAGTGTTTTCCGCTGAAGATCAAACGAAGGCCATGGAAGCAATATCGAAACAGGCGGGCTTGTCGCCGTTAACAACCAATTTTATAAAGCTGGTTATAAAAAATCGCCGCTTGTTTGCTTTGCCTGAAATCATCAAATCATTTCGCGTTTTTACGGTAAATGCGCGCGGCGAGGTGCAGGCCGAAGTCACCAGTGCGACGCCGCTAAGTGATGATCAAATTAACGCACTTCAACAAACACTTATGTCTTCAATTGGTAAGAACGTGCAAGTCAGCACGCAAGTTAATCCGTCTCTGCTCGGCGGCCTCGTGGTCAAGATCGGCAGCCGGATGATAGATTCGTCGCTTCGCACGAAGCTCTCAACGCTCAAGATGCGCATGAAAGAGGTTGGCTAAATGGATATCCGGGCCGCTGAAATCTCCTCGATTCTCAAGGAGCAGATCAAAAATTTTGGCCAAGAGGCGGAAGTCTCTGAAATAGGCCAGGTGTTGTCCGTCGGCGACGGCATCGCCCGTGTTTATGGTCTAGACAACGTCCAAGCCGGTGAGATGGTCGAATTCAAAGACGGTCTGCGCGGCATGGCGCTTAACCTCGAAGCTGACAATGTCGGTGTGGTGATCTTCGGTGATGACCGTAACATTCATGAAGGCGACACAGTCAAACGAACCGGTGCCATTGTGGAAGTTCCGGTTGGCAAAGGCCTGCTAGGCCGTGTTGTCGATGGCCTGGGCAATCCGATTGACGGCAAAGGTCCGATTGAGAGCGCGGAAAAACGCCGTGTTGACGTGAAAGCACCTGGGATTTTGCCTCGTAAATCTGTTCATGAGCCCATGTCAACGGGTCTGAAGGCCGTTGACGCTTTGATCCCTGTTGGCCGTGGCCAGCGCGAACTTATTATCGGTGACCGTCAAACTGGTAAGACTGCAATTATTCTAGACACGTTCCTTAACCAAAAGCCGCTGCATGAAAGTGATGACGAAAGTCAGAAACTTTATTGCATTTACGTTGCCGTGGGTCAGAAACGTTCGACCGTTGCGCAGTTCGTCAAGGTTTTGGAAGAAAGCGGCGCGATGGAGTATTCCATTGTTGTCGCAGCCACTGCTTCAGATTCGGCGCCAATGCAATTTCTTGCACCGTTCACCGGATGCGCCATGGGTGAATATTTCCGCGATAACGGCATGCACTCAGTTATTGGCTATGACGACTTGTCCAAGCAGGCTGTTGCCTATCGCCAGATGTCTCTTCTGCTGCGCCGTCCGCCTGGCCGTGAAGCTTATCCAGGTGATGTTTTCTATCTTCACTCACGCTTGCTTGAGCGCGCGGCTAAACTCAACGAAGACAATGGTCTTGGGTCTTTAACAGCGCTTCCCGTTATCGAAACACAGGCGAACGATGTTTCAGCTTATATTCCAACGAATGTGATTTCGATCACGGATGGCCAGATTTTCTTGGAGACAGATTTGTTCTACCAAGGTATCCGTCCTGCCGTAAACGTCGGCCTGTCGGTTTCCCGCGTTGGATCATCGGCACAAATTAAAGCCATGAAGCAAGTTGCCGGTTCGATTAAAGGCGAGCTTGCACAATACCGCGAAATGGCTGCATTCGCTCAGTTTGGGTCAGATCTCGATGCGGCGACGCAAAAGATGCTGGCTCGCGGTGAACGCCTGACAGAGCTATTGAAGCAACCTCAGTTCTCCCCCCTCAAGACGGAAGAGCAGGTTTGTGTTATCTTTGCCGGCACAAAGGGTTACCTTGACTCATTGCCCGTCTCTGCGATCGGTGAATTCGAAAAACAGTTTCTTGTCTACATGCGCGACAGCGGGCAAAATGTTCTTGAGACAATCCGCTCTGAAAAGAAATTGTCAGCAGATACGGAAAAAGAATTGATCAGCTTGCTTGATGATTTCGGCACAGGATTTTCAGCCTGAACCGTAATCTCACCTGATTATGCCATCCTGACCTCAAAGAGCTGCGGAGCACTGGATGCCAAGCCTTAAGGATTTAAGAAATCGAATCGCGTCAGTTAAGGCAACGCGGAAAATTACCAAGGCCATGCAAATGGTTGCGGCTGCTAAGCTGCGCCGTGCGCAAGATGCCGTGATTTCATCGCGGCCTTACGCAGAACGGATGGGCAAAGTGTTGACAAACCTGAACAAAGGTTTGACCAGCCGTGAAGGTGCTTCACCACTTTTAGTCGGAACAGGAAAGAGCGACACGCATTTGCTTGTCGTCATGACAGCCGAGCGCGGCTTGTGCGGTGGCTTCAACTCCAATATTGCTCGTCTGGCACGTCAGGATATCATGCGCCTGCAGTCAGAAGGCAAGACGGTCAAGATACTTTATGTCGGACGTAAGGGATATGATATTCTGAAACGTCAATTTGCCGACCTTATGCTTGATCGTGTGGATCTGAAAGAGGTCAAACAGGTTGGGTTTGAAAACGCAGAAGGTATTGCGAAAAAGCTGCTGCAGATGTTTGACAATAACGAATTTGACGTCTGTAGTATTTATTATTCTGAATTTCGTTCTGTCATCGCGCAAAGCCCGACCGCACTGCAGTTAATCCCGGCCAGTCTTCCTGAAGATGATGAGGATGATGCAAACGCACAAGGTGCCACGGCACTCTATGATTATGAACCAGGTGAAGAAGAAATTCTCAGCTTCTTGCTAAACCGTAACATTGCCACGCAAATCTTTAGAGGGTTGCTTGAGAATGCTGCTTCAGAACAGGGCGCACGCATGACGGCAATGGACAATGCAACACGTAACGCGGGTGAAATGATTGATAAGCTGACAATTAGTTACAACCGTCAGCGCCAGGCACAGATCACCAAGGAATTGATTGAGATTATCTCAGGCGCCGAGGCGCTTTAGACCTAACACGTGCACGAGGACAAAACTTATCATGGCTGAAAATATCGGACGCATTCGCCAGGTTATGGGCGCCGTTGTCGACGTGCAATTTGACGGCGAATTGCCAGCTATTCTGAATTCATTGGAAACCACCAACGAGACGGCCAAATCCAAAGACAATCCCGACGGACTGCTGGTTCTTGAAGTTGCTCAGCATCTTGGTGAGAACACGGTTCGCACTATTGCGATGGACGCAAGTGAAGGTTTGGTACGCGGTCAGGAAGTGCGTGACACCGGCAACGCGATTGCAATCCCCGTCGGTGAAGAAACTCTGGGCCGCATTATGAACGTGATCGGCCAACCTGTGGATGAAGCCGGCCCGATCAATGCTCAGGAAAGCCGTCCTATTCACGCAATTGCTCCAGAATTGACAGACCAGTCAACAGAATCTGAGATCCTCGTAACCGGTATTAAGGTCGTCGATCTTTTGGGCCCCTATGCCAAGGGTGGTAAAATTGGCCTTTTCGGCGGTGCCGGTGTTGGAAAAACTGTCTTGATCATGGAATTGATCAACAATATTGCGAAAACACATGGGGGCTACTCTGTTTTTGCGGGGGTTGGAGAACGCACGCGTGAAGGCAACGATCTCTATCACGAAATGATCGAATCAAATGTGAACAAAGATCCAAAAGAAAATAATGGTTCTGCTGCAGGTTCGAAGTGTGCACTTGTTTACGGTCAGATGAACGAACCGCCAGGTGCGCGTGCACGTGTTGCGCTGACGGGCCTTACAGCTGCGGAATACTTCCGCGATCAGGGCCAGGATGTGCTTTTCTTTGTTGATAACATTTTCCGCTTTACTCAGGCGGGTTCCGAGGTGTCCGCTTTGCTTGGGCGTATTCCATCTGCTGTGGGATACCAGCCAACACTCGGCACCGATATGGGCGCCATGCAGGAACGCATTACGTCCACGACCAAGGGGTCAATTACATCTGTTCAGGCTGTGTACGTTCCGGCTGACGATTTGACCGATCCCGCTCCGGCCTCAACGTTCGCACACTTGGATGCGACAACGGTTTTGAACCGCTCCATTGCTGAAAAAGGCATTTATCCTGCGGTGGACCCACTGGATTCAACATCCCGCATGCTCGACCCGCGTATTATCGGGGAAGAACACTACAGCGTCGCCCGTTCTGTTCAGTCGACGCTGCAGCGCTATAAAGCCCTGCAAGATATCATTGCCATCCTCGGTATGGACGAGCTTTCAGAAGAGGATAAGATGACGGTTTCGCGTGCACGGAAGATCGAGCGCTTCCTGTCACAGCCATTTGACGTCGCCGAGGTCTTCACTGGTTCGCCTGGCATACAGGTCAGCCTGGATGATACGATTAAAGGATTCAAAGGGTTGGTTAACGGCGATTACGATCACCTTCCCGAACAGGCCTTCTATATGGTTGGTACAATCGAGGAAGCTATAGCAAAAGCAGAAAAGCTAGCTGAAGCCGCCTAAGAGAACCATGATTTTGCAGGAGATATTTGTGGGAACCGGCTTAAAGGCGGAACAATAACATCGGAAAAATAATATGCAGGCATATGTAGCCTCATACTCTGCATGACTGCGTGACAAACGGTATCCGCCGACGCCTTTCCTCCATTAAGGCGCTGGCAACAGATACAAAAATAATAGGCACATTAATTTGACAGAGAAATTTGGCACCTGCTGTAAAGAGCTTTCCAGTATTATGGCAGGCGATGAGTTTGATCCGCTTATTGGTGTGCGCGACAACAATATCTTATTTATGGCTGTTGGTTTCGGTATTGAAGACATTGAAACCGATGATGAGGCACTCTTAACTGTTGACCACCCTGTTTTCTATTGTCCATTCTGTGGTACAAAGCTGCAAGATCCTGAAGCGGTAGCAGCTCAATTGTCGAGTGCGGGCGAATCGATTCAATAAATCAGGGGGCCCGTTTGTAATGATGGGCAGCGTAGGAGCATAGGCCGGACAGGCACTATGTATGGCACACAGGTGAGCGATAATGGCAGATTTTAACTTTGAACTTGTGAGCCCGGAACGAGTCCTGGTATCTGAGAGCGTTGAGCACGTTGTACTTCCAGGCAGCGAGGGACAGCTTGGTGTTCTAGCCGGTCACCTGCCATCAATTGTGAAATTAAAACCCGGTGTGATTAACGTTCTGTCCGGCAGCACGATTACACGCAGTATCTATGTTCGTGGTGGCTTTGCGGAAATCAACGCTCAGGAAACGACTGTGCTGGCAGAATATGCACTCGACATCGCGACCGCGAGCCAAGAGGCTATTGCAAGTGAAATCGCCATTGCCGAGCAAGACCTGGCAGATGCGGACAACCAAGATACGTATTTCATGGCCCAGTCTGCGCTTGACACATTACGGGCTATGTAAATCCTGTTGATATTCATCGTGCCAAATGACAGAGAAGGCTTTTCAGTCCTATAAATATAATACAAACCTGCAAGACGAATTCGCTTGCAGTGGGGAAAGTGCTCAACGACTGAGCGCACAAGGCATCAGCGCTATTTTTTATTTATAGCTATAAAACGTAGGGATGCCAGCATATAAGCCGTTGCTTTTTGGCGTTCAGCACAGTTTCACTGATGTGATATTGTAGAGCTGATCCGGAATGTTTTAAATTGTGTTTCTATCTTACGCTGCGTCGCCTGCGGATACGTGTGAAAATTGATTCCAAGGTGAAACAAAACCTTATCCGTTCTTTGTTGAACTCAAACTTAAAGAATTCAACGGCGCAAGCACACAAGATAAAGCCAACAACGGCAACATGATATTATGCGCATTGAAAATACTGTTTCACAGGAAAGAGACAACCACAATGCAGGCACTTACCAAGCAGACACTGCTTTTCTTGTCTTCAGCATGCTTGGCAATTTTTTTCCTTACGTCCGCATCATGGGGTGTGGGCCTGAAAACTCATAACAATGCAAAATCCGGTAAACACTGGCCATTTCAGCCTTATGCCTATGTCAAGGCATTTACGTTTAATTTCTTTCCCCATCGCAATGTACAATTGCGCATCATTCAAAATGGGCGCTGGAGCAAACACATTCATTCGGAAAGGCGCGTAGACCAGGTGATTGGTGAGCAAGTTGCCAACATTGTCGAAAGCACCAAAGGGAGCTACGATGTTTCCAAGTGTCCGTTTCCACGGCATGCCTTCGTCTTTTTTAATGATCAAGATCAGCCGGTCGCCAGTGTAGACATATGTTTTCAGTGTGGAGACATGTTTGCCTGGCCAGATTTTGATATTTCAAACGAGAAGAAATACGGCGCCTGGGACGAGCAGAAAGATGCCATCACAGGCGGACTGCAGGACAACTATGATGCCGCGATGGTTGCCTATCGTAAGCTGTTTATCAAACTGGGCATGCCGCTTGAGCATCCGTCAAGGTAAGTTTGCGACTTGATGCAGAAAATCAGCCTGGAGATGGATCGTTTGTTTGATTATATGCACAGCAGGCTTTGAATTCGCGGAGACTGATTATCAATTCCAGCCTTGTGAAGGAAGCACTTTGCAGCATGAAGCCAGGTCAGAAGACACAATCTGTAGAGTTCTGCACACTTAAAGCCCCTCTTCTTGCGGTTGCAAAGGAGGCTGGCAGGCAGATCATGGATGTTTATGCAAAGGGACACAGCAAGGCTGAAATAAAAAAAGATGGTTCTCCTGTTACAGAAGCAGACCGTAGGGCTGAAAGCTGCATTCTGCCAGTATTGATGGACCTCCTTCCTGGTACGGTCATCATCTCGGAAGAAAACTCCGTTAGCCATCAAATTGAAGCACCGGAGCGCTTCTGGCTGGTTGACCCCCTGGACGGCACCAAAGAGTTTCTAAAACGCGGTGGCGAAGGTGCTTTTACAGTCAACATCGCATTGATTGAGCAACGGCACCCTGTGCTTGGTGTTATTTTTGCTCCGGCGCTCGACCGTCTCTTTTACGGTGACGTTACGACCGGTGCACAGGAAATTATTGGAAACTCCGATAAAAAAATCGCAGTATCCAACATATGCGGTCAAGAACGCCTTGCTGTGACAAGTAGCTCGCATCTTAATGCAACGACGCAGACATGGCTGCGTACGCAAGCCATTACGCGCACGAAACCTATTAGCTCATCATTTAAATTTTGCATGGTGGCGACAGGTGAAGCAGACATCTACCCTCGCTTTGGCCCAACAATGGAATGGGATACAGCTGCAGGCGATGCTATTCTGCGGGCTGCGGGTGGCATAACAACAACTCTGAATTTCCAACCCTATTTGTATGGCAAAGCGGGATATAAAAATACAGATTTCATTGCCTGGAACAAGGCGCCCCACCAATAAGTAGTCCGCCCGGCCACCCAACGTCATGATCTCATGGGCGCCATGTCATCTCGTGGGCGGGGGAGCAGGCAGGCGATGTAATAAACTTAGCGCGGAGAGGCTCAAAAAGAGTTTGCTCAATGAACGTCCAAATATTGCGATATATCAAGA
>CAYUYL010000048.1:0-12947 GCA_964449195.1 uncultured Filomicrobium sp.
CCGCACGTCCAGCACAGCTTCCTGATAATAACCGCTCATAATCTTCAATCCTCAATATAATATAGTGTTTGGCTGCTCATCTCAGGCAAATGAACCTGCTTTGATCTGCCGACCTTTTGCTTAGATTCGCTAAGACGCATGGGTTTAAAGTCGTGCGGGTTCCATCGCGCCGTAAACTTTGACCATCTTGTCCGGTACATTCAACCATTCGTCTGCATCTACGGGCGCGTCCTTTTTTCCGTAATCAACGGCAGTACGCCAACCATATCCTTGTTTATCTTCAGCCCGTGTTCGAGGCCCGGTTCGGTATCCGGTTTGATGGCATCTGCCGGGCATTCTGGCTCGCAAACGCCGCAATCGATGCAATCGTCTGGGTCAATAATGAGCATGTGCTCGCCCTCATAGAAGCACTCGACAGGGCAGACGCTCACACAGTCGGTATATTTACAGCGCACACAGGCTTCGGTGACCACGTATGTCATTCAGATCTCCGTTTCATTTGCTTTCTGGGATCCATTTCATTCGCCTTATGTCACCTGACATGTCTCACGCCAGGTGTCGGTCAACAAATTGCCAGGACAGGTGTTCAAGCGATTTTTTTGCAGTTGTCAACTAATTGCTATCGCGATCGGCCGGTCCCTCGTCTAGTGAGTGGCATGAGAGATGTTGCCGACCATAATGCGCCTGTAGGCCAACCAAAGATCGCAATCGCCAGCGATGGCGAACACTTGGAGATATCCTGGCAAGATGGCCGTCGCGCACAACTCGAGGCTGAATTTTTATGGCAGAATTGTCCATCGGCAGCGGGAAGGCGGCGGCGGATTGATGGCTTGAACCAGCCACAGGTTGCCGGTCTGCGCATCATTGCCGTGCAACCGGTGGGTCAATACGCAATCAATCTTACATTCAGCGACGGCCATGACCGTGGCATCTACCCATGGGGCCTGCTTCATAAGTTGAGCGCGCGGCCGCAAACCCAAGATTTTATTATAGCCGATCCAGCTGCAGAGACTGGACACAATAACGTAGCAAACGTTTCGAAATCCGAGCAATAAAGGTGTTATCATGCCGATGGATGAAATATTGGACGAACAGTCAGCAGTCTCATGCGATGTGCTGGTCATTGGCGGTGGAACAGCCGGTCCCATGGCGGCTTTGAAAGCCAAGCAGAAAAATCCGAAAGCGAAAGTTATTCTTCTTGAGAAGGCAAACGTGAAACGCTCGGGTGCCATTTCCATGGGAATGGACGGTCTGAACAACGCAGTTATTCCAGGCTACGCAACGCCAGAGCAATACGTCAAGGAAATTACCATTGCCAATGACGGTATTGTCGATCAAAAGCCAATTTTGAAATATGCTGAAAACTGCTACTCCATTATTGAAGAACTGGACAGCTTTGGCATTCGCTTTCTGAAGAATGAAAATGGTGACTTTGACGTCAAGAAAGTGCACCACATCGGCACCTATGTTCTGCCGATGCCAAATGGCGACACCGTTAAACGGGCGCTTTATCGCCAGTTGCGTCGTGCGCGCCTTTTGATTTCCAACCGTTACATGGCAACCCGGCTGTTGCGCGGGGTAAACGGACGTGTGGCCGGTGCGATTGGGGTCAATTCGCGGACAGGAGAGCTGCTGACTATCCGCGCCAAAGCGGTCATCCTATGCATGGGCGCCGCCGGCAGGCTTGGTCTGCCAACCTCCGGCTATATGTTTGGCACATATGAAAATGCGGCAAACTCAGGCGACGGATATGCGATGGCATATCATGCCGGCGCCAAACTTGCCAATCTGGAATGCTACCAGATAAATCCTTTGATTAAAGATTATAACGGTCCGGCCTGTGCCTACGTGGCTGGTCCCTTCGGCGCCTATACCGCCAACAACAAAGGTGAGCGCTTTATCGAGTGTGATTACTGGTCTGGGCAGATGATGCTGGAGTTTTTCAACGAACTTCAGTCCGGTAAGGGGCCAGTGTTCCTCAAGATGAACCATCTTCATGAGCGCACGGTGGAAGAAATTTCCCGCACGTTGCACAACGTGGAACGGCCGACCCGGGGACAATTCCATGAAGGGCGCGGGATTGATTACGCTAAACAGATGGTTGAGATGCACATTTCTGAAATTGGCTTCTGCTCAGGTCATAGTGCTTCGGGTGTTTACGTCGATGAATTTGCACGCACCACTTTGCCTGGCCTTTATGCGGCCGGTGATATGGCAAGTGTGCCGCACAATTACATGCTTGGGGCATTTACCAACGGGGCTGTCGCTGGTGAAGATGCCGCTGAGTTTGCAAGTGGTGTTGAACTCGATACGTTTGATGAAGGCGACATTGTCCGCGAGCGTGAACGTGTTATGGCGGCCACAAAGCGCGAAGACGGCATTCCACCTAACCAAATCGAATATAAAACGCGCCGCCTCGTTAACGACTACCTGCAACCGCCGAAGGTGACACGGAAGTACGAGCTTGGACAAACGCGCCTGGCGGAAGTGCGTGATGATATGGAAAACCATATGATGGTGCGTAATTCTCATGAGCTTCTACGCTCTCTTGAAGCCGCATCAATTCTTGATTGCGCAGATATGGCGGCGCATGCATCTCTCTACCGGGAAGAAAGCCGCTGGGGTCTTTATCATCTTAGAACAGACTTCCCTGAAAAGGACAACGAGAATTGGTTTTGCCACACGCTGTTGAGTAAGCAGGATGGCAAGATGGTTTCCGAAAAGCACCAAGTTGCCGATTATGTCGTGCCCATCGCAGAAGATGAAAAAGATCTCTATGATAAGCAGCGTATGAGTGCTGCAAGTTAGAGGCTTGTTGGCGACTATCACCTCAAATCCCATAAAGTGTTTGGTAAAACACCAGGTTTTATTTTACCTAAGGAAAGATGTTTTCATGCCGCTCGCCGCTCAATATACAACCGTTCCAGTCGTCGTCGATGATGAAAAGTGCATCGCAGAAAAGGGCTGCCGCGTCTGCATCGACGTTTGTCCGCTCGATATTTTGCGGATTAACGAGGAATCTGAGAAAGCTTATATGGCTTATGACGAATGCTGGTATTGCATGCCCTGCGAAGAAGATTGTCCGACAGGCGCGGTCAAGGTCAATCTTCCCTACTTATTGAAGTGAGGAAATAGCATGTCAGACCTTTTCGAAGAGTATGGTGACCTTGACGATCTCCGGGAAAGCCTGAAGGCATCCGATCCGGGCGAGCGGCGGGTTGCCATTATGGAATTGGCAGACCTCGGCGATCCAGCTGCCGTTGAGCTTCTCAAATCGGTTGTTTCTGATCAAGAAGCCGGTGTGCGCGAGCAGGCGGCAACCGCACTTGGCGAATACGATGGTCCTGATGCCGCCTCCGCCTTGGCCGGATTTCTTGTTGATGCGGATACAGGTGTTGCAAAGGCAGCAGCTCTCTCGATCGCTGAATTGAAGGATCCGCAATCGGCCGATCCGCTGCTGCCGCTTGTCAAGCATGACACCCCATTTGTTCGCGCTGCAGCGCTGCGCGGGCTTAGAGAATTGAAGCGGCCTGATACGCTGCAAACAGCCTTGCAGGCGTTGTCCGACGATGACAGCACAGTGCGGACGGAAGCGATTGGCGTGATAGGTTTCCTTAAACTGGAAGAAGCTATACCGGCGCTCAAATCCGCGACCCAGGATGCAGACCCCAAAGTGCGCCGTGCTGCAGTCAGTGCGTTGTCATTTTCGCAAGTCTCTGCAGCCCACGAAACGGTTATCGAGTCCATGAGTGATGAAGATTGGATGGTCCGGGAAATGGCGGCGGAAACCATGGTTCGTTCGCCGAAATCTGATGCTGGTCTGGCAGCCTTGATCAAAGCTCTTGATGATGAGTATTGGCAGGTCCGATTAAAGGCAACACGCAGCTTGGGCATCTTTAAGGTTCATGATGCCGTGGATTTGATCGCCCCCGGGCTAAAACATGATCAGGCCAACTTACGTAAGGAAACGGCGGCCGCTCTTGGAGAGATTGCGGCGCCGGAAAGTCGTCAGTATCTCACACCATTTATAGACGATGGTGATCCCGACGTTCGTAAGAATGTGCGTTGGGCTCTTGGTCAGATTGAAAAGTATGAGCAAGCGCAAGAGGCGTAAAGGCTTATTATGCAGGGCCTCTATAATAAAGAGAGGCCTTGTTAAAACCAGCGCAAGGCAAACCGAAACGTAATGGTGCAGGCAATTGCTGCGGCTATGAAGGCGAAATCGCCAGGTCGGCATAAGTACATCGCAATCCGGGACTGGCTGGCGGAGCAGATTGCAGCCGGTGCCTTTGCACGCGGAGAGCAAATACCCAGCGAGCACAATCTTATGGCTCGTTTCAAGGTCAGCCGTGTGACTGCGCGTCAGGCCTTATCGGAACTGAGAAAATCTGGCTTGATAGAAGCTAGACGCGGCAAGGGATATTTTGTCAGTACTTTCACGGCGACATCAAATCTAACGCGTCTGCAAAGCTTCGGCGAAATGATGGCGCCGTTTGGAGTTGAAACAAGCTCTGACATTATTGAGTTATGTGAGGTTCGCCCAGACAAGGAAACCGCAGACGCGCTGAATGTGAGCGAGGATGCCCTTGTTGTCAGACTGGTGCGCAGCCGCAATGCTGGTGGGCGGACGATCGCCTTGTCTATCAGCAGCTTTCCGCTCGCGCTTGGTCGCCGAATTATGTATCTCAATCTTGCCAATCGAGATCTCTATCACTTAATGGAAGATCGATTGAAAATCGAACTCGCCTATGCCGACACCACTCTTGACTCGGTACCTATCGAAGCCAGGTTCGGCAAATTTATTGGCGTCCAGGAGCAAGTGCCAGTAATCCGCATTAAACGCGTTACTTTTGATAGTTCAGGCACACCGCTTGTTCATGAGACAACGTTCTCTCCGCTGGAATCCATGAAGTTTCAGGTTCGCGTGCCACGCTGGTAAATCCATTGAAAGACAAAAAGTACTTGTAGCGGCCGGGGCTATGCCCGGCCGCTGAACACTTTGGATTGCAAATCTTGAGGGCCAATACTGCCGCAGACTCAACTTGTATTATTTTCCATTTTGTCTCTGCGGCTAAATTAAGCAGATCCAAATGCAAATGGTCACTTGGATGTCATGGATCTACGAATGCTTCAGACGGCTTTGGCTGCGCGAAGTCGAAAAACACTTTTCATAACAAATATTTAAAAAATAGATTGAGTGGTCATGTCCATATTGGCATAGCGGTTGCGCCTTTATTGTCGTGAAAAAGACATGTTGCCGACAAAGCAAGGAGACCTCCATGCGTCAACATTTTAAGTATCTATTAGGAGCAGCATTGCTGGCACTTCCGGCTGCCAATGCTCAGGCCGAGACGATTCGTATCGCCGTCGGTCACCAAAGTATGTGCACAGATACATACACGGCAGGCATTGTCGTCAAAGAGCTAAAGCTTCTTGAGAAGCATCTGCCAAAGACAGGTAAATACAAGGACGCCGATTATAAAATCACTTGGTCAGATTATTCTTCAGGCGGCCCAATCACTAATCAGATGCTTGCAAACAAGCTCAATTTTGGTGTGATGGGTGACTATCCGCTGATTGTGAACGGTGCGAAATTCCAGGCTACTAAATCGCTGCGCACACTTTATGTTGCCGGCACCGGCTACAACCTCAAGGGTTCCGGCAACGCGATTGTCGTTCCTGTCAAATCAGACATCTATGAGTTCTCGCAGCTTGAAGGCAAATCCGTCTCCACGCCGGTTGGCAGTGCTGCCTGGGGCATGCTTCTCAAGGCATTGCAGGATCATAAAATCCCAACCTCAAAGATTAGCCTGAAAAATCAGAGTCCGGCGGTCGGTGCTGCAAATATTGCAGCAGGTAAGATTGACGCCCACTCTGACTTTTGCCCATGGTCCGAACTCATGGAATTCCGCGGCACCGGCCGCAAGATTTATGACGGTAGTGAAGCAGGCGTGCCTTATCTTCACGGTGTCGTCGTGCGTGAGGATTTTGCCAAGAAGTACCCTGAAGTTGTGCAGGCTTTCATCAAAGCGGTCTATGAGGCTGGCAAGTGGATTGAAAAAGACCCTGTCAAGGCAACCGATTTGATGGAGAAATGGACCGGCGTTGAGAAGGAAGTGCTTTATCTTTATTTCTCAAAAGGTGGTCACCTAACGCTTGAACCATCAATTAAAGACAAGTGGGTTGATGCGCTGAAATTTAACCACGGCGTACTGGTCAAAGAAAAGGCCATTCCACCTCTCGACTTCAAAGCCTGGATCACTGAGGACTATATCCGTGCGGCTTATAAGGACATGGGTGTCAACTACGATACCGATAAAGCTGCCCTTGTTGATCCTGTTGAAGCCAACAAAGGACTGCCGATGGAGATCTGGCACTCCCGGGATGGCATTTCGACTTATGGCAGCCTGCCTGAGTTCCTTAAAGCCATTAACAAGTTCCGTGAGGTTGCTCAAAAACTCAATGCAACATACGTCTATGACAAGGAAACAGGCCTGAAACTCTTTGGTAAGACAGCGTTTTACGTTGCAGGGCCTGATGGCTCTATGGCCACCTTCCTGCGCAAAAAAGATGCCGACAAGTACGCTGCATCAGTTAAAGGCGAAGTTGTTGACTTTGAAGGCGCGCTCGCAAAAGTTTCCGCCTAACACATCATGATGTCTGCGGAATGCGCGGGCCAATGCACTTTAAGTTCGCATGCCCCAGCGTTTCGCAGATGTCTCCTCAACTATGAGCCCCGGCGGCTGTGTGTGCCGGCTGCCGGGATGAGATCCAGTCGGGTCTAATTTGTCTGATATTATGGAATTAACAAACGACGGAGAGTGGTGTGGCCAACGTAGTGCCTATGATGGAGAGTGAAACGAGTTCTCGAACGCGAGCGCAGGGCCACACCGTCGATTCAGCTTCAACCAGCGCCGGGCAGCCTGGACAAGCGCAAAATAGCATTGAAACGTCCACATCCGATGCTGCTGCTTCACAATCCAATGCAGCCGGAAAATTTCAACAAAGCCAAAAGTCATTCGCCGATACATTGTCAGGTTTGAGCGGTGAGGCATCACGCTGGACAATTCGTATTGTTGCGTTGTGTATTGGCATTTTTCTGTGGCATCTGGCTTCTACGTACGATGTAAATTTCTACATCAATTTTGAGAATATTCCCGAGCCTCTCGTGGCGTGGAACGCGTTTGTTGCACAGTTGGCCGGTACGGAGTTTTACATCCACATACTTGTGAGCATGCAGCGGATTTTGATCGGCTACGGCTTTGCTGTTGTCATCGGTGTGCTGATGGGCCTTGCCATGGGCCGGTCGCGCTTCGCCCAGGATGTGATGATGCCCTATGTTGAAATCCTGCGTCCGATCCCTGCTGTTGCATGGATACCAATGGCTATTCTCATGTGGCCGACGGAGGAAGCCTCTATTATCTATATTACGTTTCTTGGCGCCTTGTTCCCGATCATTCTAAATACCATGCACGGCGTTGAACAAACACCGGAAGTGCTCGTTCGCGCAGCTCGGACCCTGGGGGCCCGACGTAGCCAAATTTTCCGTCATGTGGTTCTTCCAGCGGCATTGCCCAGCATCGCGACGGGACTTGCCGTTGGCATGGGTGTATCCTGGTTCTCCCTGCTGGCAGGAGAGATCATTTCCGGCCAGTACGGCATTGGCTATTTCACCTGGAATGCTTACTCGCTGATTAATTATCCCGACATTGTGGTTGGAATGCTCTGCATTGGCTTTCTCGGAACATTATCGACATATGCCGTGCGGCTTGCAACACGCCCCTTCCTGGCCTGGCAGAAAAGGACACGATAGTGATGACCGCTCTCAAGATAATCGGTACCGCCGTCAGCAATCGTCTGCGCCCGTGGCTTGCCATCATGTTGGGGTTTACAGCGCTCTACTACGTCGTACTGATGGTAACGATGGTGATACGCTTCGGGAATTTTCCAAATTATGTCACACCTTACGATTGGTTTGGCAACGTTGCCCATATCATCCAGTCGACGCCATCCTACATCGATATGCTGCCGATCATTCGTGACGAATGGCTGCTGGAGATCGGTTACATGAACATGAGTTTCGGGCACGGCATATCGGAGTGGAGCCTGAACCTGATCCCGATGAAAATGCTTCTAATGCTGTTTCTCGGCGCGCTTATTGCCACCGTCTGGGCTTTGGCACAGGAGCAACGGCAGGTGTGTACGCGCGGTGAACTTGGAGCAGCGGCTGTATCTTCCAGCATTGGTGCATCTCTCGTGGCTCTCACAGGGGCCACAATGAGCTGGGTTGTCTGTTGCGCAACACCGTCCTGGATCGTCGGGCTTGCCATGATGGGCATGAGCGTGGCGATGGCAAACTGGCTGGAGCCTGCCGGCACCTGGGCCGGAGCGGCAGGTTTTATTTTTCTTGGCGCAACGATCTGGTGGCAGGTTTACAGTCTTTATAAACGGAACCAGCACGCTGAACGCGAGCGCAACAGTATGCATTCGGTTGCTGTCGACGGCTCTGTTGCCACGAGCTATCAATGAAGACGCGCACAGCGCATTGCATAAATGAAGTGAGTATAAAATGGAACTCGCAGCCCATACCTCCAAAACCGTCTCGCAACCAGCCGGACACGCAAACAACGCCAGTGGAACGGACAGCTTGAGAGGGCATGTCCACATTGATCACGTTGCGATCACGTTTGGCCGCGGCAAAGACCGCCATATCGCAGTGAAAGAAACGACCATTGAAATTCTGCCCGGAGAATTTGTTTGCATTCTTGGTCCGTCGGGATGTGGTAAATCCACCCTTCTGAATAGCATTGCGGGGTATGTGACGCCCAGTAGCGGACGCGTTCTCGTTGATGATGACGAGGTGCGTGGACCTGGGCCGGACCGCGGAATGGTGTTTCAGCAATATTCGCTATTTCCATGGAAAACGGTGCGCGAGAATATTGCGTTCGGTCCGCGCATTCGTGGTGCTTCTAAACAGGAAACAGGAGCGACAACCAATACATTTCTTGAAATGGTGGGGCTTGCAAAATTTGCGTCGCGGTATCCGGCTGAACTTTCAGGCGGGATGCAGCAACGGGTCGGCATTGCGCGTGCGCTTGCCAATTATCCGCGCGTGCTGTTGATGGATGAGCCGTTTGGGGCGCTCGATTCTCAAACACGGCATATGATGCAGGAGAGCTTGCTCAAAATCTGGACGGAATTCAACAAGACCGTATTGTTTGTGACGCACGACATCGATGAGGCGGTGTTCCTGGCCGACCGCGTGCTGGTGATGAGCGCCAGCCCGGGCAGCATTATCGCAGATATCAAAGTTGACCTGCCACGGCCGCGGCATGCCGACCTGATCATTGATCCGCAATTTATAGCCTTCAAACGCGAGTGCCAGGATTATATCAAGGCGGAAAGTATCAAAGCGTTTGAGCAGCAGAATGCATAGTCTGGGACAGAGATATGATGAGCCTTTCAAATCAAAGCTGTTTTCAGTCACGTTTTATGACTTGGGCGATAACCCTTATGACCTTACTTGCCTGTCTCGGCGCAGGCATGTCTGTGGCAAATGCTGAAGTTAAAATTCGAGAATACGCCAAGCCAAAAGATCTCGTTGATTTCAAATTGCTGGACGGTGCCGGTAAGCTGTTCAGTAATGACCAGCTCAAGGGGCGATGGACGCTGGTGCTGATGGGCTTTACGCATTGCCCGGCTGTCTGCCCCTTCACACTTCAGAATCTGGCGGCAGTCAAACAGGAGCTCTCTACCAAAGTTTCGCCGGCCCGTTTGCCGCGTGTCGTTTTCGTCGGGGTAGACCCAGATCGGGACCTGGAAAATATCGGCGAATACGTCAAGCACTTCGATGATGAGTTTATCGGGGTGTCCGGGCAGTGGGGTGAAATCAAGAAATTTGTTGAAAGCATGGATGGCTTTGTCAGGATCGTGGGCAAGGACAAGGATCCCGAGGGCTATGATGTCCGCCACGGCGCAACGGTCAATCTGCTCGATCCTGAAGGCCGCCTTGTCGTTGGTATCTATCCACCTCTTGAGCCTAAGTCTGCAGCACTGTTCATTGCACAAACCATGCTGAAACATGCACGCCGGATGAAGACGAATTAGATCGCCCGTGTTGATGAGGTATAGTTAGAAGAGCTTTGGATATGTTTAAATGTTTTGAAATTAAAAAAGTAGTGCTTTCAGCACTTGTCGTATTCACATTTTGCGTTTTTCCGCTGCGTGCCGAAGAAGCAAAACTGACTTTTGCGGACTGCCACATCACATTGGGTCCCAAAGTTGTAAAAGTGCATGCCGGTTATTGCACGATCAAGAATGAAACAGCTGCAAATGCTGTCATTACAGGCGCGTCCAGTGATGCCTATGGCCGGCTTGAGCTGCACCGAAGCGAGATTAAGAACGGCATTGCCGTGATGCGGCAGCTTAAAAAGTTGGATGTGGCGCCTGGGCAGACGCTTATTTTCAACCCAGAGGGGCTGCATTTCATGTTGATGCAGCCGAAAGTGAACCTGCAGGCTGGCAGCATGGTGCGCATTGATATCAAGATGGCCGATGGTAGTGTCAGCCCGGTTGATTTTGAGGTAAAGTCGATGCGTCCGATGCACAAGGGGAGCCATCATGGTCATGGCTCGATCTTGTCGATATTAGGTGTGGTCCTCGAAACCGTATAAGGATGAGGCGCTTGAGACAGACCATTGGTATTTTATTCCTGATGATGGCCGGCGTGGTGATGCTTCCTATGCTCAACGCACAGGCTGATGGGTTAGGCTATGACGGGCTTCCGCCGCAGGAATTGTGCGGTTTATGCCATGGTCTTAATGGCTTGAGCGCAACTGCAAAATTCCCCCGGCTTGCAGGGCAGAAAGCAGCTTACATAGAAAAGCAACTTCAAGATTTTTTGCACCAGAAGCGAACCAATGATGGTGGCCAGATGGCAAGCATTGTAACTGAAATCAAGCCGGCGCAATTCAAAGTGGCAGCACGCCATTTTGCCGGGCAGCCGCCGCCCAAGCCTGACGCGGAAGCCATTGCTGAACTGTCTGCTAATGCTGTTGAGATAGCACGCGAGCTCTTTACCAAAGGGCGCCCTGGCGCTGGAATTCCGGCTTGCGTCAGCTGTCATAGCGATCGCCCGGCTAATAAGAGGCTTGCCAAGGGGCGTGTTGCGCCGCTGCTTACCTCACAGCATCAACGCTATCTGGCCAAACAGTTACGCGATTTTAAGTCTGGCGAGCGTGGCAATGATACTATTGGCATAATGCCGGCAATTGCCGCGAAGCTTTCAGAGCGTGAAATTGAAGTCATTGCAGCTTATCTCGCGGCGCAACCGCGAAATGGAGGTTGATATGCCCGGCGAGGGCGTTATTCATCTGGATAGAGTTCTGGATACTTCGGCGGCTGTCTGTGATCAGCCTGAAGAATCTAATACATCGGCTGTTTTTCTGTGCGAAGCGCTGTCCCAGATCAACGAAGGATCACGCTTTCTGGATTGTCTGACGCTGGATGAAATCAATGCCGTCCGCCGCGTCGCCAGCAGTATGACTGTCGAAGCGGGTGAATGTATTTTTTTCCAGGGCGATCTGCATCAGGGCATTTTCCTGATTGAAACCGGGCAGGTCCGTATTTATTACGCCGGCCCTTCTGGTAAGGAGATTACGCTGGCCTACTGGACGCCGGGGCATTTCATTGGAGGGCCTGAAGTTTTCGGTGGGGGGCTCCACATCTGGTCGGCAACTGCGACAGAGCGGTCAAGGCTGTCATATTTGCCCGGTGCGAAGATAAGATACTTGGCTGAAACGGTCCCGGCGGTTGCGCTTGCCCTCATAGATGGGCTTGTCGCCAAGGGACGCTGTTATTCTGCCTTGGTGCAGATGCTGGGCACGCGCTCCGTGACCGAACGTCTTGCGCAACTTCTGATCATATTAGCATCGGCTGATGGTAAGTCCACTGGTGGCCAGATGGTTGTTGACCGCAGGATCACGCATGAGCAGCTGGCAATGATTGTGGGATCGACCAGGCAATGGGTCACCAGCACGCTGGCGCGTTTTCAACGTAACGGTCATATCATAGTCACGCGCCATGTCATCAAGATTAGTGATCCTGACAGCCTGCGCATGGAGTGCTGACGAATACGGAAGTTGGATTCATAGCCACGAGGTTGCAACTTGCATTGTAAATTAATTGCTTGATAAGCTCAGCATGATCTTCAAACCTAGTCCGAGTTTGAATACCTGAATTCACTGCGTTGCGCACTTCCTCTGTCTGCTGTTTTGAAAGTGTAGTCTGGTAACGAAAAACCTTGAAACGAAGTTTCAAAGTAGCGACTAGTTTTGCGGACAATTGCTCAGCTGTTCCGGGCCGCCAAACACACATAACCACTTCTGAGCGTCTGGAGTAAAGACATAACTCATGGGACAGGTTGAGCCGAAAATTGACCTAGATGCGCCGATTGGCGATGAGGTCAAAACCACCACATGCTATATGTGCGCCTGCCGCTGTGGCATCAAAGTATACCTCAAGGATGGCACCGTTCGCTACATCGAGGGCAACCGCGATCACCCCGTTAATAAGGGCGTACTGTGTGGTAAGGGCTCGGCTGGCATCATGCAGCAGTATTCGCCGGCACGTTTAACGGCGCCGCTGAAGCGCGTCGGGCCGCGCGGTTCCAATGAATTTGAAGAAATCAGTTGGGATGAAGCGCTGGGGCTTGCGGCGGAATGGCTGGGTGATGCGCGCAAGCGTGATCCTGCAAAGTTTGCGTTGTTTACCGGCCGTGATCAGAGCCAGGCTCTGACGGGATGGTTCGCGCAACAATTTGGTACGCCAAACTTCGCCGCGCACGGTGGTTTCTGCTCCGTCAACATGGCGGCAGCCGGGCTTTACACGTTTGGTGGCTCGTTCTGGGAATTTGGCGAACCGGATTGGGAACACACAAAGTATTTCAT
>CAYUYL010000049.1:0-12947 GCA_964449195.1 uncultured Filomicrobium sp.
GTGCAGACAATCGCCTTTTGTGCGTAATCTCAGATAATGGATTTGTCTGATCCATAAACTGCGACAGCTGTGATGAACCAAAGAACTCACGCACCGCGGCGGCGGCAGGTTTCGCATTAATGAGATCCTGCGGCATAACCGTATCAATATCAACGGAACTCATGCGCTCTTTGATGGCGCGCTCCATGCGCAGCAGACCAACGCGATATTGGTTCTCCATAAGCTCACCGACCGAACGCACCCGGCGGTTGCCAAGGTGGTCGATGTCGTCGATGTCGCCTTTACCATCACGCAGGTCTACAAGCGTTTTGGCAACCGCAAGAATGTCTTCCTTGCGCAGCGTACGAACCGTATCTTCGGCGTCTAAATCCAGACGCATATTCATTTTCACACGGCCAACGGCAGAAAGATCGTAGCGTTCCGGATCAAAAAAGAGACTGTGGAAGAGGTTTTCACCAGCCTCCAGTGTCGGAGGTTCACCCGGACGCATCACCCTGTAGATATCCATCAGGGCTTCTTCACGATTTGAAGACTTATCAAGCTTAAGCGTGTTGCGGATGAATGGGCCCACCTGCACATGGTCGATATCCAGAATATCGAAATGTTCGACACCATGCTCTTTCAGCTCAGTCAGCAGATCTGAGTCCAATTCATCGCCGGCCTCGCCATAAATACGGCCGGTTTCCATATCAACAATATCTTCAGCAAGATACTGGCCTGCCAGCTCTTCCATGGAAACAAGAACTTCTTCCAGACCGTTGGCTTCCATGTCACGCGCACGACGCGCGGTAATCTTTTCGCCGGCCTTGGCAACAACTTCGCCTGTTGCGGCATCAACAAGATCCGCGTTGGGCGCAGTGCCGCGCCACTTATCACGCACGAACGTCATCTGCCAGCCACGGTCGGATGATTTGATTTTTATTTTTTCATAGAATGTTTCAAGAATCTCTTCGTCATTCAAGCCCAATGCATAAAGCAGCGTTGTCGCTGTTATCTTACGGCGGCGATCGATGCGAACGTAGACGATATCTTTGGCGTCAAACTCGAAATCAAGCCAGGAACCGCGATAAGGTATAATGCGGGCTGCGAAAAGCAGCTTGCCTGATGCATGCGTCCGGCCACGGTCGTGATCAAAGAATACGCCGGGCGAACGATGCATCTGGCTGACAATAACCCGTTCCGTGCCATTAATCACAAACGTACCATTGGCCGTCATAAGTGGCATATCACCCATATAGACGTCCTGCTCCTTCATGTCCTTGACGGAGCGTGATCCGGTTTCCTCGTTAATATCGAAAACGATCAGACGCAACTTGACCTTCAGCGGAGCTGAATAAGTCATATCACGCTGCATACATTCCTCAACGTCGTATTTTGGAGGATCGAATTCGTAATGTACGAATTCCATGGTTGAACGGCCAGTGAAGTCAGATATTGGAAAAACAGACTTGAAGACGGCCTGCAAACCTAAATCCGGACGGCCTCCCTCCGGCTCCTTGACCATCAAAAAATCATCATAGGAGCTTTTTTGGACTTCGATAAGGTTGGGCATCCGGGCAACTTCCCGAATTTGTCCGAATTTCCTGCGAATACGGTTGCGCCCGGTGAAGGATCCATGCTTATAAATTGTGTTCATAGTGGCTCCTTATATAAAATGCGGTATGGCTTCCCGCGCCCCCGCCGGGGACTTAAATTGAAGCATATGAAATGTGGCAAAATGCTTCAGAATACGGTGATTTAAACTTCGTCAACGGCTCACAGAGATGTCCGAACGATAAAACCTATCGCGCCAGACATCTTTGAAAACCGTTTGCAGATTATTAGCCAGCTCAAACAGGCCTTCAGGAAAGACAGGCCTGTCAGAGCAAGCGGGAAATGGCTCCATTACCATTTCCCCTGCAAACATTGCCGATCAGGTCAAATCGACCTTTGCACCGGCGGCTTCCAGCTTTTTCTTGATTTCCTCAGCTTCGTCCTTCGGAATATCTTCTTTAACTGCTTTATCACCGGCTTCCACAAGTTCCTTAGCCTCTTTCAGACCAAGTCCTGTGATGGCACGAACTTCCTTAATCACATTGATCTTTTTGTCGCCTGCAGATTTTAGAACAACTGTGAATTCGGTCTTTTCTTCAGCCGGTTCACCAGCATCTCCACCCGCTGCACCAGGCATAGCCCCCATCATCGGCATAGCCATTGGTGCGGCTGCAGCAGAAACGCCCCACTTATCTTCCAGCATCGTTACCAGATCTGCCACTTCAAGAACCGTCAATGTGGAAAGTTCTTCGTATATTTTCTCGATTTTCTCAGACATCTATTTTCGACCTTAAGCTTAGCTTTGTTTCGGATTTTCCTGTGACGCTCACCAGAACGCCTCAGGCCGCCTCTTGGCTGGCTTTGTAGGCCTGAAGAACCCTAAGAAGGCTCTGACCAGGCGCTGACAACTGACGGACAAACTGACCTGCAGGCTCATTGAGCGTACGAACCAGTTTACTGCCAGGCGCGTTAAGAACACCCAGAAGCTTGCCACGAAGCTCCTCGATGGATGGCATCTTTGAAAGTTGCTCAATGCCCTTGGCATCAACGACAGACTTTCCGATAAGCCCGCCAACGACGACGAATTTCTCATTCGCCTTGGCGTATTCCATCACCACTTTTGGCGCCGCAACCGGATCAGTCGCAAAAGCTATCCCGGTTGGCAGAGCAAACATATCCTGCCCAGCACCATCGTTGGTTTCCTTTAGCGCAAGCTTGGCGAGGCGGTTTTTGGCAACGCGGAACGTCCCACCAACCGCCCTAAGGCGGCTCCGCAGGTCTTCCAACTGCGCCACCGTCAGTCCGGCATATTGCGCAACGACAACTGAGCCGGATTGAGCAAAGATGTGACCGAGTTCTTCGACTACGGCTCCTTTTTGAGCTCTATCCACCGCTTCTCTCCAAAATTTGGCGGTTACACCTCTGGCGAGGCACAAACCACCGGCTGCACAGGCCTTGAAACACACGTTTTCAAGACACAGCCTGTCCCAGGGTGCTGCCGGTGCCGCCGAACAAAGCTAGGCCTTGCCTGCGATCTCAGTTTCACCCCGTCTCTTGTAGGCTCAAAGATTTAAGCTGGTCCTTAAGAACCAGCACCCACCGTCTTGGACAGGTTGCGGTTAGCTTCTAAAGACCAACCACACATCCGGGCGACCCCGGAATTCTCAAATCAGTGCGCGAGTGGATCGCTAAAACCGCCCACGCGAAGTGTTTCCTAACTCAAATCCGGGGCGATTGTTGCGCCGTCAATCCTTACGCCCGGCCCCATTGTTGATTTAATTGAAACACGCTTGATGTAGGCGCCTTTCGCGCCGGACGGCTTAGCCCGGTTTACAGCTTCGACAAACGCTTTGATATTTTCCGCCAACTGCTCTTCAGAAAAACTGAGCTTGCCAACGCCAGCATGAATAATTCCGGCCTTCTCAACGCGAAATTCAACTGCGCCACCCTTTGCATTATTGACGGCTTCAGTCACATTCATTGTTACCGTACCGACGCGCGGGTTTGGCATCAGGCCCCGCGGCCCCAGAACCTTGCCAAGGCGGCCAACAAGCCCCATCATATCAGGCGTTGCAATGCAGCGATCGAAATTGATATTTCCTTTTTGGACATCTTCGACCAATTCTTCTGCGCCGACAATATCTGCACCTGCGCTCCTGGCCTCTTCAGCCTTTGGCCCGCGGGCAAAAACCGCAACCCGAACTGTACGTCCAGAACCATTTGGCAAGTTACAAACGCCGCGCACCATCTGATCGGCGTGCTTTGGATCAACACCGAGGTTCATCGCAACATCAACGGTTTCATCAAACTTCACACTTCCGGACGTTTTAACAAGCTTAACAGCTTCTGCGAGTTCGTACTGTTTTGTGCGATCAATGCTCTGACGCGCCGCACGGATGCGCTTTCCTTCTTTTGCCATAACCTTAATCCGTCACCTCAAGACCCATTGATCGTGCAGAACCCGCAATAATGCTAGCGGCTTGTTCAACATCGTGCGTATTCAAATCCGCCAGTTTTGCCTCAGCAATCTCGCGCACCTGCGCCATCGTAACCTTGCCTGCAGACGTGCGCCCTGGTTCCTGGCTTCCTGAGTTGATCTTTGCTGCTTTTTTCAGGAAATAACTCGCTGGCGGCGTCTTCATCGCAAAAGTGAAAGATTTATCAACGAACACCGTGATCTTGACAGGAATGGGCGTTCCCTGTTCCATATCTTTTGTCTTTGCGTTAAAGGCTTTACAAAACTCCATAATATTGACACCGCGCTGGCCGAGAGCAGGGCCTATCGGCGGTGATGGATTGGCTTGGCCTGCAGGCACCTGCAAACTAATGTAACCGTCAATTTTTTTTGCCATTTAATTTCCCTTATATGCTCCTCTAGTTTAAGCTGAGACTTGTGTAAGCCTCGAGGGTTTGCGGTTCGCGGACCGGCAACAGTCCTCCCGCAATGCATGCTGGCGCAAACACACTAATAATAAGACCTTTTTAAAGCTTTCAAACCCTGCAGAAATGATGCATTCACGCACCCGCTGCAGCGCATACTTCATGCAAGTTTCTCAACCTGACCAAACTCCAACTCAACCGGCGTGGGCCGACCAAATATTGAAACAGCCACCTTGAGACGCGCGCGCTCTTCGTCAACCTCCTCGACGTGGCCGGAGAATGATGCAAATGGCCCTTCAGCAACGCGCACCTGCTCTCCAATATCGAACGTAATCATTGGCTTTGGCCGCTCGACACCTTCTTCGACCTGATTCAGGATGCGCGCAGCTTCATCATCCGATATCGGGACAGCCCTATTGTCCGAGCCTAAAAAACCTGTGACTTTCGGTGTGTTCTTGATCAATAGGAAACCGGGGTCCGTCATTTCCATCTTAACGAGCACGTATCCGGGTAAAAACTTACGCTCCGTCTGCACCTTGCGGCCACGACGCATCTCGACAACTTCTTCTGTCGGCACCACAATGTCTTCAAACAAATGATCGAGCCCCGCCTGTTTCGCGCGCTCGCTTATGGCATCAGCCACTTTGCGTTCGAAGTTTGTGTAAGCATGCACTATATACCAGCGCTTTGCCATGCTCTTTTATTTCTTTCCGTCTTTCCAGACACCACAAATGATATGCACCGGCGCGTGAAGACGCTCAGCGCCCGATCTGCAGGATCAAAGAGATTACATATCCCAAAACCTGATCAGCAACCATGAAGAATAACGCTGACAGCGCTACCATAACCAAAACCGCAACAGTGGTAATCCACGTTTCTTTACGGGTTGGCCATGTGACTTTGGCAGTTTCCTGCCGCACTTCCTGAGCAAACTGAAATGGATTATACAATGCCATCTACACCAACTTGTTTTGCATTATTCCGATGCAACATCAGATTTTTACCAATTTTTTCAACAACATCATCTTTACGTCTTTGGCAGGGGCAGCAGGATTTGAACCCGCGACCTACGGTTTTGGAGACCGTCGCTCTACCAACTGAGCTATACCCCTACTGCGCATTGCGCATGCTTAAAGTTGAAAATCAGTATGATTTTCGCCTTTTTGCATGTTGCGTATTCTGGCGTATTGTGGAAGACAAGACCGCGCACTGATCTCCAGCACATGACGCTGTCTCATTACTTTGCAAATTTTGCCCGCAAATTACCCGAAGGATACCCTTTATATCCTATATTGAAGCTGGGGACAACTTTTTTCTTGACATTTTTTGTTTAAGCAATGCTGTAAGAGTATTCAAGGTCTTCATTTAAACGCACAACATTTCATTGTCAGGTGCTTATAACGAACTGCATATAACCGCGGCAACGGCTCTTTCTATAGCTCCATCCAACAATTTCGCGAAGAACACTGTGTGGCTTAAGAATACTGCATCGGGACACTTGTAACATCGTACTCTATATTAAGTGAAATACTTAACATGATGCTAAATTTGCAGGGGCTCTTCATTCGGCATAAAATTTACGATTGGCGTTTCGCCTGCGCTTTTGCCTGGTCAAGCAACTTTAAAACGTCTGGCAAAATCCTTTTGACAATTTCAGCAACACCTTGCCGGTTGGGGTGTAATGCATCGCTCAGCTTAAGATCCGGCCGATCTATCACACCCTCCATAAAAAATGGATAAAGCAGAATGTTGTGTTTGTCGGCTAGCTCGGGGTAAATAGCGTTAAACTGCACAACATAATCCGCCCCCCAATTGGCCGGCGCACGCATACCTGCGAGCAAAACAGGGATACGCCGCGCCTTTAACTTCTCGATCAGCGTCTCAAGATTATCTCTTGCAATTTTAGGCGACACCCCGCGCAAGGCATCATTGGCACCAAGTTCAAGGATAACGGCATCTACCTGCTGCGGAACAGCCCAATCGAAACGCGCAACACCGCCGCTGGTTGTATCTCCCGAAACACCTGCATTTGTTATGCGAACATCTCGGCCCGCTTTCTTGAGCACGGCTTCAAGCTGACTGGGAAAGTCCGCCGTACTGTCAAGATTATATCCCGCCGTCAGGCTATCTCCAAAAGCAACGATATGAAGCGTCTTAGCATGTACTGTAATGGACAGAACCATCATCAGCACCATAGTGATCAGCCCAACCTTGAAATCCTGCCGTCCCCCAAATCTTGATATAGTCCTATCCCTTGATCTGGTCCGCAGCATACCCATTTCCGTAACGCCTTATAATAAAAGTAATCGCCATACAAATTGATGATGAAGGTTAATTGTCTGATTAAGTGATAGCCAAATGCACGATTTGCAAGGCACGATATTTGTCGAAACGGAGCTGTAAAATGAGCACGCCCCAAGTTGTATCAAACACCGTTGTTCAACTGCGCGACGTTGAGTTGACGCTGCCAAGCCGTGCCGGCCCAGTCAATATACTCCAGGGAATTTCACTCGATATTCCCTCGAACTGTTCCGTTGCCATTGTCGGGCCATCGGGATCGGGAAAAACGTCCTTGCTGATGATTATCGCGGGTTTGGAGCGGGTAACGCGCGGTTCCGTCACGATTGCAGGTGAGGACTTCACTGCATTGGGCGAGGACCAACTGGCAAGCGTACGCGGCCGTGAAATAGGCATCGTCTTCCAGGCATTTCATCTTATTCCAACGATGACTGCTTTTGAAAATGTTGCACTTCCCATGCAGCTGACAGGCCATGGTGACGGCACCTCAGAAGCACGTGCCCTCCTGAACGATGTTGGCCTGGGGCGACGCCTGGATCATTATCCGGCGCAACTTTCCGGCGGCGAGCAGCAGCGTGTTGCACTAGCCCGTGCTCTTGCACCACGCCCCAAGCTTCTGCTTGCTGACGAACCAACCGGAAACCTTGATAAGTCAACCGGCAGTCACGTTGTCGAGTTGCTGTTCGAACTTCAGCGCACCCACGGTACAACTCTCATTCTCGTGACCCACGACGAAAAACTTGCCTCCCAATGCGATCACGTCATACGCGTCGTCGACGGCCTTATTGTTGAAACAAGCATCACGGAACTTGCTGCATGAGCCTGTCAAATCCACACGTCTCCCGCACAGATAATCCCGCCCCATTCGGACTGCGATTGTATATCGCCCGCATCTTAACCTTTGCGTTGCGCGAATTACGCGCCGGCCTTAGTGGTTTCGCCATTTTCGTGTCCTGCATTGCGCTTGGCGTTACGTTGATAACCGGGGTTGGTGCCTTAACAAATGCTCTTTTGTCCGGCTTTGAAAGCCAGGGCCGGGAACTGCTTGGCGGTGATGTTGCATTGCGGCGAGTTCACAAGCGCGCAACGCTTGAGGAACGCGGGATTTTTGACCGGCTGGGCCAGGTCAGCGAGTTGGCAACGATGCGTTCCATGGCCCGCCTTGTCGATGGCTCAGATCAAACGCTGGTCGAAATCAAGGCGGTAGACACTCTCTATCCATTGCTTGGTGACTTTAAAATCGAAGGCGGGATCGTCGATCTTGATCAAGCCATTCGCCGGAATGACGGCGCCGTTATTGCTCAAAGCCTGCTTGACCGCCTGAGGCTCAAAGTCGGTGACCAATTTCAACTTGGCGGCAAAAAAATTACAATTGCCGGCGTCATCGAAAGCGAACCGGATAGCATTACAGCGCGCCTTTCTTTCGGCCCTCGGATTATCGTATCGCACAGCACCCTGAAGGCAACCGGTCTCATTCAGCCCGGCACCCTTATCACCTGGCATTACGCGATCGTGACGCCCGACGGTGAACATGATGCAAAGGGGGCTGTTGCGCAGTTACGTCAAGACATCAAGGCGGGACTAGGCGAAACAGGTTTCATTCTGACGGATCGCTCCGATCCATCTCCGACAATCACCCGCCTTTTGAACCGCCTGCGCGCCTTTCTGACGTTGTTAGGCCTTGCGGCTCTGCTGATTGGCGGTGTCGGCGTGGCCAACGCCGTACGAACGTTTGTTGACCGCCGCCGCAAGGTCATCGCCACTTACAAAAGCGTCGGCGCAAGCGGAGGCACAGTCCTTGCGATCTACACTACTCAGATCATGATCATTGCTGCCTTTGGCACCGCCATCGGCCTGTTATTCGGCAGCATCCTTCCGGTTATCATCAGCTCAACGTATGGGGCCCTGCTGCCAATTGAACTTGGGCAATCGTTTACCTGGACCAACACGGCAATGGGACTTGCATATGGGTTTCTTGTTGCATTTCTCTTTATCCTCTGGCCGCTCGGACAGGCAGAGCGCATCCGCCCGGCCGCCCTTTTTCGCGATGAAATTACCGCTAGCGACCGCACACCCAGCATGCGTATCGTTGTGCTCATAACGATCGCGGGCGCTGCTCTTACAGGCTTTACCGCGTTTGCCTCAGGCGCACCCAAGCTTGCTCTCAGTTTCCTTGGCGGCATGTTTGCCATACTGATGCTTTTTTGGCTCATCGGTTATGGCGTGACCTGGATTGCCGGCAAGTTGCCGCGTCCACGCAAGCGCCCTGAATTACTGCTGGCCATTATAGGGTTGGCAGCCCCCGGCGGACTAACCCGGTCGGTTGTCCTTTCTCTCGGCGCAGGCTTATCACTCTTGGTTGCCGTGGCTCTTGTCGATGCCTCACTCGTCAACGAACTGCGGGGCCGCATGCCGGATCAGAGCCCGGATTATTTCGCCCTTGATATCTCCAAGGCGGACCGTGCCTCTTTTGAACAGAGTATCCTGGAACGCGTACCCAATACCAGAATCGAGATTGCGCCGATGTTGCGTGGACGTATTATCCGCTTAAACGGTGTGCCAGCAGAAGAGGCAAACATAGACCCACAGGGCGCCTGGGTTTTACGCGGGGACCGTGGCCTGACATACGCGGAAGAGGTGCCGAAAGGCTCAAACATTATGGCCGGCTCCTGGTGGCCAAAGGGCTACAGCGGCGAACCACAGGTGTCATTTGTTGCGGATCTTGCAGGTGAACTAGGACTTAAACTCGGTGATACAGTGACGGTCAACGTGCTCGGCCGTAACATTACCGCCCGCATTACCAGCTTGCGAGACATCGAATGGGAAAGCCTGGCCATTAACTTTGTCATGGTGTTCTCACCGAACACACTGGCTGCTGCGCCTCACAATTTGCTTGCTACGGTCCGCTTTCCGGAAAATACACCAGCCGAACTTGATGCCTCTGTCGGTCGTGTCATCGGCCGGGAACTTCCCCAAATTTCCATGGTGCGCGTCAAGGATGCGATTTCCGCCTTTGCAGAAGTCTTTGCCAATGCCATGACCGCCATCCGCTTGGCAGCCAGCGTGACACTGATTGCGGGCGCACTTGTTCTTGCGGGCGCCTTGGCCACAGCCCAGCGGCGCCGTATCCGCGAGGCCGTTGTATTGAAATGCATTGGTGCAACCCGCCGCAAACTGCTATTTGCTAATCTCATCGAATATGGCCTCCTGGCGTTGATTACCTCGACTGTGGCCCTGGTTGCCGGCGCACTTGCGGCCTGGGGTGTGATGACGTATCTGCTCAGTGGAGATTTCATTTTCTCATGGCTCGCCATCGCCGGAGCCATCGCGGTGTCCATTACGCTTATCCTAACATTCGGCGTAGCCGGCACTTGGCGCGTCCTCGCCGCCAAACCTGTGCCAGTCTTGCGGGGGTTATGATAGAAGGCCGGCAGAATTCAGGAGATTAACTTTTTAGGTAGCTGGCGATCCATACGTAATTCGGGAAGCCAGTACCATTGCGTTAAGTCTTCCAGAACACGCTTTTCTGTCCATTCCGCAATATGATCGGCCAAGGCAATTGTATCTGAACCAAATTTCATGACATCAATCGGTCGCTCGATGATGACTTCAAACCTTGCTCCACGTAATCGTTGTGCATATACAGGTACTATTTTGTAACCGTATTTTATGGCGAGGCGCGCTGCCAAAATACGATTGCCGTAAGGGGGCAGCTGACGCCCCAGGGCAGGGCTCCAAATCAAATCATCTTTCATCTCATCAATAAAAATAAGTAAATTTTCCTGCTGCTCTGCTGCGCGGACCAGATGCCGTGCTGCACGCGAGGAAGCAACGATAAGTTTCGACCCTGGTTGATGCGAAGGAACCCGCGCGCGTGCTTCTACTGCCAGGCGATGAACAGTTTCATTTTGGGGTGGGTCATATAGCGCAGTAATTGCAAGGCCCTGCAGACCAAGCATTCCTCCAATTGTTTCCCAGTTGCCCAGGTGCGGACTTATAATAATAACCGGAGAGTGAAGTCCTTGCAGATTATTTTTGCCACGAAGTTTTATGCGGCCCGTGCCGATGACGCGATGGATAACCGCAAATTCTGCCATAACGCGTCCTGAATGACGCACACACTTATAGATATCGCGCTGAATCTCTTGTTGAGACGCCCCCTTGGAAAGTAACGTCATATTTGAACGCAGCCGCTTAAACCAGAGGTGGCCCCGTTTGTCTGCATTGAAGGCATAAAGCTGTCCTAAGCCTGCGCCTATGCTGGATGTCATAGCAATCGGCAGCAGTTGCAAAAGGCGGAATGCCAACCAGGAAGTCAGGGATGTCATCCAATCATTCTGATTGTTCTTCATATTCTGCGCTCGATTTCGCCCAACTCAATCCCGCAATCTCAAGAATCTCTGAGTATAAATTCACACGATTACTCTCGTGGCGCAATTATCATCGGCAAACCGCGATCAGGCCGGAGGGTTAACCGGCATGATACATTAACAGGTTGTCCCGGCATCAGATCCAGGCGAAAACGTTGAGCAAGAATCGCAAAACAAAGAATAGCCTCAGTCAATCCAAATCTTTGCCCCAGACATACCCGATGGCCGACACTAAATGGGATGTAGATAAAGCGATTGGGCCGTTTGGCGTCCGGATAAAATCGCTCCGGCCGAAATGCATTTGGTTTATCCCAATGCTTGTTATGCCGGTGTAAAAGCCAGGGAACGACCAACATGATATCACCGGCCCGAACTGTTTTCGTGTCGAGCTTATCATCAGCACGCGCTTGCCGGCTTAATACTGGTACCGGCGGATAAAGCCGCATCGTTTCTTCGATAATGGCACGAGTTACCGGCAAATTGCCAACATCGTTCAGATCGGGCAGGCGCTCCCCTAAAACCTGGTCTAGCTCATCTGTGAGCAGGTCTCGGTAATTGGGGCACGCCGCAATAAGATACCACGCCCAAGCCAGAGTGTTCGCAGTCGTTTCATGACCAGCCATAAACATAACAATGGCCTCGTTCCGAACTGCAACATCATCAAACGGACAGGAACCATCTGAGCCTGTCGTATCGTCCGCCGTGTTTGTGTTGAGGAACAAACTCAGCAGATTATTGTTCGTTAGCTGTCTTTTCGGGTCATTGCGATGGCTTGCAATAATTCGATCGATCACGGTATGCACTTCGCCGGCAGCTTGAAGGCCTCTGTACTTCTGCAGCGGATTTCTGAGCCACTTGAGAGCCGGGACATTAAGCGTCGAAGCCAGATCCATCTGCTCTATAGAGCGCTGGTAACGCGAAAAGCCTCTGACAACCTGCTCAGCCTCACGAATTGATGTGTTATCCCCAAAAATTGTCCGTCCGATAATCCGCGCCGTCAGCTGTGCCATTTCTGAAAGAACATCAACGCGAGGATTTTCAAGCCCACTCCAGCGGTCAGCCATTTCCTGTGCCGTCTCCACCATGATTGGCGTGAAATGCGGGAGGAGTTCGGTCCGAAGAGCGGGCGCACAAGCGGCACGCCGTGCGCGCCACAAATCGCCATCGCTTGCAAACAGGCCATCGCCAAGGAGTGGCTTGAGCGCGCGGCGCATCTGCGGACTTTTAGGGTCATAATTGTCGTGAGAATCCAAAAAAACATGTTTCACATGTGACGCGTCGTTACAGACGATATAGCGCTGTTTCAAAAGCTTAAAGGCAAACAGAGGGCTTTCAAAACATTCCTCGGTCCAACCTGCAACAAGATTATTGCGATTCTTGAATAATCTTATCAAGAACGGCGTGTTATCAGGTAACCGCGGTGGCATTGCTGGAATGAAATCACCTGCGTCAATATTTTCTGCAATAGAGTACAATTAATAGAGCCTTGCGTTATTTGATCATCACCCAGTTTATCTGGCCAATACTCCAGTAAAGCGTAGAAAGTTTTATTTAATCACTTAATAAATACATGTAAGACCTGATTACCCGGATGCATCAGCTGAAACTCAATATTTTCTCTGATCTTAAAAAAAACTCGGACATCCCAGCATTTATTGCCGTATCCATTGCTCAACAAGCATGGAGCCCAACAATAATGCACGTAGCAATACTTAAGCCGATGCCGCTAAGCAAGCATTTTTCAGTTTCGAGAAATGGTTGCCGGTAACGAGCACCCGCACGACAGAATTTATACTTGCGGCCGGACAACTTTGTGAATTCTCCACCGGCTAAAAGCCGGATCGGTCCGCTATACAGCGGACTATA
>CAYUYL010000050.1:0-12939 GCA_964449195.1 uncultured Filomicrobium sp.
GATTGGGGCAACCGGCGGTACTCTTGAGCCAATGGCGATCGTTGCCAATCTTGCATCAGGCGCTATCGGCGGTGGTCTTTTCGGCATTGTATGGGGTATTTTGCGCCGTATTTTCTAACCTGAATCACAAGGCTTTCAGAAATGCAATCAGTTCAGCGCGTTCCTGCGCGCTGAGCTTGAGGTTTTTGACAAAGGTCGGCGCGAGCGATGGACGTCTCATAAAGCCGCCTGCGTAATGAGAGAGTACATCCTCCAGCGATGCCATGGAACCATTGTGCATGTAAGGTGCTGATTGTTGCACACCGCGCAGACCAGGCGTTTTAAAACGTAAAGCCCGGCCCGGACCGCCGTCTACCGCGCTGCGTCCAGGATCTTTTGTTGATAAGCCGATGTCGTGAAACTTATCGTCCGTGAAGCGCCATCCACCGTGGCAGGCCAGGCAACCAGCACGTCCGGTGAATAACTGAAATCCACGATACTCCTGCATCGTCAAGGTGCCTGCTTCGCCATCTATCCAGCGATCGAAACGTGTGACCGGTGAGATAAGCGCGCGCTCGTAACTTGCAATAGCTGCCAGAATTGTGCGTTCACTTGCATATGGCGAATCGGGAAATGCCGCAGCAAATACTGCTTCCATTTTCTCATCACGGTTCAGAACCTTGGATGCGGCAGCAAGATCTCCCCCCATTTCGTTGGCATGTTCAATAGGAACGCGTGCCTGATCTTCCAGCGTTGGCTTGCGTCCATCCCAATAGAAATGCGGCGCCCACGCCAGGTTCCAGAGCGCCGGTGTATTGCGCGTCAACGGCTTTCCATTAAGGCCTTCAGAGCTTGTCCTGCCGTCGGAATAGCCTTTTTCAGGCATGTGGCAGGTTGCGCAATTGCGCCGTCCATCACCGGACAGACGCTTGTCGAAAAACAACTGTTCGCCAAGCATTATCTTGGCGTTTGTCAGCGGGTTGTCTGCAGGGGCTCGAATTGTTTCAGGCCGGGCAAAGATGCCTTGCCACAATGGTGAGGATGGTGGCGCATATTCCGGCGTCTGTGCTATTGCGCTTGCAAACGGCAACATTGCCGCTGTGAATACCCAGACCTTTGCCATAATATGGTAGAGGCGTATTTGGGGCGCCATTATTTATTCTCCAACGGCTTGGCAACTGACAGTCAATCCTGAGTAAGCCTGTCAGCACAAACGGCTGTACTCGATTTTCGGGCACCGGTTCATAATCACACGTAATCCGGCAGCCTCAGCCTCTTGTTTTGCAATGTCATTGCGCACGCCAATTTGCATCCAGACCGTTCGGATGCCAAGGGAAACCTTGCAGGCAATTGCCGCTCGTGCCGCTTCTGAATTGCGGAAAATATCAACCATATCGACCTGTCCAGGAACCGCACTGAGTTTTTCATATGCCGTCTGACCAAGTAATTTCTGGCCTGCAATGCCAGGATTAATAGGATGCACTGTATAGCCCTTGCCAAGCAGATATTTCATAACACCATAGCTTGGCCGCTCTGTGTTTGCACTGGCACCGATCATGGCGATGACACGCGTTTCTTTCAGCACCGCACGGATCTCTTCATCAAGGTATACCTCTTCATACATCTGCCACCTCCGGTCAGGCGATTATATCATGTGACAAAGGTGCGGCCGCTGGCTTAGGCTTTCCAGTTATCAAAGTGCTTTTACAACCTGCCGTGAACTGATTTGATCGGCGTGAACAATTGCTGCGGCCGGTCCTCAGCAAAGGCCCGATACCAGTATGGGCTACACTGTCTTGATGCAGTCAGGGCTTTAGATGCCATACTTTAGCAGGCATATAAGTATGCAAGTCCCAATACGATTGGGAGTCAAGATCGGAAGGAGTATCTATGACACCGGAATTAACATATCTCGTTCTGTCTGCGGTATTGGCATTTGTCCAGATTATGGTCGCAGCAACCTCAGCAGCGTTGCAAAATGGTGTGATGTCTCAGGTGGGAAACCGCGAAAATCTACCCGAATTCTCAGGTCTTTGCGGCCGTGCAGTTCGGGCCTACCGGAACATGCTGGAAAATCTGGCCCTGTTCACAATTCTTGTGCTGGCAGCCAACGCAGCCGGTATTTCGACAGTTATGACAGTGTCTGGCGCACAGCTTTTCTTTTATGCCCGCCTCGCCCATGCCGTCGTCTATATTGCTGGTGTACCATTTGTGCGCTCGGCGATTTGGGGAATATCCGTCATCGGCATGACCATGATTGCATTAGAGCTGTTGTCACGAGCGGTTTTCTAAAATGAAAGGCAGAATGCCATGAGCCAACGTTTTTCTTTCCTGCCTCCAGGCCAGGGGCCGAATTATGACTGGACGAACGATCACACGTTTGTCAAGGTTGGCACGGGCGAAACCGGCGGTGCCTATACACTTATGGAAGATAACTTAAAAGCAGAATTTGCGCTTGGGCTTCATCTGCATCGCCAACACGCTGAGACCTTCTACATCCTCGAAGGCAGCATCGATTTCTATGTTGATGGGATATGGATGACAGCCAAGCCAGGCGCAACACTGCATATTCCGCCTGGTGTTCCGCATGCATGCATGATTACGCCCGGCCATGACGGCGGCCGCATGTTGATGATTTTCCAGCCTTCAAGCTTCGATCTTTACCTGGAAGAGTTGTCCAAACTCTCGGATGCCGACCTTGCGAATGAGGTTGAAATGATGGCTCTGAATGAACGTTACGATATCATACAACTTGGCCCTGTTCCCGAACGTGGCTGACGAGAAAGCATATATCAACTGGTGTTCCCAGATTAGCATGAACCTATGCATCCGGCGGGAGGCGTTTCCACCGGATGCATAACCGTTAAAGAATGCACGTACCTGTTATTTCTGCCAGTCGGTTTTCACTTCATCGCATTTGTTAGAGATGAAATCGTTGATGTCTTCGACGAGCGTTGATTCCAAAACGTTGAAGGTGTTGTCTGTGGCCGTTGCTGCCCACATTGCACTTTTGATCAAGGCCGGTGCCTTTATTTCCCCCCAGTTCAGTGAGGCTTTCTTGGCGATGCCCTTCTCAAACTTTACTTTTGGTGCGAATGAAAACTCGATGTTAGAAGGTTCTTTTTCATCTTGAACTGTGCAAGATACTGTATGTTCTCCGAGAACCATCTCATGTGTATCCGCCGTCATTGACTTGATCATATCAGCGCGGCTCAACTTGATATCAGACTTACACTGAACAGCCCCCCATGGCCATGAAACGCCAGCTTTCTGTGTAACCTTACTGAGTTGAGATTTGCGCCAGGACTTGGTGATATTGCATGCGATGTCATCACCTGCGGCCTGGGCGCGAAAAGCAGCGCAAATCTGAACTTTGCAGGCCTTGCGGCTTTCGCGCTCTGCGGCTTCCTCAGGCGTCAGATTGATAGGCGCAACTTTAGCATCTGTCGCCCAGGCGGTTGATAAGCTTATTTGCGCAAACGGTGTGATGAGTGCCACAACAGCGGCTAACTTGATAGATTGGCGAAACACGTATTCGATCCTCAAGATAATGTGAACTGATACGCGAGCTATATCCAATCGCCGTGCGGCGTTAGCAAGGCAAATATTGCTTTGGGCAAGCGCGGCATATCGGTCCGTACGGACTGCGCGCTGTGTGATGTCTCCTGTCACGCCCCAAAGTGCTGAATTATATTGGCAGCTCAGTGTATGGCCGGCCGCTTATAGGGTTCAAGGCTACAGCGTTGATAGAGAAAAGCTTTTGCAGTAATAAAATATACTTGGCTTGCAAAATAAAAAATTGCCTGCTGTCAACGCAACAGCCTTCCAAATTCGCGACTCTGCTTTCAACAAAAGTGCCTCCCCTGGAACCTTCAAAACGCGGTGCGAGGTGAGTACTGGCAGGGTTATTGCTATCTAGGCAAAGAGATTTAATTCCGATTGTGTTGTAAAAATCATGGTGGCACAAATAACTGAAACTGAGGTGTATTGTTGCAGTCGTCATTAACAAATCTGAGCCCATGGCAGAACAATGCGATACGTCGCGATGTCAAAGCGGTGTTGGCGGTGATAAGACGGTTGAGTTTCTCTACCCTTGTAGCTTTTTGGGTTCTGAATGGCCTCGCGATGGAGGCCTGTTTCGGACAAGCCGCGCGTTCAGCTGAGAACGGCAGTGTTTCACGATCGGCAATTCTTTCACGTGCGGATGGCCGCATAGATGTTGTTTCCGGTGACCTTATGTGGATCGGCATTCACAGAATAATGCTGGATGGCATCGTTGTGTTGAAGTCATCCCACAGGTGTCATCTCGACGGCCGCGACCAGAATTGTGCACGACGCATGCGCGAGAGTCTGGCCGGTTTCGCACGCCACGACGATTTCCGGTGTGAACTTGTGCTTACGCGATCAGGCCGGCCTAAGTTTGTCCGCGGCGGACGATATGCGGCGCTGTGCTTTATTGGCGAGACTGAGGTTAACCAGGAATTGGTGGCCCTTGGATGGGCGCTTGCTGAGAAAGGAAATGCGGGCCACTGATATAGGAACGTTGAAGCCGATGCACGGGCCGGCAGGCGCGGTATCCACCAATATGTGCACGAAGACCCGCGTGCTCCGAAGGCCATAGGTGTTTGGGGTTTTTTCTGGCGGCTTATGAAACGATATCCGCTTATTTTCGCAGGCGGCCCATTGCTGATCTGCGGGCTTCTGCTCATTGTCATAGTTGCGATGAGTTGGCGGGCACGGCGGCAAATTGCCCAACTGGAATACGACCTTGGTCAGGCACAGGAGCTTCTGGGCGCAACAACGGGGGCCCTGCGGCCACGTCCGGACCCAATTAAAAGTATTGGAAAACAATAATATAGATGCCAGCGCCATGCTGGGAAGTTAGGTGCAGACTAAAGTTATATATAAAAGTTTAAGTAAGCTGTCCTATAGTTTTGGTGCGTGCCAATCATCCGGAATTCACCAAATAAATCTGTATTAAAGGAATTGATAAAGCAGACAGGTTATATCAGTCGCTGCATATGCAAAATTATCATTGAAGGTTCATTGGGCAAATCGTGGTTCAGATCAGACCAATCGTGATGACGCTGGGGCTTATTCTATGCACCATTGCAGCGACAATGATCCTGCCTGCCATGGTTGACCTGGCTGACGGGCATCGTGCCTGGATTGTATTTTTTGCGTCTTCAATTCTGACTTTTTTTATTGGTGGTCTATTGTTGCTGTTCGGATATAGCGACGAGCCTATGCAACTCGGCATTAAGGAGGGTTTTGTTCTCACAACTATTACCTGGGTTTGCGTTGCAGCCTTTGCTGCAATGCCGTTTGTCGGTATGAACCTTCCTTATACGGATGCTTTCTTTGAAGCTATGTCTGGCCTGACCACAACCGGTTCAACTGTTCTTGTCCAACTCGATGCTCTTCCCCGCGGTGTGTTGCTGTGGCGGTCCTTGCTGCAGGGGCTTGGAGGGCTTGGAATTGTTGTTACTGCATTGATTATGCTTCCATTCCTCCGGGTCGGAGGCATGCAGTTATTCCAGACGGAAAGCTCGGATCGCTCTGAAAAAGTTTTACCGCGCGCCCTTGAACTGGTGACAGCAACCGCTGCAATATACGCTGTCCTGATGGTGCTTTGCACGGTGGCTTATCTTGCGTTCGGCATGACCCCTTTTGATGCAGTTTGTCACGCATTGACAACTGTTTCGACAGCGGGGTTTTCGACGCATGATAAAAGCTTTGGCTTTTTCGCATCGCCGGCTCTTCAGTGGGTGTGCATTTTTTTCATGATTCTTGGCGCTCTGCCTTTTGTGATCTTTATTCAAATGTTGCGTGGGGAACCATCGGCACTTTGGAAGGATACCCAGGTGCGCGGTTTTGCATTTTTTCTGTTCGGGGTCTGTGCGGTTGTGACATTCTGGCTCATGACGGCGCAGAACAAACCTTTTGATGAAGCTGTGCGCCTGGCAGCCTTTAATGTGACATCGATTATTACGACGACGGGGTATTCATCAGACGATTATGTCAGCTGGGGCGCTTTTGCGGTTGGCCTATTTTTTATTCTGATGTTTGTCGGAGGGTGCTCAGGGTCAACCTCCGGTGGTATCAAACTCTACAGGTTGCAGGTGGCAGGCATGCTTTCGCGCAGCCATTTCCTACATCTGATCAGCCCTAACCGGATTATCACGATGACCTACAACGGGCGCCGCCTGCCAGAGGATGTGCCATTTTCTGTCGTGGCTTTTCTCGCGATCTATATGGCAACCGTAGGTTTTTTCACAGTTGTTCTCAGTGCTCTCGGCCTTGATCTGATCACCTCGCTGTCAGCAGCAGCAAGTGCGCTTGGGAACGTTGGCCCTGGGCTTGGCGATATCATCGGGCCAACTGGTAATTATTCGAATCTGCCCGCGACCGCCAAATGGGTGCTTTCATTTGCCATGCTGCTCGGGCGCCTTGAGTTGTTCACTGTTCTTGTGCTTTTGCGGCCTGAGTTCTGGCGCAATTAAGAGATTTTGCTGTAAATTAACGCAGGACATCTAACGCCGCTGAAAGTGTATGTATGCCTCGCGATGTACGCATGATATGATCGGCTTGACACTAAGAAACACAGCATAGTTTCATGTATCTTATCTGTTTATGAAGCAGGACATGAGAGCCGTAATCATGCAAGACGCCACAGCAACAGAATACGCGTTCAAATGGGACGATCCGTTTCTTCTGGAAGATCAGTTGACTGAGGAAGAGCGTATGGTCCGTGATACGGCGCATGAGTATTGCCAGGCCAAACTTCTGCCACGTGTCACCCAGGCTTATCTTGATGAGCACACGGATCGTGAGATCTTCAATGAGATGGGCGCGCTTGGTCTGCTTGGCGTGACGGTGCCTGAACGCTATGGGTGTGCCGGCGCAAGCTATGTCTCTTATGGCTTGATCGCGCGTGAAATGGAGCGCGTCGATTCAGGCTACCGCTCGATGAATTCGGTGCAATCCTCGCTTGTCATGTATCCAATCTATACTTACGGATCTGAGGAGCAGCGCCGCAAATTCCTGCCCAAACTTGCCACTGGCGAATGGATTGGCTGTTTCGGCCTGACAGAAGCTGATGCGGGTTCGGATCCGGGCGGCATGAAGACACGCGCTGAAAAGGTGCGGGATGGTTACCGCCTGACGGGCTCCAAGATGTGGATCTCAAATTCTCCCATCGCCGATGTTTTTATCGTTTGGGCGAAGTCCGAAGCGCATGACGATCGTATCCGCGGTTTTATTCTCGAAAAAGGCATGGCTAGTCTGTCAGCGCCGAAAATTACCGGCAAACTGAGCTTGCGCACGTCTATTACGGGTGAAATTGTCATGGATGGCGTTATTGTGCCGGAGGAAAACCTTCTGCCCAACGCAAGTGGTTTGTCGGGTCCCTTCGGCTGCCTTAACCGCGCACGGTATGGCATCGCCTGGGGTGTCATGGGGGCTGCTGAAGACTGCTGGCACCGCGCCCGTCAGTACGCGCTTGATCGCATCCAGTTCGGCCGTCCGCTGGCACAAACTCAATTGGTGCAGAAAAAGCTTGCCGATATGCAGACTGAGATCGCCATTGGTCTGCAAAGCGCACTGCGCGTCGGCCGCCTGATGGATGATCAACGCGAAGCGCCGGAAATGATTTCGCTGATCAAGCGCAACAATTGCGGTAAGGCGCTGGATATTTCACGCCTTAGCAGGGATATGCACGGTGGTAATGGTATTCAAGCAGAATATCAGGTCATGCGTCATCTCAGCAATCTTGAAACCGTAAACACCTATGAAGGCACGCATGATATCCACGCCTTGATCTTGGGGCGTGCACAAACAGGTCTTCAGGCATTCTTTTAAAGAAAATACTTTGGCTGAATTCTTTAGTGACTGGTATGCATGGCTTTAAAAACGTGATGTTGAAGCCGTTTCTTGTGCTTGTAAGCGCAACTCATGCTCGGCAACGGCACGGGCAATAATCACCTTCGCTTCGCGAAAGTTGAGTTGCCTGGGCAATGGCTGTCCGGCCTGCGTTGGTCTCACCGCTGTCTTAAGAGCAGGCAATGGATCTCCGTAATTCGGGCTGAAAGGCTCTGAGGGATCATCAATCGTGGCATGCTGGTGCGTGCGCGGCGGATGTTGTGCCGGTAAGCCATCGGCTTCGATTTTAATGTTCGTTTGTACTGCAGCGGGAACCGGCTTTTTCGGCAGCAGGCTGGAATAAGAATTATATTTTTCAGCTCCGTTTTGGGCGCATCCCGTAAGGACAAGAGCAGCCAGAAAGGGGAGCAACAAACGCCGGGGCTTCTGTGTGTGTGAACCCAGGCCAAGCAAATAACGCATAAAACAACTCCAACTGAAACCTCATGCATTGTGCTGCCGTTATGGTTAAGTTTGGGTAAACATCTGAGAGCTTATGAAGCAGGAACATGGATGGGCCCTGGTGATTTGCTCGACGGGCCTTCATGAGATATGCAGGTATCACCTTCGCCATTTTTTAGTTCACGTTGCTTTGTTGGCTGACTTTTAAAATGACACAATTTGCAACCACTGAGTTTGATTTCGCGTACCGGTAACATTAGGTTAAAAATGGCGATACAATCGTCACGTTAGATACCATCTCTTAAGGAGGCTTATCCATGCCGTTCTCACTTCCTGAACTGCCGTATGCTTATGATTCGCTTGGTCCGTATATGTCGCGAGAGACATTGGAATTTCATCACGACAAGCATCATAATGCGTACGTTGTGGCCGGCAGCGGCCTCATTGAAGGCACGGATTACGCCAACCTGAGCCTGACGAAAATCGTCAAAAAAGCCTATGCTGAAAAGAACCAGCCGCTCATCAATCAGGCCGGTCAGCATTATAATCATGTGCATTTTTGGAACTGGATGAAGCCAAATGGTGGTGGCAGCAGCATGCCGGGCAAGGTTGAAGCTCTTGTGAATGCCTACGGTGGCTATGACAAAGTGCGTGCAGACTTCGTCCAGGCCGGTGTGACGCAATTCGGTTCAGGCTGGGCCTGGCTGGCGGTGCGCGATGGCAAGCTGGAAGTCTTGAAGACACCCAACGGTGAAAACCCGTTGATGTATGGCGCCCAGCCTATTCTTGGATGTGATGTGTGGGAGCATAGCTATTACATCGATTACCGCAACGCCCGCCCGAAGTATCTCGAGGCTTTCTTCGATAATCTCGTGAACTGGGAATACGTGGAAGCGATGTGTGAGGCTTCTGCCTAAGCTCACTCCTGATTATCCAGCGCGGCTGCCGGGATTTAGAACGTTCTCCGGCCGCGAACATAAACTCTGTCATGCCGGTGCTTGTCACCGGCAACCATTAATCGAAACGTGAAAACGCTTTTCTGGTGGCACCGGCTTAAGTCTTGCTATGTGCATAATTACTGGAACAATGCTTGTTGAGCAATGGAGCCCGGCAATACATGCCGGCATGACCCAGGTTTTGGTAAGATCAGAGAAAATATCGAGTTGCAGCGGGGGGATCCGGGTAATCAGGAGCTGACTTGATGTCAGAGACGTGCGTCTGTTCCCATGTTTAGATTTGTGCAAGCTGTATTTTGTCAGGTCTGGGCATGGGAGTGGACAGAAACCATGAATGAGATGAGTTCCCCAGGAATAACGTCAGCCATGATCGCCCATCCTGCTCTCGTCAACAGGCCGATTGTGTGCACTGCTAAAGGCATCCGCTTTTGCCGTCCGCCGGAAACGGTGTTCGGGTTGCTTGCCAATCCTTCCGTAATCTTCAAAAAGAAAGACGGTGAAGTGGTAAGATATGCGGGTTAGTTTTATCATGCCAGCAAGGACTACGAGGTATGCCGTCTGCAGCGCTTGAAGGTATTTTCCGGTCTCTTCGTGTGTATTATGGCGATGCCGGCCGCCACGCCGCAATGGACCGGCTGTACCGGCAATTTTTGAAATCCGGTGACCTGGCTTTCGATATTGGCGCTCACGTTGGCGACCGCATCGCATCGTTCCGCCGTTGCGGCGCACGTGTTATAGCTCTGGAGCCCCAGCCGCTGGCGTACCGTGCTTTGCGGCTGATACATGGACGTGACAGCAAAGTTGATATTCATGCCGCGGCTTGTGCAGCTGAACCTGGCACCATGACATTGTTGGTTAACAGCGCTAATCCGACTGTAACAACCGCATCTCAGGATTTTACACAGGCAGCCCGTGGCGCTGGTGGCTGGGAAGGACAGGTCTGGGACGCAGAAATCGAGGTTCCATGCTTCTCCCTCGATTGTCTGATTGCACGTTATGGCGTGCCACGATTTATCAAGATTGACGTGGAAGGGTTTGAAGCAGACGTTCTTGCTGGCTTATCGCATCCGCTACCGGCTTTATCCTTCGAATTCACAACAATCCAGCGCGGTGTTGCCGATGTCTGCATCGATCATCTCGAACAGCTTGGGAACTATAAATTCAATCTTGCCTTGGGCGAAAGCCAATACCTTGATCACAACGTGTCCTGCGATTCTGCGGCCATGCGTGCAATTATTCGGGATCTGCCGCACGAAGCCAACTCTGGAGATATTTATGCGTTGCGCACTGACGCCTGAAAATCGTCAAGTATAATAAGTAGCCGAATGGTGAATATCGACAGGCTAAGGCTATAAGGGCATTCTGAAGTATATTCGACAACGCGTTAAGTATAAATAGGTTGCCCCTCACTCTTGACAGTGCCTGCACTTGAATTAAGTCGTATCTTCGACACCTGAACTGCGCTAGATACATCGCTATTATGCCGGCTTTTAAGCTGCCGTAGTCGTGCTGAGGTCTGGTGTGGCCGTCTCAAGGCTGCAGTGTATTTTTCTCAATCGTGCCAATTTCATGCACGCACGATATTATAAGGCATGCTGCGAGCAGGATTTTTATGTTCCCGCGGGTTGACAACTTTTCAGTCTTTGCTGGAACCGGCGCAAATGATGAAGAGCGAATGTGAGAGCATATCTATGGTCGAACTGATAAAGACAGACTGGCTTACCAAACGATTTGGTGATATCGCCGCGGTTAACGGTATTTCGCTGTCGGTCAAAAAAGGCGAAGTGTTAGGTTTTCTTGGACCCAACGGCGCCGGCAAATCCACAACAATGAAAATTATTACAGGCTTCCTGGAGCCTGATAGCGGGTCTGTTACGATCAATGGCATTTGCATGGCAGACCAACCGCTTCAGGCGAAAGCAAAGATCGGTTATTTGCCGGAAGGCGCGCCCGCTTACAGTGATATGACACCGGAAACATTTTTACAGTTCATTTCTGAAATTCGCGGCTTTGATGGTTCCGAACGTGATAAAAGAGTACAGCAAGCGGTAGACAAAACCGGCCTTGGAGGTGTCCTGCATCAAAGCATTGAGACGCTGTCCAAAGGTTACAAGCGCCGGGTTGGCCTTGCACAAGCCATACTGCACGATCCTGACGTCTTGATTTTGGATGAACCGACTGACGGCCTTGACCCAAACCAAAAATATCAGGTCAGAACGTTGATTGAGGAAATGGCGCCTCATAAGGCGATTGTCGTTTCAACACACATCCTTGAAGAGGTTGAAGCAGTCTGCACCAGGGCTGTTGTGATCGATAAGGGCCGCATCGTTGCAGATGGAACAGCGGAAGATTTGATGCGCCGCATGCCATATCATAACGCTGTAGCCCTGAGCGTGGCGGAAGATGAGGCAGATAATCTCAAAACCGCGTTGCAGGAGCTTGGCAGTGTCGACAGTGTCGAAGAAATCGGCCGAACGAACGGCCATGTCCGCTTCAGGGTATTTCCAGAAGCAGGAATCTCTGTTGCCGGCGATATCGCAGCACTGGTGCGCGATAAGTCTATCGCGGTAGACGAACTCCTGGTCGAGCGCGGCAAACTGGATGAAGTCTTCCGTGAAATTACGACGTCTGATACCGCCGTTGGTGGTTCTACAGGACATTAAGGAGGTGCAGATGCGCAATATCCAGATTATTTTCTGGCGTGAGTTCAACGCTTATTTTAGCACAACGCTGGCATATATGTTCGTTGCCATATTCGTTGCGCTGACCAGCGCTTTCGCTTTTTACATCGGTAGTTTTTTTGCCCGCGGACAAGCCGATTTACAAGTCTTTTTCCAATATCATCCATGGATTTATCTTATCCTCGTGCCGGCTATTGCCATGCGGCTGTGGGCGGAAGAGCGTAAATCCGGCACAATTGAACTTCTGATGACATTGCCGATCACGCCAATCCAGGCGATTATCGGTAAATTCCTCGCGGCCTGGGCTTTTCTGGGGGTGGCGCTTGCGGTCACAATCCCGATGTGGATAACGGTCAATTATCTCGGCAACCCCGATAACGGTGTTATTTTCGCCAGCTATATCGGCAGCCTGCTGATGGCCGGTGCGTTTCTGGCGATCGGCTCCTTCGTTTCAGCATTGACCAAAAATCAGGTCATCGCGTTCATCGTTTCAGCTGGTATCTGCTTCCTGTTCGTGATGAGTTCCTATCCGATGGTGCTGGGCTTTTTCCGCACATGGGCGCCGGCGTTCATCGTATCAGGCATCGAATCCATGAGCTTCCTGTCGCATTTTCAGCAGATCACGCAGGGGCTGATTACGCTGTCGACTCTGATTTTCTATCTATCGCTGATCACATTTTTCCTGTTCGCCAACATGCTGGTGGTTGAACAGAAGAAAGCCGAATAGGAGGGCAAACGGTGATGAATGAAACCCAAAAGCCCGCTGAGACGGGCCAGGCCTTAACCAAGGTCGCAAACAAGACGTCAAACGAGGGGAATCTCAAGGCCAGGCTAGAGCAGGTCTGGCGGCAGGCCAAATACTTTGGAATAAAGCTGGGCGTCTTCGCTGCGTGGGCGTTTGACGAGGCAAATTTTATTGTTTCAAACATGAATAAAAGGACCTTGTCCTGGGTTGCGATCGCCTTGGCAGCTGTGATGTGGCTGTCGGTAAAAGTGATCGC
>CAYUYL010000051.1:0-12887 GCA_964449195.1 uncultured Filomicrobium sp.
CTGCCGGAACCGCAAGACGGTCAGCGATGTGCCAGCCCGCAAAGCAAAGCAGGCAACACTTTTCGAGCCTGTTGCTGTCCGCCACTGCCGGATGTCTTCTGCTGTGTTATACGGATGTTCATGTTTATACAGTCGATAAAAATGCCGGCGCCGTCAATTGGTGAAAAGACGCGGCTTATCTTCATTGCATAGAAAACGGGGGCGGAACAATATCCTACGACCTGCGCCGGCGCTTATGCCGGAAATTACGCTTATGCGTTCCCTTCATGAGTGACGGATGCATTTTCCTGCCAGAACTCAGCATTTCAAAGCGCAATGCGCCGGCCACCGGAATAGCCTCGACAAGCCGGACGCTGACGTCATCCCCCAAGCTGTACGACATGCCATTGCTGTCACCTACCATGGAATATTGGGATTCCACGTAGCGATAAAAATCATCATGCAACGAAGAAGCCGGAACAAAGCCATCGGCACCCGTTTCCCGCAACCTGACGAACAACCCTGACTTGGTCACCCCTGAAATGCGTGCAGCAAACTCTGCGCCAATGTGACTTGACAGATGCGCTGCTGTCAGCCTGTCGATTGTTTCCCGCTCTGCCGCCATCGCACGCCGCTCCATCTGTGAAATATATTCTGCAATCGATGGAAGTTCATCGCATCCGGCATCCGTCAAACCATCTGGGCCGAACTTCAGTGCTCTGATCAGGGCACGATGCACAATCAGATCCGCATAACGCCGGATCGGAGAGGTGAAATGCGCGTAGCGTTTGAGATTAAGCCCGAAGTGCCCGTAATTTTGCGGTGTGTATTCTGCCTGAGCCTGGGCTCTGAGAACAACTTCACTCACCAAATCTGTAACCGGCAACGCTTGGGCGGCCGCCAGTATGCGATTGAAAGTCTCGGGGCGCAGCGTGCCTTGAACGGGTAATTTCAAGTCCAGTGAATGCAAAAATTCTCTCAGCGCATTTAACTTCTCTTTGGACGGCTGATCGTGTGCACGATAGATCAACGGTGTTGACTGTTTTTCCAGCGTTTCTGCTGCTGCAACATTTGATTGGATCATAAATTCTTCGATAAGCTTGTGCGCATCGAGACGCTCCGGCACAACAACCCGGTCAACCCGGCCAGCCTTATCCAGCACAATGCGCCGCTCTGGCAGGTCAAGCTCAAGCGGGTTGCGCCTGCGGCGCGCATCAGCCAGAGCGGTATAAGCCTGCCACAAAGACTGCAACACCGTATCGTTGATCTCACGGGCACGAGGACTGGCATGGCCGTCAAAGGCCTGCTGGGCTTCCTGATAGCTCAATTTCATAGCCGTGCGCATCAGGCCGCGATGAAACGTATGCTGCCGTTTGGTTCCGCTTTTGTCGAAGACCATGCGTACAGCAAGACAGGGGCGCTCTTCCCCTTCCCGCAATGAACACAGGCCATTGGAAATTTCTTCAGGCAGCATCGGCACAACGCGATCGGGAAAATAAATGGAGTTGCCGCGCTTTTGCGCCTCACGATCAAGCGCCGTGCCCGTGCGGACATAATGGGCAACATCGGCAATCGCGACCGTCACAATCCAGCCGCCTTTGTTGCCCGGATCTTCGTCCAGTACCGCATGAACAGCGTCATCATGATCGCGTGCATCCACTGGATCGATTGTGACAAACGGCAGATCACGCATGTCGGCCCGCCCGTCAGCGGTGAGTTCAGGCAGCATCTTAAGTTCGTCTGTAACACGCTCCGGAAACTCATCAGACAGGCCATGCGCGTGAACAGCAATCAGGCTGATCTGACGCTGATCCGAAGGATTGCCTAGCACCTCAACGACGCGTGCCTGAGGTGCCGCCAAACGGCCCTGGCGTGAAAGATCGAAGCGAACCAGATCACCGTCGGAAGCATCTACCTCATCTCCTTTCGGGACTGGCAAATCTTTTGTCTGCTTGCGGTCAACAGGCGTAATCGCTCCGCCTCCCCCGCGATGAGACCGGAAAATACCCAGCAACCGCCGCCGTTCGCGCGGCAGACGCTTGATGACTTCACCTTGAAAGGAAGCGGTCGTGCTCTCGTTCTTATTTTGCTCCAGCAAGCGAATACGGGCAAGAACACGGTCTCCGACACCTGGAGCCCGCTCAGAACGCTTGCCACGGCCGGCCTGCATATTTGGCAAGGCAGGCAGAGCAACGCGTGGCGGCGGCCCTTCACGCCTGTCCCACACGACCGGCTCGGCAACCAACTCCCCCTCGTCATCCAACCCAACGATATCGAGCACTGTCACAGATGGCAGTACACCGGGCCTGCGAAACTCTTTGCGATTCCCGGCAATCAGACCTTCATCAGCCATTTCGGAGAGTAAATTTGCAAGCGCGCGGCGATCATTACCTTTGATTTTGAAAGCACGGGCAATATCGCGTTTGGAACTTTTTCCGGGTTCGGCCTGCAGATACGACAATACCTCATCACGCGTGGGCAAACGGTTTTCAGAACTGCTATCCTGATTGTCAGAACTGCGCGGTCGTCTAGCCACGGCGTGCCTATCCTTCCACTTTTATCATCCGGCATTTGTCGCAGCATCAGACTTGCCGGTCTTTTTAGCGGCCGGCTTCTTCGCCGCTTTCTTGGCCGGGCTTTTCTTCGCTGCAGCCTTTTTAGCAGCCGGCTTCTTCTTTTGTGAAGCAGAACTGCTGTTAGCGGATTTTGCTGTTTTTGATGTTGCTGAAGAGCGAGACTTTTTAGCTGGGGCTTTAGACTGGCGCTCTGCAAGCAATCGAAGGGCCTCTTCGACCGTCAACTCTGCAGGTTCTTTACCCTTGGGTACAGTCGCATTTATCTTGCCATGCTTGACATATGGCCCATATCGCCCGTCAAGAACCTCGATTTTGCCCCCTTCCGGGTGCTCACCAAGATCTTTCAACACAGTCGCCTTAGGCCGGGCATAACGGCTTTTGCCGCCTGCCATCTTTTCAGCAATCAGTGCCACTGCCCTGTTGATACCAATCGTGAAGACTTCGTCGGCACTTTCGACATTGGCATAAACACCATCATGAAGCACAAAAGGGCCGTAACGGCCGAGACCAGCGGTAATCATGTTGCCCGTCTCTGGGTGGGCTCCAACCTCACGCGGAAGTGCAAGCAGCTTGAGCGCATATTCAAGATCAATAGCTTCTGCTTCAACGCCCTTGGGCAAAGATGAACGTTTCGGCTTTTCCCCATCCTCAGCCTCACCCAGCTGGATGTAGGGACCGAACCGGCCTGTGCGCAACGTCACGGGAAGACCGGTTTCCGAACAATGGCCGAGTAATTTCCCATTCGCGGTAGCAGACTCCACCGGTCCGTCGATCTGCTGCGAAAGCTGTCGCGTAAACCGGCAATCGGGATAATTCGAACATCCTATAAAGGCGCCGAACTTCCCAGAAACCTTGAGGCTCAAACGCCCGGCCTCGCATGCGGGACAGGAGCGCGGATCGCCGCCATCTTCTTTTGAGGGAAAAATATGCGGACCAAGGATTTCATTGAGCGCTTCCAATACGTCGGAAACGCGCAAGTCATTCGTTTCTTCTATAGCCGCTGTGAAATCGCGCCAAAACTCTTGCAACACGTGCTGCCAGTCGAGCTTGCCATCGGAAATAAGATCAAGCTTTTCCTCCAAACTCGCCGTGAAATCATACTCCACATAACGCTTGAAGAAATTCGCCAGAAAGGCTGTAACAAGCCGCCCTTTGTCCTCAGGCAGCAAGCGCTTACGGTCAATCACAACGTAATCGCGCTCCTGCAAGACAGCCATTGTAGACGCATATGTTGAAGGCCGGCCAATACCAAGCTCTTCCATTTTTTTGACCAGCGTTGCCTCGGTGTAGCGCGGTGGCGGTTCAGTAAAGTGTTGCTTGGCCTCAACCTGCTGATCTGTCAGCAGTTCTCCCGGCGTCAAAGGCGGCAGGCGGCGGCTCGCCTCATCTGCGCTGTCGTCGCGGCCTTCCTCATAAATCTTCATGAAGCCTTCGAACGTCACAACAGAACCGGTTGCGCGAACCGTATATGCTTTCCCATCACGGCCAGGAATCTCTATCTCTGCTGTTGTCTGCTCAAGATCTGCAGACGCCATCTGACTGGCTACAGAGCGCTTCCAGATCAAGCCATACAGCGCAGCCTGATCTCTATCGAGAAACTTGCGCAACTCTTTGGGGTGGCGCCTTGCATCTGTCGGACGCACCGCCTCGTGGGCTTCCTGCGCATTTTTCGCCTTGGTCTTGTATATCCGTGGCTTGGGTGGCAGATAACGCGCCGAGTGCTCAGATTCGACAACTTTGCGGATTTCCGCAACTGCTTCCGGGATAATCTGCACGCCATCCGTTCGCATATACGTAATCAGACCAACTGTATCACCGCCAATCTCAACCCCTTCATAAAGCCGCTGCGCCACCTGCATGGTCTGCTTTGCTGAAAAGCCGAGCTTACGCGAAGCTTCCTGCTGCAATGTTGATGTTGTAAAAGGTGCAGCCGGATGCCGGCGCACCGCTTTTTTCTCGACATCTTTAACTGTGAACCGTCCACCAGCAATCGCATCTTTGATGGCATTTGCCGTACGGCCATCCTTGATATCAAGCTTTTTCAGCGTTTTAGAATCTATAGCAACCAGACGTGAACGGACCTGCTCACCACTCTCTTTGGCTAACAGCGCTTCAATCGACCAATATTCTTCTTTTTGAAATGCCTCAATTTCTTCTTCGCGATCACAGACAAGCCGCAAAGCGACTGATTGCACCCGCCCAGCACTGCGGGCACCCGGAAGTTTACGCCAAAGGACCGGCGACAACGTGAAGCCAACCAGATAGTCCAGTGCCCGCCGCGCAAGATATGCTTCGACCAGAGCTTCATCGATATCTCGAGGCTCTTTCAGCGCCGCAATCACCGCTTGCTTGGTGACAGCATTAAAGGTAATCCGCTCAACCGGGGTGCCTTTTTTAAGTGCGCGCTTTTCTTCCAACAGTTGGATAAGATGCCAGGAGATTGCCTCGCCTTCGCGGTCAGGGTCCGTCGCCAGAATAAGCTTATCCGCCCGTTTGACGGCAGCAGCAATTTCTTTAACGACTTTGGCTGAGCGGGCATCCATGTCCCAATGCATGGCAAAGGCATTATCTGGCTCTACCGATCCGTTTTTCGAGGGAAGATCTCGAACATGCCCATAGGACGCTATGACCTTGTAGGACGGCCCAAGATATTTGTTAATCGCCTTCGCCTTTGCGGCAGATTCAACAATGAGAACATTCATTGGATTCGCTTTAGGAGTTTGCAACCGGTCAAACGCCGGACTTTGCCAGGCCGCCGCGCTGTCGCCTTTGGAGAATTTTTGGTTTCAAACATGTGCGAAGTCTCCCCCACTGTCAAACGCTAGTGTTCCGCCTTAGGCACTTAAATACGCAAAGTGTCTTTGCCGAAAAACGAGATAATTTTTAGCCAGTTGAGTTTCAACCTATGGTGCAACTCAACTAGCTCCGGGCATTTATCTTAGAGTCCGTCCTTAAAATTAGCCAGTAAAATCAACGCCTCTCAATGCTCTGCATTATTGATTGTGGGATAGTCGGCATAAAGAGAGAAGCACAACTAAGGGGGTAAATTTCATATTTACGGACCTCGCTCACTCAAGGATCTGAATCATAAGTGATTCTGATGACTCAACATTTTTACGGACAGGCTCTTACAAGTTGCAATATGCATGCTATTTTGTTACACATCTGTGGTTATCAATCTACAAGGGCGCAGGTGAAACCATATAAACGCTAACGTGTTGTTTTTTGGATCAAAACATAGAACATTAAAATTAGAGCCCTCGATGCAAAAGAACGAATTAAATAAAAACGAACAAATTCAAAAGCTTACACGCAATCAGATTTTACATTATATTGCTGAGATGAGCGAAGAAATGTCTAAGTTAGCGGCAACTGCTGATTGTGCAGAACTCGCACAGTCTCTAAAGACGTCAGCCCACAAGGCACATAATCTCCTGCCTCAGGGATACGAAGACTGACATATGGCGACGTGCAATATGTGTACTATTGACGCATTACGCGCAATGCAATCATATGGTTCCCCTGACATTCTATTCTGCCTGACAGTTCAAGTTCCATAAGCACGCGCTGCACCGTTGCTGCTGGCAGATCCGCTGCCCGGCATACTTCATCAATTGAGATGGGTGCAGCACCTAAAACGGCAAGTATTCTGGCTTCCAAGTCATCGCCGCTGATCACTTCAACACGCGCCTCAGATTGCAATGGTGACGCAATATCGGGCGTCTGCCAGCGGCTGATGTAATCACCACGAAAAAGCGGAGAGAGTGCCGCAAGGATGTCACGCGCTGACGTAACCATTTGCGCACCCTGCTTGATCAAGCCGTTTGTACCTGCGGCGCGTGGATCAAGAGGATGTCCTGGTACTGCAAAAACGTCACGCCCTTGATCTCCAGCCATTCTTGCCGTGGTCAGCGAACCGGAGCGCTGTGCGGCCTCTATTACCACAACGCCGTGCGACAAGCCTGAGATAATACGGTTCCTGCGTGGAAAATCCTGACCGCGCGGCACGAATCCCGGCGGCTGTTCGCTTACAAGACAGCCAACCTTTTCAATGCGCGCGAAAAGCTTTTTATGCTCTGGTGGATACACTTGATCTAAGCCGCCGGCCATCACGGCCACTGTACCCGTTGCCAACGTGGCTTCATGGGCAGCCCCATCAATCCCGCCCGCCAGACCTGAAACAATTACGATTCCCTGCCGCCCCAGTTCAGAGGCAATTTGCCTTGTCAGCGCCACGCCAGCTGCTGAACATTGCCGTGCGCCAACAATCGCGACAGCTGTTTTGTTAAAGAATTCTGTATCGCCCTTGATATACAGCAGGGGCGGGGGATATTCGATGGCAGCAAGTGCCGCCGGATAGCCGGGTTCAATGGAGAAAACAGCTGAAATATCAAGCTGCCTGTATCTCTCAAGCTCTGCTTCCGCACGGGCCATAGAATAAATTTGAAGCGGTTTTGATTTCTTGCCGCGCTTTCGTAAATCCGGCAAGGCCTCCAAAGCCTAGCGCGCACCACCCATCTGGTTCACAAGCTTTTGAAATGTCGCAGGGCCTACTGTATCCGTGCGAATGAGACGCAAACAAGCGAGACGTTCAGCATCACTGAGCTGCGTCACTGGCAAAGGCGGACGACAAAAATCATCCTGCTTCGTATTATGACTTTGCGCCAATCTTAGGCTCCCGCCCATCCATCAGACGGTTGATATTAGCATGATGCTTCGCCATCATCAGCCCGCTCAGGCATAAAAAAAGTGCTGCTGTTGAAAGATCTGACGATAAGATTGCAAAAACCGGCGTAACCATTGCCGCCACAAGAGCTGATAGTGATGAATATCGAAAGATCGCAGCGGTTGCCAGCCACATACCGCAAAAAAGCAGCGCAGCCGGCCATAACAGGCCACCTAGAACACCGATATAGGTGGCCACGCCCTTGCCACCTTTAAAACTGAGCCACACCGGATATAAATGCCCCAGGAACACAGCCAGCCCTGCTATATGCCCTGACTCTAAGCCCCAAAAAGTGGCCTCTCCAGCAATCCAAACGCCGAACCAGACACCAAGCGTGCCCTTGAGAATATCGGCAGCTAGTGTTGCAGCGGCCAGAAACTTATTGCCGGTTCGCAAAACATTTGTTGCACCTATATTGCCCGAACCAATCTGACGAATGTCACCAAGCCCAGACAGTCGGGTCAACACCAGACCGGAAGGTATTGATCCTAGCAAGTAAGCCAATGCAGCCGCTGTTAATAAAGATAAAATTTCCACAATCCGAGAACTTTATATTTTGTAATTCGTTTAGGACCTGTTTCGTTCTCCATCAGCCCTAAGAGGAATCGGAATATTGGTACACACGCTGGCCATTAACCATCGTCAGTAACACAAGCCCTTGCATTTTGCTTTCATCAAATGGCGAGTTTTTAGAGCGCGAGCGTAAATTTTGACGATTCAGAACCCATGGCTGATCCAGATCAACGACGATTAAATCAGCAGGCGCATCTTTTTTAAGTTGCCCTGCCGGCAGCCCCAGAAGTTCAGCAGGCCGACTTGTCATGGCCTTGAGCAGAACACTAAGATCAATCTCGTCATTATGGAAAAGCCGCAACGCAGCCGCAAGAAGTGTTTCAAGGCCAATCGCACCGTCTGCTGCTTCTGCGAATGGCAGCCGCTTAACATCATCTCCCTGCGGATCATGGGATGAGACGATAACATCTACCGTGCCGTCATGAACCGCAGCAATTAGTGCCTGGCGATCATCTTCACCACGCAGGGGCGGACGCACTTTGAAAAATGTCCGGTAAGCACCAATATCATTTTCGTTGAGGGTGAGGTGATTAATGCTGACACCACAGGAAAATTTCACCCCACGCGCCCGTGCCGCCCGAACAACATCCATGCCCTGAGCAGTTGTCAAGGTGCCCGCATGATAGCGTCCGCCAGTCATTTCAACCAAGCGCAGATCGCGCTCTAGCATAATGGTCTCAGCCATGGCATGGGCACCGGATAGACCTAGACGGAATGAAAGCTCACCAGCATTCATGACGCCATTTGCTGAGAGATAGGGATCCTCAACGTGATGTACGACGAGGGCATCGAAGTCCTGTGCATAAAGTAGCACCTGGCGCATAACACGGCTATTCGAGATTGCGTTTTTGGCATTTGAAAAGGCAATTGCGCCAGCTCGTTTCAACAAGCCAATCTCGGTCATCTCCTCGCCGGCCAAGCCCCTGGTTGCAGCCGCCATGGTATGTATGTTGACAATCGCATTATCTCTCGAGTGGCGCTGTATATAGTCAACCAGAGCCACCTGATCGATGACGGGATCAGTATCCGGCATCACAACCATTGTTGTGACACCACCAGCGGCAGCCGCATAACTTGCCGTCTTAAGAGTTTCCCGATGCTCATAGCCAGGTTCACCGGTGAAAACCTGCATGTCAATCAGCCCCGGGCACAGCATATGCCCACGACAATCAAAAACATCGAAGCCATTCGGTGCGTTGCGCCGTAAGTGGGGCCCCAGATCCATGATCTTGCCATTCTGGACCAAAAGCCCACCAAGCTCATCGCGCCCGGAAGACGGATCCACAAGACGAGCATTTATAAAGGCTGTTTGTGGTACCGGTTGCGCCATAGTCATCGTCATAGCCGCCTCACTGATTGGGCAAATGCTGCGCGAGCGCTTCGAGCACGGCCATGCGAACCGCAACCCCCATTTCCACCTGCTCTTGAATAACGCTGCGCGGGTGATCTGCAACGGTCGATGCAATCTCAACGCCACGGTTCATTGGGCCTGGATGCATGATAAGAGCATCCGGTTTGGCTGCAGCTAATTTTTCGTGATCGAGTCCGAAAAAATAAAAGTATTCACGGCTGGAGGGCACAAAAGATCCGCCCATACGCTCACGCTGAAGGCGTAGCATCATGACAATGTCAGCATCCTTGATGCCCGCAAGCATGTCTGTATAAACCTCGACGCCAAACCGGTCTGGCGCAGGAGGAAGCAGCGTGGATGGCGCAACAATACGCACATTCGCACCAAGCGCGTTGAGCACATTTATATTTGAGCGGGCCACACGGGAATGGCGTACATCGCCACAAATCGCGACAACAAGCCCTTCAACCCGGCCCTTTTCCCGACGTATCGTCAAAGCGTCCAACAACGCCTGGGTTGGGTGTTGATGCGCACCATCTCCAGCGTTTACCACCGAACAGTCTACTTTGGCCGAAAGAAGCTCTACGGCTCCAGCTGCAAAATGGCGTACCACGATAATATCCGGCCGCATCGCATTCAGCGTTACTGCCGTATCGATAAGCGTCTCCCCCTTCTGAATCGAAGACGTCGAGACATTCATATTCATCACGTCAGCACCAAGGCGCTTACCCGCAAGCTCGAATGAGGCCTGCGTTCGTGTTGAAGCTTCAAAGAAAAGGTTGATCAGCGTCCGCCCGCCAAGCGTGTCCGCCTTTTTACGAATTTCCAGATTTCTAGCTGCAGCTTTGTCTGCAAGATCCAGAATATAATTAATCTCCGGTACCGTCAGCCCTTCACAGGTTAACAGATGGCGCCTTGCGAAACCCAGATCCGCATTTTCTTCTGTCTGATTCATCAAAGCTGTATGCTACTACCTATCGCAGTCTTGGATCAAGCTGCCATTGCCTCATATCGCTCGAAAATGTGCCACCATTTCCATTAAATAAGCCTTACCCGATTCTGCAGAATTCAGACATCAAGTCTTCAGCTGCCTCGAACTCTAAAGACAAAACCTAGCCATCTGATTTGGACTTCAAGATATCAACCATGCGCGTATCGACATAATTGCCGACACTTTGCTGCAGCGCTGCCATCTGCTCTTCGCCTTCGAAGAAATGGTTGGCATTCTCAATAATCTCATGCGTCAGGACAATTCCCTTTTGCGCCTTGGTCTTCACGGAAAGTTCCGCAACAGACGCAGATGGAACCACGCGATCACGATCACCGTTCACGAGCAGACCAGAGGCAGGGCAGGGCGCAAGAAAAGAAAAATCATAGAGGTTGGCCGGCGGGGCAACACAAATAAAAGCATCTATTTCAGGACGCCGCATCAGAAGCTGCATGGCAATCCAGGTGCCAAACGATACACCGACAATCCAGCAGGCTTTCGCTTCAGGCTTGGCAATCTGCATCCAGTCTAATGCTGTTGCCGCATCCGCAAGCTCGCCCGGACCATTATCAAAGTAACCTTGACTGCGACCGACACCGCGAAAATTAAATCGCAGCACTGAAAACCCGCGTTCTGCAAAAGTATAATACAAATTATAAACCACCTGATTGTTCATCGTCCCGCCAAACTGCGGGTGGGGATGCAGGATCAGAGCGATCGGGCTGCGTGCATCCGCCTCGTGATGATAGCGGGCTTCGAGACGGCCGGCCGGGCCGTTGATGATGAGCTCTGGCATGAGTGCTTAAACCGGTTTTATTGAATTGAAAGCTGATAGGGAACGTCTGGGTCATTGCCGCGATTGTGGCAGGCTGCAAGACAAATTAGCACCAAATTGGTATAAAATGATTAATCTTGACTTCACAGGTTTGGATTTCCATATGGTGAATTATTAGTGAACGCCGTCATGTCAAACGCATTTATACAGTTCGCAGCGTAATGATGATTTCGCTGAAAACTTTATGAAGCGTAAGAGATAACCTTGTGACTAAATCTGCCGTAGACTTGCCATTCCGATATCTGGTTATCGATGGTTGATGCTGCAAGTGCAAGGCATTGTATTTCTTGATGTTTGCAATGAATTGAGATGGAGCCAGTGCGGTGGATCTTAATACACGTGGCCGGTATGCCGTTATGGCAATGGCTGATCTCACAAAAAATGGTGTAGAACGCGCTATCTCACTGCATGAAATTGCTGAACGACAGGGGCTGTCTGAGGCCTATCTTGGCCAAATCTTTGCAAGTTTGAGACATGCAGGGCTTGTTGTCAGCGTGCGTGGCCGCGGTGGAGGATATCAATTGGCTCGGGCTGCAAAGCATATTATGGTGTCTGAGGTCATGGCAGCTGTTGACGAGCAAACCAATATGACGCGCTGTGGCGTTGGCAGCACTGTTGGCTGTGTGGGCAACAAACCATGTCTTACGCACAATCTTTGGGCTGCGCTTGGCCAGCATATTGAGATTTTTCTCGCACGTATTTCTTTGCAGGATGTTATTGAGAATGGATCATCGCTGCACGCAATTTCCGGACATTTACAAATAGGGATTGCAGCCGAATGAGACCGCCGGACCGCACATATCTCGACTACAACGCGACCGCGCCACTGCGTCCGGAAGCACGCGAAGCCGTTATTTCAGCACTTGATACATGCGGTAATCCATCCTCGGTGCATGCGAACGGAAGAAAGGCACGGCGTATTATTGAAGATGCACGCGAGCGGGTTGCAAGACTTGTTGGTGCGTCACCGGCAAACGTCATTTTCACCAGCGGCGCCACGGAAGCGAACAACTGGTTTTTCCATGCTGGTTGGAAGACGCTTTTCATCCCCGCAATCGAGCACGATTCGGTTTTGGTCCCTGCAGCACAACCTCAGCGCAGAATTATTCAGCTCCCGGCGTATGAGAACGGCATCACCCGGCTTGAAGAACTTTTTGAATCCATATCACAGCCTCAGGACCGCAAAAGCCCAGCCTGCGCCACATTGCAGATGGCCAATAATGAAACGGGCGCCCGGCAACCGGTTGCAGACATGACTGCGTTTTGCCGCGGGCATGATATTGCGGTACATACAGACGCGGTGCAGGCTGCCGGCCGCATCAAGATTGATTTTCAGGAACTTGGTGTTGACGCGCTTAGTTTGTCATCACATAAGATTGGCGGTCCTGCCGGGGCCGGCGCACTTGTTGTACGTGATGGCTTTGAGCTACCTGCTTTTATTGCAGGTGGCGGACAGGAGCGGCGGCGGCGCTCCGGCACGGAAAACGTAACCGGCATCGCCGGCTTTGGAGCCGCAGCTGAATGCGCATTGAACGACCTGGCTGAGACCGGGCAATGCAAAGCGCTGCGAGACGAACTTGAACGCCGAATTCTGGAAATAACGCCAGAGGCTGTGATTCTTTCAGCAAATGCAGATCGCCTGCCCAATACAATTTGTCTTTCACTGCCGGGCACCTCTGCTGAAACACTTTTGATCAAGCTTGATCTTGCAGGCATCGCCGTCAGTTCAGGAGCAGCCTGTTCATCAGGTAAGGTCGGCGCCAGCCATGTGCTGTCAGCGATGGGGCTTACAAGCAGCGTGATTCATGGTGCAATTCGAATCAGCCTGGGTTGGGATTCATCCAAGGCTGATGTTACAA
>CAYUYL010000052.1:0-12820 GCA_964449195.1 uncultured Filomicrobium sp.
GGACGGACTCTAAGAGAATACGCGTATGGCTTTGAGACAAAAGACTATGCAGCCTAATTCTTTTCTTTAGTATTGCATGGCAACGTATGGTATGGCCGCAAAGTCACCAGTTCTGTTTTCAAAGAAAGTCGAGGAACTTTCTGAAGAAGAAGCTGTAGGCGAACTCAAACGTCTCTCGCAGGAGATTGAGCGGCACGACAGCCTTTATTATCAGAAAGACCAACCGGAAATCAGCGATGCTGACTATGATGCATTGCGCCAGCGTAATGCGGCCATAGAAAAACGCTTTCCAGCACTGATGCGCGAGGACAGTCCGGACTTGCGCGTTGGCGCGGCACCATCTGGCCCATTTGGAAAAATCAAGCACACAGTGCCCATGTTATCATTGGGCAACGCCTTCCATGAAGACGATATGCAGGACTTTTCCGATCGTATCCGGCGTTTTTTGAAACTGGCCGGCGATGAGCCAATAGCCTTTACTTCAGAGCCGAAAATCGACGGCCTTTCAATATCAATTCGCTATGAAAACGGTATCTTTACCCAGGCGGCGACGCGAGGGGACGGCTTGGTCGGAGAGAATGTAACCGCCAACGTAGCGACCCTGCAAGACCTGCCCGCACGTCTTTCTGGCAGCGATGTGCCCGCAGTCATAGATATCAGAGGTGAAATTTATCTGCCGCACGCTGATTTCACAGCCTTAAACGAAAAGCAACAGAAGGCGGGCGGCAAGATTTTTGCGAACCCAAGAAATGCAGCTGCAGGCTCGCTGCGGCAGCTGGATCCCAACATCACGGCTTCACGTCCGCTACGCTTTTTTGCTTATGCATGGGGGGAGGCAACATCCCTGCCATCTGATACACAATCTGGCATTATAGCTGCCTTCAAGCGCTGGGGCCTCCCCACAAATCCGCTCACACAATGCTATCAAACGCTGGAAGAGCTGATGACATATTATCATGACATTGTGCAAAAACGGGCATTACTCGGATACGATATCGACGGTATCGTCTATAAGGTCGATTGCCTGGACTGGCAGGATCGTCTCGGTTTTGTCTCACGTGCTCCAAGATGGGCGATTGCCTATAAATTTCCCGCGGAGCAGGCAGTCACCATCCTGAATGATATTGAAATTCAAGTTGGCCGGACGGGAGCTCTTACGCCTGTTGCAAAACTGCAGCCGGTGACCGTTGGCGGTGTTGTGGTGTCAAATGCAACGTTGCACAATGAAGATGAGGTCACGCGTAAAGATATCCGCATTGGCGATACGGTGCGTATCCAACGTGCGGGTGACGTTATTCCGCAAGTGCTGGGCGTTGTCGAAGGGACGCGGCATAAGAATTCCAAGCCTTATATTTTTCCGGACGTTTGTCCTGCGTGCGGCAGTAAGGCAGAGCGTGAGATCGACGAAAAAACCGGCAAGTCGGATGCCGTCAGACGCTGCACGGGAGGATTAATTTGTCCGGCCCAGGCCAAGGAGCGTCTCAAGCATTTTGTGTCTCGCAATGCTTTTGATATTGAAGGCCTCGGTGAGAAGCAAATCGAGCAATTCTTTCAAGCCGGCTGGATTCTGCAGCCAGCAGACATTTTTACTCTGGAGGAGCGCGACGCACACCATGCAACACCTTTGGAAAACGAAAAAGGATACGGCAAACGTTCCGTTGAAAAGCTTTTTTCTGCGATCGCGTCACGGCGAACCATCAGTCTTGAACGATTGATTTATGCTCTTGGCATTCGCCATGTCGGTGAAACAACGGCGCGTGATCTGGCCCGCACGTTTGGCGATTGGCACACATTCCGCTGCCTGGCTGAAGCGGCAGCCGCCCAAGGTACAGACAGCGAGGCATATGCAGAAATTACCAACATCGAAGGTATAGGCCCGAGCGTTGCCCATGCACTCATGAGTTTTTTCGAAGAAGGCCACAACACCCGCGCACTCGACGCATTGTTATCTCATCTGAAAATCGAGAATGCCGTATCTGTACCGGCTGCCACCTCAGCAATTGCTGGCAAGACAGTTGTTTTTACCGGCACACTTGAGCGCTTAAGCCGTAACGAAGCCAAAGCTCAGGCTGAGCGTCTTGGTGCGAAAGTCGCCGGTTCTGTTTCAAAAAAGACTGATTATGTTGTGGCAGGTACCGCTGCGGGCTCCAAGCTGACCAAAGCAAAGGAACTTGACGTGACGATATTAAGCGAAAAAGAATGGATTGAGCTCATTGACGAGCGATGAAGACTGCATCTGAGCAAGTAAACCTACATCAGGAGCTTCATATATGCCACTGGCTCTTCCAGCTCAGCATGGTAAACATAAGCCAATTTGATAAGATTTCGTGACAGATGAGAACAACTGCTTGTCCTCTGGGATAGCCTTCATAAAAAAGTGGAGCTAAAATCATTTCCCACCCTTTTATGTATGTGTATCAGGAGTTTACGCCTACAGCACAATATGAGCTCTCAATGCGGCTGCCACAGCACCTGCGGCGATCAATGTAACCGCAATTGCACTGGTATGCAGCAATGTTGATCGAGGCGCCTGTCTTGACATCGGAAATATTGTTTCCTGTTGAGGTTCAGCCGAAGCGAAACCGTTGTTCGTCAAACCCTCAGAATCATAAATTTCGCCAGCTTCAGTTTCACTGCTCGCTGTGGTGCTTTTCACGCCTTCATACTTGAACGGAATATCATCAGCATCTTCTTCAGGTAGCTGTTGTGTTGCCTGCGTATCAGAGCCCCTGCGCCATGTGAAAAGCTTGCTGAGAAAACCTCTCTTCTTTTCCTTGTGAACATCAGCAGTGTCAGTTTCTTCGTCTAATACGGAAGTGTCTAAGTTATACGTCCATTTTGGCTGCTCTTCGTCGATCATGACAAAAGAAGATGTCTCATCATGGTACTGATGCGATTGCCGCTCACCCTGTGCAAACCCATATGCCTCTTCCAGAGGTGTTTGTGATCCGGCCTCATAACTCGAGTGATAATCACTCCTGGTGTCAGGATACTCATCATCACGGAAGTCAACGATGGGCTGAAGATCAAGAAGTTGCTTGATCGACCTGATGATATGACCGTGCTCATCATGCACATTCTGCAAACGCCCCAGCCTATCTTGTAAAGGCCCCTCAATCATTTTGAGCGCGCGCAATGTGTTACGCAGTTGCTCATAGGCCTGAAAATCAGGATCAGAGCGAAGTTCAGACTCGGCTGTCCTTAAGATTGGATGTGCTGCATCGCTCAGGTGTGAGCTTTCATGCGCTACCAAGGCCCCCCCGGTCTCACGTGCGTTGAGAAAATCGCTTAGGTCCGTGGCGAGACGATAGCGGATGTCTTTCTGCAATTCACGCTGCAACAAGTTAATAATGGTCTCACAGCTTTTTGTAATAACTTCAAACGCGGGCGGTGATTGTTCTGCTGCGGATTGCCGGACTCTTTCGGCTTTCATGGCTGCGTGCTCTGCTGCGGCTCGAACCGCTTCCATTTCTTCAGATTTATCTTCTGCAGCGCGGCGGCCGAGAGTAGAACTGCCGATATCCTTTTGTTTCAGATACGCGCGCAAAAACCGGCCGCTATTCGTATCAGGGTCAACGGCGATGGCACGGATAACCGTCTGACTGTTGATTTCGTCATTTTCTGCGCATTCAGCAAAATCTGATGCCTGCGCCATGACACGGCGCAATGCTGCTGCTGGTCTGGGCCTCTTCTTATCTTCCTTTGTGGCCTGAGCAGATGTTAGAGAAGGCTGAATCGCAGTTGAATGGACAGCAACGGGCTGAGGCGTACTCGCAGGAGTTGCAGTAGGCTGAACTGCAGGAGATTGGGCAGCATCAGATTGCGCTACTGTAAGAGATTGCGTTGGTGAGGTCGTATGAGCACCAAAACTTGACGCGCTACGCGCCCCATCATTATAGAGCTTCGGCCGATGATATGGCGATGTAGAGGAAGCCGGCTTTGACCAACTGCTACGTGAATAGTGATAACTGCTTGAGCTTGCCGTACTCGTCGCTCCGTTCACGCCTCCGTTATAGCTTTGACTTTGAGTTTCGCGAGTTCCGTAGTGAGAATCTGGAGCAGCACCATTGTAGTCAGCGGCACCGTTATTATAAGACGTTGCAGATGAACTGTGAGCGTCCGTTTCACCGTTGTAAGCAGATGCAGCCGAACCGCTGGAGCCTGTAGCACTATTATAAGATGTTCCGTTCACGCCATTATGGGCTGACGTCCCTTCATAAGTCACGGGGGTAGGCGTATGAGACGTATAATGCGATGATGGTTGTGGTGCGGTTGCTTGAGTGGGCGTTGCGGTGAGCTGCACAGCTGGAGCGGCTCTGGTTGCAGGCTGCCTGGCAACCTCTACGCCGCTAATGGCGTCCTCGACAGCATCCGCACCAATTTGACTTACGCAAAACTTGCGCAATTCACCGCGATCGACATCACGTTGGGCGAAGTAAATATTGGCGTCGATATCTTCTAAAAAAGCGGCAAGCAGATGCTCGATACCCACTTCATCCTTGCCGGCTTTCATAGCAGCCCCAAACGCGCGCTGCATACTGTCATTCAAACGATCGTTGAGTGGCAGCCAACCCAATAAACCTGTGTCGTACTCTGACATGATGTTCTTCCTCAACATCAACACCTAACTGCCCGCAGCAATACTACGCCCGAGCATATTAACCTTGTTGTTACGCCAATCGAGCAAAACTGCAAGTTATTTCCGTGCATATCTGCTATTTCATAGAGACACAGTCTGTTTTCGTACCAAAAGATGGTTAATTATATAAGTTTTTTTGATAAACAACGTTTTAGTCGGGGTGGCGTCACAAAAATTCTGCAGATGCCTTTGCAGGATCAAACAACCCAAGAATAAGCCGGATAATCAACTCACGCTGGCCAGGGTCGCTCTCGGCAATCAATAGGGCCATTGCAACAAGCGTGTTGTCATCGATGTAAGGATCTCCATTTGCACGGTAAAGTCGGCTGTTACGCTCCAGATAATGGAGAAACAAAAAGCTGCCGATGCGCTTGTTGCCATCAGTGAACGGATGGTCCTTAATAACGAAGTAAAGCAGATTAGCCGCCCGGATCTCAAGGCTCGGATAAAGCGGCTCGCCTCCGAATGTCTGCTCAATTGTGCCTAGAATTGCGTTAAGGCCTTCGTCGCGCTCACGGCCGAAGAGATCGGTGGCCTCGCCGCGCTCTGCAAGCTTCTTTTTCAATTCTGTAATGGCGGTGACGGCATCTTCATAGGGCAACTCGACCATATCTTCGCTTGGCGTTGCAGGCTGGTCCGGCAGACGGTCTTCATCATATTGCAGAAGCAGGGTCCAGGAGCGTGTGTAACGCTCAATGACATCAAAGATTGCCTGCGTTTCCTCATTAACCTGGACATGATTGTCCAGAGTGCGCCTGGCCAGTGCCAGTGCTGTCTGCACTTCTGTGATGCCTGTATGCTCCAGCACTTGCCGGCGACGGATGTCTTTCTGAATCCGCTCACGCAGCACACCGTTGGCCCACTGACGAAAGCGTGTCCCTCGTTTTGAGCTGACCCGGTAGCCCACAGACAAAATGGCATCAAGATTATAGTGGTTGATATCGCGCGTCACTGTGCGCCCGGCTTCTTCACGCGTGATCTTGACCTTGCGCAGTGTGTCATCGCTTTCAAGTTCACCTGAATCATAGATATTGATCAGATGCTGGCTTATGGTGCTTGGACCGACGGAAAAAATCGCTCCCATCTGCGCCTGCGTTAGCCAGACCGTGTCATCTTCAATCAACACATCTATAGGCTTGCCATCTGCATCGCTGACAAAAACAATCTGGTTATCACTATTCTCGCTCATTATATCACGCTCGCTGGAAGATTATAAACCGCCTGTTTAACTCATGATGAGCTTTTGCCAGAAGCGGGCATGGCTGGCAATTGTGGCATTGGCATGAGGGCATATAATGTGGAGCTAGCATCTGCTTGCTAGATACCTATTTAGAAGTTACGCCATACGCCTCAAGAAAACAGCTCAACTCTTTGCGGACACGCGCAGGCGTCCAGCCATCTTGACGTAATTGATACAACGCTGTGTCACCAGAGCTTTTCGATAACTTACGCCCCTGTCTATCACAAACAAGGCTGTGGTGATGATAGATGGGCTCAGGCAGATTGAGCAGGATTTGCAATAACCGGTGAATATCCGTTGAGGCTTCCAGATCTTGGCCCCGGCAAACGTGCGAAACACCCTGTGCAGCATCATCTATAACCGCTGCGAGATGGTAACTCGTACCAGTATCTTTCCGTGCAATCACAACGTCGCCCCAACGCGCCGGCTTCAAGTCCACCTCTCTGGCAACTCCGTCAATGGCGAACTGCAACATTCTGACGTGCCCGGATGGCTGTTTTCTGGCTGCAACCTTGCAGGCTTTCTGCATGTCAAGCCGCAGGGCATAGGGGGTGCCGGCAGCAAGCTTCCGGCTCATCTCAGCCGCGCTCAAATGACGGCACAAACCTGGATAGACCAACGCACCGTCAGGATCAAATTGCGGCTTTAAATTGCGGGCTGCTGCTGAAATTTCTGCACGCGTGGCAAAGCAGGGATAAAGTAAGCCCATTTCATGCAGGCGATCGCGGTAGCCGGCATAAAGATCCAGCCGCTCCGACTGTCGCCAAACCGGCTCTTCCCAGGACAGGCCAAGCCAGCTTAGATCCTCGAAAATTGCCTCTACAAAATGCTCGCGTGTGCGCCCTGTATCGGTATCTTCAATGCGAACAAGAAAACGCCCTCCAAAGCGCTGCGCCAGTTCAAACCCGATGATGGCTGATAGCGCATGCCCAAGGTGCAGATAGCCTGTCGGGCTGGGGGCAAATCTAAAGATCGCTTCTGAGCGCATTTATCTGTTACCTGATGAAGCTCAAGCACATAAGGAAGATGCCGCGGCTGAAATGAACCGGGTCACTCTCACAATCCTCAAGACAATAACTGACATGCCCAAACACACAAACAATCGTTTGAATGCTGTAGAAACCAACGATCATCTTGAGCGCGGCATTCGGGCCTTGCGGCGCAAATGTCCGGTTATGCGCGAGATCCACGATCAAACGGGTCTGCCGCCCTTACGGCGCAGCACGCCCGGCTTTGCAGGCCTCGCACGCATCATTATCGCCCAACAGCTTTCAGTGGCAAGCGCAGAGGCTATTTGGGCCCGATGCGAAGCCGCAATTCATCCGATGGAAGCTGAGACAGTCCGAAATCTTGATGATACGGTGATGCAGGCCGCCGGCCTCTCACGGCCTAAAATCCGCACACTGCGCGCTTTAGCAAACGCCGTTCTTGATGAGGATCTAGATCTTGAGGCAACGGCTGATTTAAGTGACGTGGATATCCGCGCGTCGCTTATTGCAGTTTCCGGCATTGGCCCTTGGACCGCTGATATATTTCTATTATTTTGTCTCGGGCGCCCAGATGCCTTTGCACCGGGCGATCTCGCACTCCAGATTGCCGCGCAGAATGCCTTTGCATTGGAAAAACGGCCCAGCCAGGCCGAATTGATCGACCTTTCCGAAGTCTGGCGTCCATGGCGGGGTGTCGCAGCACGCTTGCTCTGGTCTTATTATGGTACACTTAAAAAGAACAAACCTAAGACACCACTTTAAAATTGATTGCTGAACATCAGACGCCACTGCCCCGAAAGCGCAACAAGCGCCCATCAAAAACAATCAATGCGACCATGATTAAAAATGCGCCGGCGATATGCTGGGGCGCCAGCGTTTCATCAAGGAAGAGTGTGCCAAGCAGAATACCGCTGACCGGGACCAGGAGGGTCACGAGCATTGCATTGGTTGGGCCTGATACGCTCAGGATATGATAAAATAAGATATAGGCGAGCGCCGTTGAAAATACCGCAAGACCGGCAATCGCTGCACTGACATGCGCTGGTGGCCAAGTCAGCAGCCAGCTTTTATCCACCATCAAGGCAATTGGTAAAAGCAAAACTGCTGAGCATATGAGCTGGCAGGCCGCACTGACCAAAGGCGGCGTCGTCCTGAAGCGCCGTGCCCACAAACTGGCAAAGCCGTAAGAAATAGTGGCCACAATGATGCAGGCCATTCCCTGCACACTAGACATTTCGCCTATCATTGCATCGGGCCCTACAAGGACAGCCACACCCGCAATGCCAACCAAGACACCTGAGAGTTTGTTGGCTGTCAGCTTTTCGTCATGCGTAAAAGCGTGCGCGATGAGCACGGCCCACAGGGGCGTCGTGGCATTTAAGACGGAGGCAAGGCCACTGGCAATCTGGGTCTGGCCGAGCGTGATCATGGAAAACGGAATGATATTATTCAGCACGGCCATAATGGCAAACATCAACCAGTCATATGGGTGAACTGGCAAACGAAATCCGGCAACCAGTGCAATCGGCACCAAAATGACGGCCGCAAGGGCAACCCGGCTCAACACCAAAGTCAGTGCCGGGACATGATCAACTGCGATACCAACAAAGAAAAATGACCCTCCCCACAAGACCGAAAGTATGATCAGAAAAATCCATTGCGATAAGCTCATATCGATTTCATTTCCAACAGAAGAGTGCAGAACATACCGAGCGTATTCAAGAGCGAACGATGCAACAATACAAAGGCATGCCGATTTCAGCAAATCCCCGGAGGCGCAATGAATTTTACCCAGCTGCTTGCGTCCGCCTGATTGAGCGCCGCTTTTGTCTTGCACGAACACACTGCTCTGGATTAAAAAACTAGCGTGCCGCACAAAAAATAGACAAAGGGCTGTGCCATATTATATTTCACGCTTTACCAAGATAATGAAATTTAAGACCTTTCCAAAGTGGCATAGGCATTGCTATAGGGCATGACAAATTAGTAACGCGGAAGTCGGGGGATTTATGCTTAAGTGGCTCTTTGATAAACAGAGGAATGCTTCGCAAACAAACGATAATTCTGAGACAGCGGCAGCTGCAGCACCTGATGCGCCAGCGGTGGCAGAGCAACCTGCGCCTCAAACACAACCGGAAGTGTCAACTGCTCCGGAAGTTCAGGAAACTGCCGCCATTGCTGAAGCTGCCCCTGAACCGGAAGAAGTCACCGCGCCCCAGGAGCCCGCTGAGCCAGAACCTGTTGTCGAAGCCCCTGCAGAACAAATTATTGCCAGTGCAGAGCCAGCTACAACAACACCAGATGAACCGGCACCTGGCTTTGTAGAAGCCGAAACAGTAGCGCCCGCACCCGATCCTATTGCTCCCGAACCAGAGCTTGCAGTTTCACCGGCGATAGCTCCTGTGTCTCCACCAATGCCTGAAAATATAACCACAGAACCAGAAACGGTCGCGCTTATGATGAATGATTTTACGCCGTCTGCTCCAGAAGGAGTTGCGAAACTGAAAGTCGGTGATACCGTAATTGCAGCACATCCGCCACGCTATGATGAAGTTGAAGTTCTGGATATCCAGGCAGGCGGCCGGCGCGTGATTATTGGTTACGGCAACGCGACACGCGCATATTCTTTACGTAAAGATAATTCTTATCGTCTCGAAGGTGCTCCGGACAACAGCCCGTCAGAGTTGGTAACCGATAAATCTATCGATGAGTTAAAGCCGATTAAGGGGTTTGCAACATTGCCGGCTGCGGCATCGCTTTCCGAGGGGACACCGGCTTTTGTTGCGGCACCTGAAGCTGATAACGCGCAACCCGAAGTGGCCGTCAGAGAGAGCGTACAGACACCATCGGTTTCTCCTGTGCAGAATAGCGCTTCATGGAAACCGCCAGGACAATCAAGCTTGGATCCGGTTCCCGGAGCAACCGCTATTGCTGTAGCTCCGCCCCGTTATGACGAAGTCAAAATCGTTGAAGTTCAGGCCGGTGGTCGACGTGTTATCGTTGGCGTTGGAAATGGCACACGGGTTTATTCGCGCCGGCAGGATGGCTCTTACCGCCTTGAGGGGGCCCCGAAATCGAGTGCTGCACGTTTGGTGCTTGATAAATCGATTGAGGAGATCAAGCAGATCGATCGCAACGGCGGCGTCGCGCGTTATGGATATAAGGCCGCAATGTAGCACACGGCTGGGTGGTGGCTGTTTGCTCTGAGTTGCAGCCACCTTATGTGGGCTGGTCCCGCGATACGTCTTTCCATCATGATCATTACTGATAAGGTGCACACTTATGAGCAATTGATCCACGCTTAAAGCCTTCACATTGCACAGTGCCAACGCCCGGCGTACTATAAGTTTTCACCTTAGAAGTTTGGTCCCTTACTCCCCGCCATCGATGAGATCATACCGCTGGATGAAGAGAGAGGGATCGCGATGCAATGTATTGCGAAAAGCCTCTCAACCAGTAGGAATTCATCCAAGTCTTAAAACAATATCTTCAGCAAGAGACATAGCAGCCGTAAGACCCGGACTTTCAATTCCAAATAACATGACCAGATTTTCAACGCCATGTTCGGCGTGACCGTGAATCATAAAGTCTGAGACCGGTTCCCCCTGTCTATATAATTTGGGGCGAATGCCGGTATAATCGGGACGAAGTTTCTCTGCACCCAAAGCCGGATAGTAAGCTCGGATAAACTTGAGAAATTTGGTGAGTTTATCTGGCTGAAAGCTATAATCAATCGCATCAATCCATTCTATGTCCGGGCCAAATTTACAACGCCCGGAAAGATCAACCGTGGCGTGCAGGCCAAGCCAGGCACCCTGCGGCATAGGGTAGATGTGACGTGAAAATGGTGGTGGGCCGGCAAGCGCATAATACTGGCCTTTTGCATAATACGTGCGCGGTGGCACATAACAATTTTCATATACCAGTGTATCGGCAAGGTGCGTGGCGTGCAGGCCTGCTGCCACAACGAGCCGCTGACATGTAACGGCACCACCGCCTGAGAGTTTGATGATAAATCGGCCATGGCCACTCTCATTCTGCAGCCTTTCCACCTGCGCCATAAGTACGATTTGCGCGCCATAGGCCTCCGCTTCACCCTGCAGGGCCTGCATAAACGCATGACTATCTATGATCCCAGTGGAAGGGGAGAGCACAGCGGCAACACAGCTCACTTCCGGCTCGAGTGTCCGCACGTCTTGAGGCGTTAAACGTACCAGATCATGCACACCGTTGTTGACGGCTGTCGCTTGAAGTGCATCAAGCTGCAGCGCCTGCTCTTCGGTTGCTGCCACGATCAACTTACCGCAGCGCCTATGATCGACGCCATGATCGTCGCAAAAGCGGTAAAGCCTCTCCTTACCCTGAACGCAATGGCGAGCACGAAGGCTGCCCATGGGATAATAAAGGCCAGCGTGGATTACCTCGCTGTTGCGCGAACTGGTCTCGGCCCCGATGGTGCCATGCTGCTCAATAACCAGAACATCCAGTCCGTTCCGGGCCAAGGCTCGGGCTGCTGCCAAACCGGCAACTCCAGCGCCAATGACGATTGTTTCAACGTCTGTCCCCATGGCTCACCGGCATCTTGAACGAATGCGCACTTTTTCAAAACGCCTGAAGCATCAACAGTATGAACAGGCATCTAAAAGACTTCACCGCTAAGTATTGAAGCGAAAATGTACGATATCACCGTCCTGCACGACATATTCTTTGCCTTCAAGGCGCATTTTGCCAGCCTCCTTGCAGCCGGCCTCACCATTCTGTGAGAGATAATCATCGTACTTGATGGTTTCGGCGCGGATGAAACCCTTTTCAAAATCCGTATGGATAACACCTGCAGCTTGCGGCGCCTTGGTGCCGACGGGAATAGTCCAGGCTCGAGCTTCCTTAGGCCCAACCGTAAAGTAAGTCAGAAGACCCAAAAGATCGTAACCCTCGAGGATCAAACGGTTCAGGCCTGGCTCTTCCAAGCCAATGCTCTCCAGAAATTCATCGCGCTCGGCATCGTCAAGCCCCGCCAATTCAGCTTCAATCTTGGCCGATATGATCACACACCCCGCACTTTCTACTTCAGCTCTTGCTTTGACCTGATCGGCATAAGAGTTGCCGTCAGCGGCTGTGTCTTCATCAACATTGCAGACATAGAGAATGGGCTTGGATGTCAGCAACTGCAGTTGCTTCCATGGCCGCTCTTCCTCCGGCGTCAACTCTGCCATGCGCGCCGGTTTACCTTCGCGCAGCAATTCAAGAGCCTTATCAATCAATACGATCGTTTCTTTGGCATCCTTGTCATTGCCCTTGGCCTTTTTTTCAAGCGTCTTCCGGCGCTTCTCAAGACTTTCAAGATCCGCCAGCATCAACTCGGTTTCGACCATATCGGCGTCTGCTGTTGGGTCGATGCGGCCTTCCACATGCGTGATATCATCGTCCTCAAAACACCGCAGCACGTAGGCCACAGCATCGACTTCGCGAATGTGAGCCAGAAACTGGTTCCCAAGGCCTTCCCCTTTGGAAGCACCACGCACAAGACCGGCAATGTCTACAAATGTCAGGCGCGTTGGTATGATCTGTGCCGAGCTTGCAATTGCAGCAAGCTTGTCCAGACGAGGGTCGGGCACAGAAACCTCGCCGACATTTGGCTCGATCGTGCAGAAGGGATAATTGGCAGCCTCGGCCACTGCAGTTTGCGTTAACGCGTTGAAAAGAGTTGATTTGCCAACATTCGGCAGACCAACGATACCGCACTTAAAGCCCATGTTTGTATCCGTTTCTGAAAGCGCTTCCCAGTTGGCGAGCAACGCTTAGCTATCGTTTGCATCTCCGGAAAACCAGCGCTTCAAGCGCTCGGCCAAGGGATTCGCGGATGCTTCTTTTGTGTCTTTCTTTTCTGCCATGGCCGAGGCTGCCGATGAAGTTGAGGCAGCGTCCCCACCCTGATCTTGAATGCCTTTTTTG
>CAYUYL010000053.1:0-12583 GCA_964449195.1 uncultured Filomicrobium sp.
AAAAAGTGGGGTACGTAAAGTTCAGGATTGGACAGAGCGGCGCGACATGTCGCATGTCGATTTTCCATGTGTTGATATTGCAGGGCGCCCCGTTGATCCGTTTTTTAACGTCAATACTGCAAATCATCTGAAACAGGCGCGCACGCTTTTATCTGGATACCGCTGACTTAAAGATCCCTTTCCAGGAGGTTCAAATTGATGTCCCTTGCTTTGGGCGATAACCGCAGTTCTGATTGGATGGCCTTCTGTGTGCGTGTTGTTCAGGTCTTAGTGTTTCTATTCATAATGCAAATCAGCATATCAGTACGCGCTGATGAACCGCCTGTTCCAGCGGGCCTTGATCCGGGTGGCATTGCCGTCGCGGTCCTGGGAACTGGAATCGATTACACAACGCAGAATATTGCTGTGAAACTTGCACGCGACGGCGAAGGCGATTTGATTGCCTGGGATTTCGCTGACGGCGACACTCGGCCTTATGCTGCCAGTGGTTTGTCAAATAGACATGCTGCAGATCTTGTGAACGCGAGCGACAAGATCCGCTTGATCATTGTTAAGGAGCAGTCCGGCGATCCCGTTGCAGCCGGCCGCATGGCAGCCTTTACAGCACAAACGCCTGCGCGTATGGTCTACTTTCCAGATGCCATGCAGCGTAAAGACTGGCCATTTTTCAAGGAAGCCGTCGCGCTGTTCAAAGAGCATCTGTTTATCGTCGTTGGCCATGACGCACAAAAAGCAAAACTTTCAACCTATGCCAACCTTGTGATTGCAGCACCCGGACCACAGCAACGCCCAAACGAGAATGCTGTGATAGCGCTTGCACAAGCCTCACAGCTTTTAGCTCTTAAGCCAAGTCTGTCTGCTGCCGACTTGAAGGCAGCCATGCAACGCTGAAACACTAAAAGTTGGGGCATGATTTTCGCGGCGAAAACGCCACTTAAACAGATTTGCTCTTCAAAAGAAAAACAGCTTTTTCCCCAAACACGTTTTGTAATCGAATAAAGCGGTTGATCGGCAGGCGGCGGCCTGAGCTGTTAAAGGCGACAGCACGTTCGACATCCGCGTTTACATCTTTGCAAAGATCTGCAAAATCAGCGATCGTACAAAGATGCGCATTCGGGGTATCATGCCACGTTTCAGGCAGATTCTTGGTGCGAGGCATCCGGCCGCCCAGCAGAAGGCTCATGCGTACCTCCCAATGACCGAAATTAGGAAATGAAACAATAGCATGGCGGCCAATGCGCAGTAGATTTTGCAAAACCGTCCGGGGAAAACGGGTTGCCTGGATCGTGAGACTCAAAATGGCGTAATCGAAAGCCTGATCGGGATAATCGTTAAGATCGTTGTCTGCATCCCCATGGATGACGGATAAGCCCCGCGCAACACAGGCGTTCACCTTGCCTGGCTCGATTTCAATGCCGCGGCCATCAACCGACCGTTTGTCACTAAGCAGTTGCAGCAAATCGCCATCGCCACAGCCAACGTCAAGAACGCGCGCACCGGCAGACACCATTTCCGCAATCAGTAAGTGGTCTACACGATATGGCTCACCGGTTATTGGGTCATGGTTTGCGATCTTTTGGGACACGATCATGTTTCCTTTGCTTCGGGGATGCCACGCCTCAGGGCCCCGGCTTTCAGAAAACCACCGATCGTTGCAAACATCTCTGGTTCGTCGAGCAGGAATGCATCATGGCCTTTGTCGCTGTCGATTTCGACGAATGAGACATTGGCTGCAACAGCATTCAGAGCTTGCACAATCGCTTTGCTCTCGCGTGTCGGATAGAGCCAGTCGCTTGTGAACGAGACCACACAGAACCGTGTTTTTGTTCCGTGGAATGCATGCGCTAGAACTCCACCATTATCGGCTGCCAGATCAAAATAGTCCATGGCGCGTGTGATATAGAGATAACTGTTGGCATCAAAACGGTCGACGAAGGCCGATCCCTGATAGCGCAGATAGCTTTCAACCTGGAAATCGGCACTAAACGAAAATGACCGGTTTTCGCGATTCTGCAGATTGCGTCCGAATTTGTGCTGTAATGCCTTCTCTGACAGATACGTGATGTGTGCTGCCATGCGTGCGACAGACAGGCCACGGCGGGGCACACGGCCCTCGGTCAGATAATTGCCTTCGCACCATTCCGGATCTGCCATAACAGCCTGGCGGCCAACCTCGTGAAACGCAATATTTTGCGACGAGTGCCATGGGGCCGTGGCAATCGGGACGGCGGAATAAACCCGCTCTCCATAGCGCGATGCCCAATCCAGGACCTGCATCCCGCCCATTGAGCCGCCAACGACGGCAAACAGTTCATCAATACCAAGATGATCAATGAGGCGGACCTGAGCATCCACCATATCGGCGATTGTGAGGACAGGGAAATTAAGGCCAAACGGTTTGTTCGTAGCTGGATTATGCGAGGCTGGACCGGTCGAGCCCATGCAGCCGCCTATGATATTCGAGCAGATTACAAAATAACGGTTGGTATCAATCGGCCGTCCAGGACCGACCATAGGCTCCCACCAGCCGGGTTTGCCTGTAATCGGGTGAGTATTGGCGACATGCTGATCGCCGGTTAGCGCATGACAGACAAGAATAGCATTTGAACGTCTGCTGTTTAATGTGCCGTAGGTTTGATACGCTATAACAAACGGGCCAATTTTTTCGCCGCAATCCAGCTTTAACGGCGCATCAGCATCAAATTTCGCGATGAAGCTTGAGGGTTGAGATGTCTCATTATGATGAGTTGTGCTGTCAAATGGTTCTGGTTTGGGTGCAGTATTCATAAGATGGCTATATCTGGCTTTCTCTTTGGGACAATAAGATCCTCTTATTTGTTATATATAGGGCTACAAGCAAATATCATGCTGCAGGAACGAAATATTGATAAATATAAACTCTGTTAAGCATAAATACTATGGCGCGTGTTTGTGCTCACGGCGCCTTTCTTCACGTACTGAATGCCAGCAGAACCTTACAGATTTTGACTTACCTTATACAAAATGTTTCGATAACTTTAAACCTTGGGCTTGGTAGTGGCTTCCCAGGTCCTTGCCGTAAAGCATATCTGGGCGGTTGCACATACGCTCATAAATCAACCGTCCAACAATTTGACCGTTCTCAAGAATAAAAGGCACTTTGTGGCTTCTTACTTCAAGAACGACCCGGGCACCTGTTCCCCCGGCTGCCGCGTGCCCAAATCCTGGGTCCATAAATCCGGCGTAATGCACGCGAAATTCACCAACCAGGGGATTAAAAGGTACCATCTCAGCTGCATGACTTGGCGGGATATGAACAGCTTCCTTAGAGGCTAGAATATAGAACTGATCAGGATCTAGTACCAAACCAAACTTGGGATCCGCATAAACCGGTTCCCAATAATCCTTGATGGCGCAGGAGCCCGGTGCATCGATATCAACAAGGCCGGTGTGGCGTTTGGCACGATACCCAACCAGCCCGCCCGACGATTCCGCAAGAGCATCTGAAAGATCAACAGACAAGGCAATACCGTTTCGGATATCAGCCGCGCTACTGCCAGCGATGAGGGTTTCGCGCGCATGCAGCGATTGCAGTTCTGAGTCTGCTTCTGTTGGGTTGCCGGTTCGAAGTCTGATCTGGCTGAGAGATGAGCCGGTGCGCACGATAATTGGAAATGTTTGCGGACATATTTCTGCAAACAGAGGGCCGCGGTACCCTTCGGGTATATGATCGAAGGCATTGACACCATCAGCAATCACACGCGTGAAGACATCCAGCCTGCCTGTCGAGCTTTTTGGATTTGTTGCAGCTGACATATGCGGCGGTAAATTCAGAGCCTCCAGTAGAGACACAATATAAACACAACCTGTTTCAAGGACCGCACTGTCAGTCAGATCAATTTCGTGCAGTGACAGTTGCTGCAGGCGCTCCTCAACCGTATGATTGGGACGAGGTAAAAAACTTGCCCGCATGCGGTATGCCTTTTTTCCCAGGCGTAAATCCAAACTGGCGGGCTGCAATTGCTTGTCGTCAAGCGGTGCCGTAGGAATGACAATGCCTTTCGCGATCAAATCCCGTAGGTGCTGTACCGGTAGAATGCCGTTTTCGAGAGGGGCTGTGCTGTATTCCGTCATTTGTCCGCCGCTTGAATGAAACAGGATTATTTTCGAATCTTAAGCTCAACATGTAGCATTTTCTGATGTGCAAGGCTTACGTTAATGTGGCGTCCATACACAACAGACTTGACGTTCGTATCAGCTCCGAATTACAGATAGTGCATAAGGTGGTGATTTGGCCGGCCGGCTTGCAGCCACATAAAAAAACTCGCTAAAAGGCCGTGCGCGAACTTTGGTTTCAGGTGCCCGGCTATGGCGGGTATTGAAAAGGCAGAAATTTTTTAGCCTTGTTCTGAAGGAGATGCGCAATGGCTAGTGATTTTGACAATAATTCTGCAACGGATCAGTGGCAACCGGAAACGTTGTTGGTGCAAAGCGGTGCGATACGATCTCAGCACAACGAAACGTCAGAGGCCCTATATCTGACTCAAGGATATATTTACGACAGCGCGGAGCAGGCTGAAGAGCGTTTTAAAAGCGAGACGGGCGGTTTTATTTACTCCCGCTATGCCAACCCAACAGTGGCGATGTTTGAAGAGCGTATGCGTGCTTTTGAAGGCGCAGAAGCGGCGCGTGCGACAGCTTCAGGGATGGCTGCGGTAACCGCTGCAATCCTATGCTCGCTTAAGGCGGGCGACCATGTTGTTGCGGCTCGCGCCTTGTTTGGCTCATGCCGTTACGTGATTGAAGATTTATGCCCGCGTTTCGGTATTGAATCTACATTGATGCACGGTCCGGACCTGGCGCAGTGGAAGGCTGCCATTCGCCCCAACACCAAAATTGTATTTTTTGAAACGCCGTCCAATCCAACGCTTGAGCTGGTTGATATTGCGGCCGTCGCGGCACTTGCTCATGATGTTGGTGCGCGGGTTGTTGTCGATAATGTTTTTGCAACGCCGCTATTGCAGCGTCCGCTTGCACTGGGCGCCGATGTTGTTGTCTATTCGGCTACCAAACATATCGATGGTCAGGGCCGTTGCCTGGGTGGCCTTGTGCTTGGTGGGGAAGAGTTCATCAAAGACCATCTGCATACCTTCCTGAAGCACACCGGTCCGTCCCTCAGCCCGTTCAATGCCTGGACGATGCTCAAAGGGCTTGAAACACTGCCGGTTCGGGTGCGTCAGCAGTGCGAAACTGCAGCAGTGGCCGCAAACATGCTGGCCGACGCCGCAGCGTTGTCGCGTGTGTTGTATTGTGGGCGGCTTGATCATCCGCAAGCTGAACTGGCTCAGCGTCAGATGCGTGGGGGGGGCCAGATTATTGCTTTTGCGTTCAACGACGGTAAAGAAGCAGCGTTTAAGTTTCTCAACGCCCTGCGTCTTGTGCGTATTTCAAATAATCTTGGTGATGCAAAGAGTCTTATTACGCACCCAGCCACTACGACGCATCAGCGCCTCAGTGGTGAAGAGCGTGCCTCGCTTGGTATTTGTGATGGTCTTGTGCGGTTATCAGTCGGGCTTGAAGCTGCCGACGATATCGTAGCCGACATTGAGCAGGCCATTGCTGCAGCCAGCCGATAACTGATTATATCTGCGGGTTGACAGTATTGAGGGGAACTTGTCTCTCAGGCATTTACGCCTTTAGCGTTTTGCAGGTCAGAATGATGCGGCCTGCGGCAGAGGCATAGCAGAGGCTGGCATCAGCGTAGGCAATCCACGGGAAGTACTTTGGAAATATGCAAAATAGGATAATCGCGAGTATAGTTTCGCCGCCTTCTGCAAGTCCAGTCATGTAATAAAGTGACTTGGTACCTTGAGCGGTTGTTTGGATGGCCTGCTTCTCAGCCATGATGGCATAAGCCAGAAAAGTGGAGCCATTGGCGAAATAACTCAGTAAGAGAACTGCAGCAGGCAGGGCATCGGCGGGTCGATCAACCTAAATCCTGCAGTTAAGCACTGATTTTGTCACGTTGGCAGCAGCAAATGGGTTAATTTCAGAGGGCGGTTGCCCAACCAGGCGCGGGCAGCATGGGCGAGAATGCGCGACCATCGCTCGGTGGTCGTCAACTGCTCCGCAGTGTTCGCGAGCCTTCGCAAAAAGGCCGTCACTTCGCCCAGCATCTTCGCAGCCAGGCCCGCCTTGGCATGCGTGGACGTCACTTTCAGCGTTGTCTGACGGCCATGCTCTACGCGTTGGCCAACGCCAGAAAGAAGCAAGGGACGCGAGGAGGTGGCCTCCAGATAACTGTCGCCGTTAGCCAGTCGGCAATAGATGTTCCACCAGTTAAAGACCAACGCCACCATCAGAGCGGTGAGACGGCAGCGTGCAAGATCTTGCGTCGTAAATCCGCCCCACCCCCACTGGTTCTTCAACTCATCGAAAACGTTTTCGCAATCGGCACGATCGCGATAGAGTTGAGCAACAGCATGAATGTCTCTTTCCTTCAGCGATGTAACCAGAACGGCGTATTCATAAATTGCGGTATCGTCTTCAATCTCGGCAAAGCTCAGGCGCATCTGAGTGCGGGAGGTTGGCGCAGCTTCAATCGCAGCCAGATCGCCTTTGATCCGTCTTCTCAGAATGACAACATCACGCTCACGGCTCCAGCCATCAAGGCGCAAAGCCTCACGCCGCTCCTGCCAACCATGCCCCGCATCCTTCCAGCCCCGCCGCGCTGCGGTCTTATGGATTAAGCGTTTGACATTCTTCGTTAAACGCAGCTTGAAGAGATAAGGCTGCTCACGCTGCTCGGCCTCAGACATAATAGTCTCAGTGCCGAAACTTCTATCGCCGCGTAAGAGCGATGGCTTGCAATGAGCCGGCAAGCGGTCGACCAAAGCCCATAATCCGGGAACGGCATGGCAGCTGTTATAGGCGTTGCCAGCAACCGTTTCAACCCCCATCACCAAACGAAGCCCCGCTATCATATAGGTGTGGTGCACATGGCTTGGTCGCCCTGGTTTCGTGGGATTATAACCAACAACCGCACCTTCCTGGCGACCATAAATCGGTTTGACGGTGCTATCGATATCCATGATGTAGCGTTCAGCAAGCAACGGTTCGACGCAAGCCTCGAGGTTCCTCTCAAGCCATGCCTTCGCTGTCTCTTCGGGCATCGCTGACAAGGCACGGCGCAGAGCATCCTCGCTCACGATTTTATTCATTCCCAACAACTCGGGCAGCACGGGATCGCCCCGCAAAGTGGCGACGTGCGCATAACGCGAATGCCCTGCCAACACAGACAGCATCCATGTCCCGCAGACATCGCGATTGCTTGAGGCGTTCGGGCTTGAACGCGTGAGCGGGCAGCCGTCGACCAGATATTCAAACCGCCCGGATGTCTTGAGAAAGTCAATGAAATAGGCGGCCTGGCCCATCGGCGTACAGGGCCGGTCAAGATCCCAATCGACGTGAACACGGCCATCGAAGGTGTCAAGGTGGTGCGGTTCAGCACGTACAGCAACTTCACCTGGCGGGTGAACGGGAATGATATCAGCTGATGTCTTCATGATACTGATATTAAAAGATTCTTACCTCAAATGCCCGTATCTAACTGCCGTTTTTAGGTTTAAGTGAAGTAAGAGCTCAGCATCTCGCGTTATAATCTTGCGGAAGCATTTGACTTTACATCTCGGTTGATTGTCGAATTGCCGCATCTGAACCAGAAGATCATCCTGACCGGCCTGCCTGCATCCGCGTAAAACTGCGCAAAAGCTCTCATGCTGATGTCGGCCTCTTGGCATGCAAAATTTAACGCAACGGCGGTTGGCATACTTCGCATACAAACGCGCGGCGGCCAGCAATATCGATGCCCTGGACATCCTGCCCGCATTTGGGACAAACCTTCTTGCCGAAGATATTCACCCGCTCGCCGCATCTGCCGCGCCCAGCGAGACTGCCGTCGATGGTTATAATAGCATTGCGTTTGACGCCGATTTCGAGAAGGTGTTTGGCATCCAGCCATAGGGCATCAAGGGCTGGTCGTCCTATCTTTTTGCCTTGTGTGTCCGGGTGTAGACCGGCGCGCCAAAGGAGTTCGGTGCGATAGATGTTCCCAATGCCTGCAATCACGGACTGATCCATGAGCAGTCGGCCGATTGGTGCGCGGCTTTTGCTGATCCTCTCGATAGCGCGCAGCGGGTCCGCATCATTACGCAACACGTCTGGACCGATACGGCTGATTAGCTGATCAAGCTCCGTTCGATCGATATTGCAGCATATGGTAGGGCCGTTGATATCCACGCTATGAGTTGCGCTGACTAAGCGCACGCGGACTGCTCCCTTCGGTTCGCGTAGAGGAAGTTTGTGCCTCACGACACGGCCAAAAAGACCAAGGTGAATATGCAGCCAAAGATCACCTTCAAAGCTGATGACAATATGCTTGCCGTACGCCTCGACCGCAAGACACGCGCGACAATCCAGAACCGATGCTCCGCCTTTGAACCTGCCTTGCGGCGACGTTACTGCAATCGATTGCTCGGAAAGTGCACGGTGCATGCCGCGTGCAGCGCGATGGATCGTATGGCCCTCTGGCATCTGTATCGGCCGTCCAAAAATATCAAAGCCTGTGTGACGGCCCCGGCATGAAGCCGCCACTCAATCATCTTGTGCAGGAATTACGCCTTTTGCCAGCGTATTTATTCGGCCGGCACTGGCTTTTGAGCTTCGCCGTTGTCAGCCGGTGCCTTTTCTGACGGGCTCGGTGATATCAGGCGGAACGGGAGAAATCGAATTTCTCCGGATCGTTTCATTTCTTCATATTCATGAATATCAACCGGCAGCCGTGCTGGTTTCTCCACAAGACCGATGACGGGAGCAAGAACCAAGAGATAGAGAAACCAATAGATTGTCGCAACCCGTGCCACAATCACGTAGGCGCCTTCCGCCGGCATTGCGCCAACGTACAGTTATAGCGGGCGATAAGCTTCTGCGGCTCGTGAAAATTATCTGCGGAAGCGTCAAGCGCATACCAACCACCATAGGGGAGCGAGTGGGCAAGAGCTTCATCAAGTGCTGCCCGTTCGATACCTGTTTGGCCTGCAGAAATGATTTTGGATATCATCATTGTTTTTTCCGAATTCACTGCCACGGGCAGACCGATAACCTATCGGCAAACATGTTTTATCTTGATCCGGTCATGCTTTTCAGCTCTACCCGACACTCTTTTGCGCCACATTCGGAAACTTTTCGGTTTAAGCGCGTCGCGCATGAGTTTGATAATCTGCGCTTCGCTAAGTCCGGTTTGGCGCGAGATCATGTCGAATGATGTGCGATCACACCAAGCAAGCTCAACAATTTCGCTTATTTCCGCGTCTGTCATTTTGAAACTTTCAGAAAGACCTGTCCCCATTGAGCACGCTCTGGAATAGACCATCACGTCATATTAATACGCATCTTTGCGCTGTTGCGATGACGACGTAACGCGCTTTGATGAAGCTAATCTTACTGTTTGCCAAAACGAATTCGTCGAGATGCTGGAGCTTGACAAAAGCCATTATTATAAAAGCAACGTGTATATATAGCCTCGCCTCCCCAAGAAGTTGACCATTAATCCAAGCGGCATGGTGTTATAACACCAAACCGATATAAGATCTGATGCGTACACTCTCCGACTTAAATGTATGGAGAACTATTGTGACGATTTCTGTTGGCGAAAGCTTCCCGTCTTTCAACCTCAAAGCCGTTGACGGCAAAAAATTCAGCGAAATTACAATCGACAACGTATTCATCGATGTAGATGAAAGCATTTACAAAGGCCAGAATAAATGGCTGACGATCTTTTTCTACCCAAGAGATTTTACATTTATTTGTCCAACGGAAATTGCAGCTTTTGGAGATCTGCACGAAGAATTTGATGATCGCGATACCGTGCTTTTAACAGCTTCGACAGACTCTGAGTTCACGCATTGGGCTTGGCGCAAGCACCAGGAAGAATTGCACGACCTTCCGATCCCAATGCTTGCTGATTCCAAACATGAACTATCAAAAGCACTCGGCATTTTTGATGAAAAAGCCGGCGCCGCCCAGCGCGCAACTTTCATTGTCGATCCTGACGGCATCATCCGTTTCAGCATGACGACAGATTTGAACGTTGGCCGCAACCCCAAGGAAGTGCTGCGTGTTTTAGATGCATTGCAGACCGATGAGCTTTGCCCGTGCAATTGGAGCAAAGGCGACGAAACCATTGATCTTCAGCAAGCCACAGCAGCGTAAATAAACATCCTCGATGTTGGGGCATGGGGTATCACTCATGCTCTACCAACGCCATATTTGAAAGCGGCACCATGTCCATCAAAACAATACGTCAGCAACTTCCTGACTACGCAAAAGACACAAAACTCAATCTTGGTAAATATGTTGGGGGAGATGATGTTGAAGGGCTAATGCTCAATCAAGCTTACAGTATCGCATTGGCTTCAGCCTACGCGACCAAGCATGCCGATGTGATTGCAGCAGTAGCAGGCCAGGTCTCTGAGACGCTTTCTGAAGCTGAAGTGACTGCCGCAAAGGCTGCAGCGACGATTATGGGAATGAACAATATCTATTATCGCTTCGTGCATCTTGCGAGTGACAATGAATACGGCAAACTGCCTGCCGGCCTCCGCATGAATATCATCGGTAATCCAGACGTTGAAAAGGTAGATTTCGAACTCATGAGCCTGGCTGTATCGGCTATTAACGGATGCGGTATGTGTATTGATGCGCACATTAATGAAGTCACCAAAGCAGGCATTACAAAACAAGGCGTGCAATCAACGGTACGCATTGCTTCGGTTTTGAACGCTGCAGCTCAAGCCCTTGTAATTGAGGCCGTTGGAGCATAGAGCCTGGCTTTATTATATCGCTCATACGATAAAAAGCGTGGGGGATGCGTGGCATCGAAGAGAAGCTTGAGTGCCAAAAATTTACAGGCTCTTGGCGTTGAACGTTTGTCTGAGCTTCTCATCGAAGTCAGCGCCGGAAACGCCGAAATGAAACGGCGTCTTCGCATGGAGCTGGCAGGCGCAGAAAGCCCGCTGGCGCTCGCTGGTGAGATCCGGAAACGCCTGGCATCTCTCGAGAAATCAAAGTCTTTTGTGAGCAGACGTCGAATAAAATCGCTGGCAAGTGATCTTGACAGCCAACGCAAAATCATCGTCGAGCAATTATCACAAGCGGACGCGAAAGAAGCTTGCGACGTCCTTTTGCAATTCATGACGTTATCAAAGAGTATTTTTGAACGCTGCAATGACAGCAAAGGCATTGTCATGCGTATCTTTCATGACGCATGCAAAGACTTAGGCAGCATTGCAGTTCAGGCTAAAATTGATCCAATCAACTTGGCTGATTGGACTTGCGAGCTGTTGATCAGCAATCATTACGGTCAATATGATGATCTGATAAAAATAATGGTTCCAGCCCTCGGCAATACAGGGCTGGAACATTTAAAACGACGTATGATTGAGTTGTCCACAATACCAATTGGGCGACCGCCCGGTGCGGAACGGATCGAAATCGCCTGGTCGTCATCCGGGCCTATTTATGCTGACGCGATTGAAGAGCGGTTGCGCGTGAATACTGTACGGTGTGCATTACAGGATATCGCTGATGCCCAGAATGATGTTGACAGTTTTATTGCGCAATATAGTGATCGATCGCGTAGACAGCCGCAAACTGCTGCCGAAATAGCGCGCAGGCTCTTGAGCGCGGACCGCGCGCATGAGGCCCTGGCCATTCTTGATGAGGTTCAGCATCAACAAGATGACAACCGGACCAGGTCAGATTTCAAATGGGAAGACGCGCGTATTGACGTCCTTCAAGCTCTAGGCCGTGCCGATGAGGTCCAGCTTATCCGTTGGGACTGCTTTAAGCGTTATCTCTCTTCAAAGCATTTACGCGCATATTTAAAACGATTGCCGGACTTTGACGATATCGAAGCCGAGGACAAAGCTCTCAATTATGCAGTAGAGTTTTCAGACCATCTAAGCGCTTTGTCATTTCTGGTTTCTTGGCCGTCCTTGGAACGCGCAGCACTTTTTGTCATCAATCATATTGATGACCTTGACGGCGATCATTATGATATTTTGACCGAAGCGGCAGATGCTTTGGCAGGAAAGCATCCACTGGCGGCCACGTTGCTGTTTCGCAAAATGATAGATTTTACGCTGTCTCATGCCCGCACTAAACGTTACAGATATGCAGCACGCCACCTATTAAACTGTGAAAGCCTCTCGCTGGAAATAGAAGATTTCGCTCCTTTTGAACCGCATGATATTTATGAGGCCCGCTTGCGTCGAGAGCATGGGCGTAAGGCTGCATTTTGGAAAAAGGCGAATTAATTTAAGTTCACTCTTAACTTGCCGTCGCCTCATTTCATTCTGGTCACCTCGGCGAATTCTGTAGCGGGCTTTATTTTTGAATACTTAGCTTCCGCCAGCCTGCGACTTTATGGTGCAGAAATCGCCGTTCTACCGCTCACATTCGGCCTTTGGGCTTATGCACTCGCCTTCTCGGCTCTTAATGCGCTGATACTGTTTGTACGTATTCGCGCTGAAGCTGCAGCCCTGAA
>CAYUYL010000054.1:0-12551 GCA_964449195.1 uncultured Filomicrobium sp.
GATTTCTTCTTTGGCAAGTTTCTTGGTGATGAGGAACGCCGTCAATTCGCCAGCGTTCTCAAAAATGAAGTGGCAGCGGCCTTGCGCTGCTAAGCTGGCATGCATCAGGTAGACATTGTTATCAATCGATGACCGTCGTGTTGCGCGTAAATTAACACTACCTTCTTGTGCGTGAGGGCCATGTTGCGGCTGTGTCTTAGAGGCCGGGTGTCCTCACCTTTTCGAGAGCAGAGTTTGAGCCTCGATCACGTTATCATCAAGATAGCTAAAACGCACTTCCAACTGCCGGCCGACGTGCTAATGAAAAAAACTTTGAGAAACGAGGCTCGCTTGGACTTGTTCCGCTTTGCATCACAGCATGGTGCTCGCCTGTGTCACATCAGGCCGCTGGGCTTGACTGGCAGGCAATCTGATCATGGATTGACTGGCGGGGCGTGTGGAATGGTTAAGCTGATACGGAAAGACTGCTGATGTCCAACTCTATTCTTACACTTGCGATGATTACTACAGTTATTGCTGCTGCCAGCATTTACCTTAGTCCTGCAACGCGTGACGCGGCACTTTTCTTCCGGGGAGTATCCGCATCCGGTGCGGCTCCAAGTATTTTATCTTTGACGCTCTCGCAGGTCACGACCTGGATTTTCGCCCGTTCCATCATGAACGCGGCGATCCTGGGATACTTTTATGGGGTTGCCGGCGCACTCGCATATGCCGCCTACTATGCGTCTTTTTTAACCGGAGCATGGATTATCTCGGGTATCCGTTTCAGGCACGGCTTTGATAGTGTGCAAGGCTTCATTGCTGATCGTTTCGGGCTTGCGGGCACCTCGACTTATAACCTTGTGATTGCGCTGCGTCTGGTTTCGGAAGTTTTTGCCAACCTGCTGGTTATCGGCCTCATCTTCGGTGGCGAGGGGTCTGGGAATTATGTTGCGGCAATTTTTCTGGTTGGCGCCGTTACATTTGGTTATGCGGCCATGGGTGGTCTGAGTGCTTCCATTCGTACAGACGTCTTCCAAATGTGGATCTTTCTGGCGGCTCTTATTTTGTTGCTTGCAGTTGCGATGACCACGGGCACCTTCGATATTGCAGCAGTGACAGGTGCGCTCCCCGAAATCACTAATCCAGGATGGGTGCTTGTGCTCGTCGCTTTGCTGCAGGTGTGGAGTTATCCCTTGCACGATCCGGTGATGATGGATCGAGGTTTTATAGCCGACCGCAAGACGACGATGGCGAGCTTCTATCATGCCGGCTGGATTTCATTTCTATGTATTATGGCGTTCGGCCTCCTTGGTGTGTGGGCTGGACTTAACAAACTCGAAGGCGAGAGTTTTGTGCCTGCATTGACACGCCTGATCGGCGAGTGGCCAACGCTTCTTTTCAATATTGCGCTGGTTATTTCATGCATGTCGACGCTTGATTCAACCTTATCGAGTACGGCAAAGCTTGCCGTTGTTGATATGCAACTCGCGAAGCCGACAGTTTGGAATGGGCGCATTGCAATGGCGGTTTTCTTGTTGGCAGGCCTGGCGATGGTCTTCTTAGGCTCAAAGGATTTGTTCGGTGCCGTTGCAGTTTCGGGTACCGCCTCAATGTTCCTGGCCCCTGTTGTTTTCTTTTCGATCTGGCTCGGTCAGGAAGAGATTCCGGTCTGGAGTTACCTGACAGCATTCTGCTCCTCGATCTCCGCGGCAGTTATATATTTCACGGATACAGCAGGCTACACCACAATCATGGTGGGCTTAACCGGCCTTGAACATAAATATAGCCAGTTGCTTGTGCTTTGTGTTGCGGCGCTGGCTATGGGCTGCGGGGCTTTCATACTGGGTATGGTTTTCCGCAGACGTCCTGCCACGGCGGGGACGGTATAAGGACACCAAAATATAAGATATAAGAAAAAAGGCCGTCCGACAGGACGGCCTGGAGTTAAGGGAGGAAACGCCCAAACAGGGCAGCGAAAGACAAACTGAGCTTATCTGTATCGCACTGCAATAATTGCGGTTGCGTCGCACAAAATTCAATTGCCAAAAATGCATTGCTGAGGCACCGATAATGGGACGCTTCAAAATGAGACAGAGGAAACATACTGCCAATGCGCCGTTAGTCCGATAATAGACTTATCCCGTGGGATGCTTGTTGTTCTTATTATGTTCTTGACGGACGCATTTGATTGATTAGTTTCTGAGAAATAAAAAAACAAATAAAAAAAGTGGAAACTGTTGCGTGTATGGCAAGATTTCTACGGTTGCTTTTGTCGGCATTGAAGCACGGCCGGTTCAGGTCGAAGTGAGAATTACGCCCGGCCAGCATAACTTCTCGATCGTCGGACTTCCGGACAAAGCGGTGGCGGAAAGCCGCGAGCGGGTGCGAAATGCGCTCCACGCTCTTCCCTGGACGCGGATCACAGTCAATCTGGCGCCCGGTGATTTGCCCAAAGAAGGGTCCCACTTCGATTTACCCATTGCCCTTGCATTACTCGTTGCCATGGAAGCGATATCGCCGGAGGCCGTGCATGGTTATATCGCTATTGGGGAACTTGCCCTGGATGGGGGTTTGAGAATCGTGCCGGGTGGCCTGCCTGCTGCCATGGGCGCAAGCGCTATGAACAAGGGCTTGATCTGTCCGGCAGGTTGCGGACAGGAGGCAGCATGGGCAGGTGAAGATGTCGAAATCATAGCCCCTGCCCACCTTCTCTCGTTAATCAATCATTTCCGCGGTGCACAAATGTTGCGCCGACCCATACCCAATCTGTCTAAGGAACCCGCTACAACACAGGATCTTAGAGATATAAAGGACAGGAAACGGCGAAACGTGTCCTCGAGATCGCGGCTGCAGGCGGGCACAATCTCTTGATGATCGGCCCGCCCGGATCAGGTCAGTCCATGCTGGCGCAACGGCTTTCCTCGATACTTCCGCCGCTTGAAACCAAAGAGATGCTGGAAGTCAGCATGGTGCATTCTCTTGCTGGTGAACTGATGGGCGGTGAAATTAAAACCGAACGGCCATTTCGTGCGCCACACCATTCCGCAAGCATGGCAGCGCTGGTCGGTGGTGGTACAAGGCCGCGCCCAGGCGAAGTGTCTTTAGCTCATAACGGTGTGCTTTTCCTTGATGAATTGCCGGAATTCTCACCGCCCGTTTTGGATTCTCTGCGCCAGCCTTTGGAAACTGGCGAAACCGTTATTGCGCGTGCGAACCATCGCATTTCTTATCCTTCGCGTATTCAGCTGATTGCAGCCATGAATCCATGCCGATGCGGAGGCGGCACAGGCCAGTCATGTAAACGCGGCCAGCGTTGCGCAGCGGATTATCAGGCACGTATTTCTGGCCCCTTGCTCGACCGTATTGATCTGACAATCGAAATGCCTGCCGTGTCTGCGGCGGATCTCTGCCTGCCCCCGCCCGCAGAGGGAAGCGGTGAAGTGCGTGCGCGGGTCGCTGCCGCGCGCGAGCGTTAGCAGCGCCGGATGATTAAGAAAGATAAGGCTATGGCGGCCTGCAGCACAAATGCGCAAATGTCTGCAGCAGCGCTTGAAGACGCTGTGGAAACGATCGAAGAGGCGGGCATGGAATTGCTGAAAGAGGCGTCTGAGAAACTCGGCCTGTCAGCAAGAGGATTTCACCGCACTTTGCGCGTTGCCCTGACACTGGCTGACCTCACTGGAGCAGATCGCATATGCAGGCCTCATGTTGCCGAAGCTCTTAGTTATCGCAATGAGCGGGTGCGGCACAATTCAGGCGCCCCCAAACTTGCAGAGATATAGGAAGACCCTCAAAAGGAGGCAGGATGTTCTGCCATGTTGGTGTGCGAAAAATTAAATTCAGAAGATGCAAACGCTTATGCGTTATATCTGAAGTCCACCTTGAAAACTCAGATTGTCATATATGTGTAAAGACATATCGGGATAAAAACCGGGGTGTCCAGTAAATTGGAGTGGCAGCAGCTGATTAACATACAGTACTTGCAGAGTTTGCCAATAGCGCGATAGCAACGAACTTCATGCTTTTGTGATACGAAGAAAAGCGTTAGAATGTTGCTGTCCCAGATTGACTATCCTGTTTCCTCATCGGGCCGCACAACGGTATGATTTCATAAACCGTCGGATGGGGAGCAGGCAGGTGATGCAATGCAACTTGGTTCAGAAAGCCTCTAGACTTGCCGCATTTCAAGGCTGGCAAATGCAGCTTTAAAGCAGCCCATTGTTAAAGCAAGGCATACAACAACGTTCCAGCCTGCAAATGATAACCCGAACAACCTCCATGTCGCCAGGCCACAGCTTGGTCCGGATGGTGATCCAAGCGATTGCAACAGCCCATCTCCGCCGGTTGTCAGTGCTTGAAGGCCACTGCCGGCGCACGTCGACGGTCCTTCCCAAAGGCCCCATTCAACGCCGGAGTGATATGCGCCAAGACCAGCATTTGCAAGAAACAGCAGAGAAGTCAGTAAAAAAAGCGTCAGCGCCGCACCGTGCTTTTCCATACCAACAAAGAGCAACGCGATGAAGAGGATTGGAATGCCGATATAATAGCTATAACGCTGCTGCAAGCATAATTCACAGGGGGCATAGCCGCCAATGTGTTCAAAGCCAAGAGCGAGAAGAATAATACCGGTTGCGGTAAAAAGTGATGTCGCACCCCATTTGTAAGCGGCCTGTGCCGTAATAGCCGACGTCGACATTGCCATTTATAACTCGCCTCCTTTACCGGTTATCGCCAACGGGCTGATCTATAGGGGGGCCTGTACTTTACATATTCTGCACAGCGCCAATCTCTAATGCATGATGTACTTGAGAGCAAAAATGCCAGCAAAAATCATAATGATAGACACTGTAAACACAAATCCAAGACGCTTCTCTATAAATTCTCTGATGGGCTCTCCAAAGATATAAAGCAGAGCGCATATGGCGAAAAAGACCAGTCCCCGCGAAGCAATGCTTGCGATAAGGAAGACAGCCAGATTGAGCGATGTTACGCCACTGGCAATTGTGATGACTTTGTAAGGCACGGGGGTCGCGCCGCCAAAGAAGACGATCCAGGCACCATTTTGGTTATAATGATCGCGAAATGCATCGAACTTTCCCATGGCGCCATACATTTCCAGCACTGGTTTGCCGATTACATCAAACAGACCATAGCCTATCAAATAGCCTGCGAGGCCACCCAATACTGATGCAACTGTCGCAATAGCGGCAAATTTCCAAGCCTGAGCCCTTTTGGCAAGAACCATGGGGACAAGCATTGCATGTGGTGGGATTGGGAAGAAGGAGCTTTCTGCAAACGCGACAGCAAACAGCGCAACAGATGCATGTTTGTGGCCTGCTAGACGCATTGTCCAGTTATAGAGCGCTTCAATTAACGTTTTTATATACACTGCTATGATTCAATCCATGAAATATATTTGAGATCCAGGAAACATTTGAGCCAAGCTTTCACGATACTTCTAGCGTGCGTGTCCGAACGCATAAATTCCGATGAATATTTGTTATTGGTTAAGCCTGATATCCAATTATGAAGTTTTGAACTTCAGTCCTAATGTAAGCTGCCAGATGCATCAATGCGTAATCTTGCTTGTCCGCAATAAGACGCGTTGATCAGCTTTGGAATACTGAAGTCAAAATTTCGATGGAGGCTGTAAGGTGAATAGATGTATTTTTTTTGTTTTGATCCGCACTACGTCAGAAAGTGCACTGATCCCACATTAACACGCTTATCTCACTAAACGGCAGATTACAAGATGAACCTGATCACTGATATGGCGTTCCTACTGTATACGTTGCGAGTACTACAATTTAAATCCGGCAGGCAAAGCCTGCTGTTCTTCATGTGTAACCCCTTGTAATTTAGTGTTTTTTGGTCAGGCAGAGCTTGCGAGGGGGGAAGAATTACGATGGCTGGAATGATGCCGCAATTTCTAGCACCAGTCTGTTCAATATGAAGCGCCCGCGTTCGGTTACCCTAAGCGCCTTGCCGCTTTGTACCGGTGCCAGAACTCCCTGTGATATCAGGTCTGCAATCTTTTGTTTTGAAGGCTTGACGCCTCCAATATCTGCCAGGCGGCCGAGATCGATGCCTTCTGCGATCCTTAGCCCCATGAGAAGAAGTTCATCGGCCTGCTCGTGGGGGCTAAGCTCTGAAAAATCGATGAAGGCCCGCCCATTTTCATGAAGTTTAGAAAGCCAGGTTTCGGGCACGGGTTCACTTGACGTGGCAATGCGGTGGCCGTCTGCTAAGATACGCCCGTGTGCTCCAGGGCCCACACCGGCATATTCGCCGTAACGCCAATATAGCAGATTATGCCGGCTCTCCTGGCCCGGCAGCGCATGATTTGAAATTTCATAGGCTGGCAGGCCGGCTGCTGTGGTCATATCCTGGGTCAAGGCATAAAGGTTATCAGCAAGTTCCGGTTCTGGAATGTGAAGCTTTCCCGCGCGATGACGCGCGGCAAAAGGGGTGCCCTTTTCAATCGTCAGTTGATACACAGACAGATGATGGCTACCGAGCGAGAGGGCGCGTGTGAGTTCATTCCGCCAATCTTCAAGGGTCTGGCCCGGGCGTGCGTAGATTAAATCGAACGAAAACCGCTCAAAAGTGTTTGCTGCAACTTCAAGGCCATCCAACGCCTGTTGCGCCGTATGCAGTCGTCCAAGTGCCTGCAAATCGGCATCAGCCAGTGCCTGAACACCGAGGGACAAACGGTTTATGCCGGCAACACGATAAGCCTTGAAACGCTGCGCCTCAACACTGGAGGGATTGGCCTCCAGAGTGATTTCAGCCTCTGCCTCTACATGCCAGGCTTTGTGTATGGCTTCCAAAAGTGCTTCGAGCGTTGCCGGCAACATGAGCGACGGCGTGCCGCCGCCCAAAAAAATACTACTCACCGACCTGGGGCCGATGAGTTCCCGAAGGTAGGAAATTTCTTTTCTGTAGCCTTCAATAAATGCTGCCTGATCAACGCCGCCGTGGCGCACATGGCTGTTAAAATCGCAGTATGGGCACTTGGCGGCACAAAAAGGCCAATGCACATAGACGCCGAACCCGGCGGGATCAGGATTGACGAGGGGCTGAGACACACGCATCAATAAACAATTTGAGTGCACGCGCGCGATGCGAAAGTGCGCTTTTACCTTCGGCCTGTAAGCCGTTTTTTTCTTCGGGGCTCATTTCACCAAACGTCTTGTCAGAACCGTCAGGCTGAAACATGGGATCATAGCCAAACCCCGCCATACCACGCGGGGGCCATACGACACGGCCGAACACCTTTCCTTCAAAAAACTCCAGCGTACCATCCGGCCAGGAAAGTGCGAGTGTCGCGTTAAAATTGGCAATAGGACCCTCGCGTGTCCAGTGGCCTTTGATAAACAGCTCATCTTTGACGCGCTGCATGGCGCTTGCAAAATCTCTATCCTGCCCGGCCCAATCTGCCGAATAAACACCTGGCGAGCCACCAAGCTCTTTCACCTCAAGGCCTGAGTCATCCGCCAGGCACGGCAGGCCGGTGACCGCTTGTGCCGAGCACGCTTTAATAGCCGCGTTTTCTTTAAATGTAGAACCGGTTTCTGCTGGTTCAGGCAACCCAAGTTCGCCGGCTGATGTGACATCAATATTGTAAGGCGCCAACAATACCCTGATCTCACGCAGTTTGCCGGCGTTATGGCTTGCGATAACGATCTTATCGCCGGACCGAAGAAGATTTTTCATCATATACTGTTCTTTAAACTGCACCTATCGGTGATCTTCTTAAGCCCTGTCGTCCAGATACCAGATATGAGAAATCACCATCAGTCTTCATGACACGGTAAGCTTTTGTAATGAGACAAGCTCATCGATACCCTTGCGCGCGAGTTTGATAAGCTCATCAAAGCGCTCCTGGCTGAAAGGTTCTCCTTCAGCCGTACCTTGCACTTCAACGATACCGCCTTGACCTGTCATGACAAAATTTGCATCGGCCTGCGCATCAGAATCCTCAGCGTAATCAAGGTCCAGCACGCATCTGTCATCATGGATGCCCGAAGACACTGCAGCGACATGATCCTTAAGAACGCCGCTGGAAACCATGCCGCGTTCTTCCATCAGTTTGATGCAATCATAAAGAGCGACCCAGGCTCCGGTGATTGCCGCCGTGCGTGTGCCGCCATCTGCCTGTATAACGTCGCAATCGACTGAAATCTGGCGTTCTCCAAGCTTCTTTAAGTCAATAACGGCGCGCAGAGACCGGCCTATAAGTCTTTGAATTTCCTGCGTTCTGCCTGAGGGCTTGCCTTGCGAAACCTCCCTGCGCATGCGGTCATGGGTCGATCTTGGCAACATGCCGTACTCCGCCGTCAGCCAGCCGCGGCCTTGCCCCTTAAGCCAGTTTGGCACGCGTTCCTCCAGGCTGGCCGTACAAAGCACGTGCGTATTGCCAAACTTAATTAGACATGATCCCTCGGCATGCATTGAAATGGCGCGTTCAAAGGAAACACGGCGGAGCTCGTCAAGCTCTCGTTTTGACGGACGCATTTGGTTTGGCTTTCGTTGGGGGGGCATCAAGATGCACCTCAAGCGATGCGGATTAATGCTCCAAGGTATGCGAGGTTCTTATTTTCTTCAACATCTAATGCAGCATTATGCTGAATATAAATAGCCTCGAGCTGGGCCGTGCCGTCAGAGACATTTTTTATTCTGCTGTATTGCGGCAAAAACCAGTGGTTGAGCAAAACACAATATCTGTAAGGCTGGCATCCCTATAAAAAATCTAACTGGCTTTGCTGTGCTCAATATGGTGGAGCCATTCTTTCACCATATCGAATTCCGGATCAGATTTGAATGTAGCGCTGGGCTGAAATCCATCAGAATGAGCGATTGCACAGGAAATAAGCTTTTGGAACTCCAGAACATTGAAATATGACGTGTGAATAAGTTCGCGCCACGTAAGATAATTTAGCGCGGATGTCAGCTGACCACCCTTTTCGTGAAGCACGGCAAATTCACTAATCGCTGACCTGATACGGCTGATAGAAGCCTCCATTTCCTTATTGCTCCGCTCTGCAATAGGCCTGCCGACAGCAGGTGGAATGAAGGGGACACCAGGGCCAAGCCAACTTGGTGACGGCGTTGTCATAACAGCAACTTCAGTTTCAGTGTCATTGCCAAGAGCTGAGCGGCGAATTTCAAAGGAGGTTTGCTGATCCAGGCGGCCGCTTAAAAAGCGGCTCAGTATACGGCCCAGAAATTGAAATATAAGGACAATGGCAATTGCGGCGATTCCAAAAACAACCGGAACAAGCAAAACCGGGATTACGGAATGCAATGTCCACCACCATAATCCGCCGCCGTAGCTCCGGTCTACAACCCATCTTGCCACTTCATCTGTAACCAGGTGAAACAGCAGCTTGGCATTAAGAAGGATGTCTTTACCTTCGCCACACAGTTGGCCAGTGGGATTGCATTCTATTGCTTCACCGTTTGCTTTCCGCTGCTCCAGAAAACGCTGCCCAAAGCGCTGAGCTCTGCGGATTTGGACGACATTTGGGAAACGATCAGCCATCGTTTCGCGCAATTTACGGCGCTGCTCGCGCAGTTTACGTATTTGAGATTTTAGTTCTAGAGATTTCGCGATATCATTCCCGGTTTGTTCTGCATCTGCGCGTAACTGGCGAATTTTACGCCTATATTGGCGCAGTTCTTTTACTGCTGCCTCGACGCCCTGTGTTTCGTTTTGATATTTTTCAATGCGATAGACATTGAGTTTGAGAAAGTCAGCTATTGATACCATCGTGCTTGGCGACAGTATGACCCATAAATAAACGATGGGTAATATGAATACAGAAAGCAGGCTGATTGTAGGAACCGCAAAATCTTTATGGAAGATTTTGAGTTTCGTTGAACTGACGCTTGCCAGACCACTAACCGCCTCATCGTCTTCGTGCGTCAGTGGCAGCCAGCGGTCACCAAACAGTTTCCGTGTCCGCTGTTTGTTGCCATTCTGGTAAAAGAACAATTGCCGACGATCAAAATACCATGCGATTATGTAAAACGTAATCGATGGTAACGCTGTTAAAATGGTCGACACTACCAGACGATTGAGTTGATTTTGGTTGTCGAAATCAATGCGTCCGTCAAATAATTCGCCGGCGACATAAAATAAAAACATGAACAGAAGCATCATCGAGGCAACGAATAATGCTTTGAGTAGCAAAGGCAGGCGTAAGAAGAGGTGGCGCTCGGGCCGCAGCTCAAGAAACGGTGTTCCAACTGTAACCCAGCGCTTCAGACCTTCCAGTTTTATACCCTTGGCTGCAGCTTCCTGGAGTGCTGAAGATACCACTGAACCGCCGTGACTATGGGCAATGATACAGTATTTTTCTTCATGCGCCTCAAGTGCCTTAAGGTCTGACAACAGGCGTGATGCAGCCTTGCGGCGCGCAAGTTCACTATTTTCGCCATTCCAAATAAAATTATGAAAGTCAGCCTCGGTTCCTGGCTCTCCGGACGAGCCATCGCTATCGATAAGCTTTTTAAGTTGCCTCTCGAAATCACTGCCGATTTGCCACCATTGGCGGGAAGAGCCTGTTTCAGCTTCCGCAGATGATGTCTCAATATGAGCAAACGTGCCATGCACCGTTACAATTTTTGCCACTTTCGCTCCGCTTGGCATTCAGGAGGCAGCCCGTTTGCAGCACGCTCAGTCCTGATGTGTATGTATCAACCCTTTATGATTATAGTTAATGACAATATTGAGAAGCAAAACGCAATACTATTTTCAAACGGTGCCGATTCTGATGCAGTTTAAATTTTCGTTGCTTTCATCTCGCGTTGCATTATGGAAGGCAGATATTATGACGCATATGTTCATGGCGCGCAGGGATTAGCGGAATGAAGAGTCTCAACCACCAATGCGGTCAATGATGGGGATGATTTTTTCCTGCAATTCCAACTCGCTAATGGGGCCGACGTGCTTGTGGACAATGTTACCTTTGCCATCGAGAATAAAAGTCTCAGGCATGCCATAGACACCCCATTCAATGGCACCACGTCCATTGGCATCCGTGCCGACGAGATCAAAGGGATTGCCGAGCCGCGTTAAAAAGCGCACCCCGCCGAGGGCCGGATCTTTGTAATTGATGCCAACCATACGTACACCTGTCTTTGTCTTGAGCTTTTTCAGAACAGGGTGTTCCTGCAGGCAAGGTGTACACCAGGATGCAAAAAAGTTGACCACTATCGGTGCGCCATGCGCAAGATCCGATTGCGTGAAACCCGGAAACGGACTGCCGTCTTTCATAAGACCGTCAAGTGGTGGAAAATCATAGATTGGCGCAGGTCTGCCAACAAGCACGGACGGCAACTTTGACGGATCACCATGGCGAAGTGCAAAGCCAAACATGATTGCTATGGCAACGAAAATAACCAGTGGAATAGCAAGCCAGCCAAACCTGCGATAAGAAGAGATTTGGGGAGGGCTTTTAGGATCGGCATTTAAAGGCATCACGCGTCAACCTGGTGTTTGGTCTGGCGCCGCCTTGTTATGCCGCGCTTTTCAAAATCGGCGAGGCGCGCTGCGTATGACCGCCCCTCAGCAACAAGCCATATAATCAATGCGCTCAGTATAATAAAGACAGCTGCATATGATCCCCATATAAAAACGGCGTGCTTGCCAAGATCCAGCATCATACGATCCTTTTGCTTCCGGGTCTATTGACTATGAACGCGATACGGCCGCCTCTTGCGATCTCATGCGCGCCACTTCCGCCATCGTTAAAGATTTGACCCGGCGCCGCATAACCTCGTTACGCATTGCCTTGATGTGCATGGCAAAAAACATAAGCGTGAAACCCAGCGCATTGACCAGCAGAGGAATAAGGATTGACGCATGTATTTTAGGCCCGTCTGAGCGTAGTACGCTTGAAGGCTGATGCAGCGTATTCCAGCTCGGTAATTCAATTCCCAACCAAGGAATGCTCAGGCCTTCAACCGATATTTTGATAAATGGTAAGATGACAACGCCGACGATCGCAAGAACAGCAGCCTGTTTGCTTGCAAGCGCTTCATCCTCAATCGCGCTGCGCAGGGCGATAAGACCAAGATACAGAAAGAACAGTATCAATACGGATGTCAGCCGTGCATCCCATACCCAATATGTGCCCCACATGGGCTTACCCCATAATGATCCCGTGATCAGGGCCAGCAGTGTGAATGCAGCGCCGATATGAGCGGCTGATTTGGCTGATACATCGGCTAAAGGATGCCGGAATACGAGATAACCAAAACTGGAGATTGCGATCACCGCATATCCCATCATGCCAAGCCAGGCACTTGGCACATGCACGAACATAATCTTAACTGTGTGTCCCTGTTGATAGTCTACAGGCGCTACAAAGAACGCCATATACAGGCCAACCGCCAATGTCGCTGCTGCCAGTAACGTTATGAGCGGCAGAAGCGTATCGGTGAGTGCCATAAAGCGGGTTGGGTTCGCCAGTTTTTGTGTGAAGCTTTGCTTTTGCATTTAAATATCACTTAGAGCCCGTCCATAAAAATGTTGAGTCACTGGAATCAGTTATGATTCAATG
>CAYUYL010000055.1:0-12545 GCA_964449195.1 uncultured Filomicrobium sp.
ATATAATATAAGGGATTTAATTTTAGGGTAGTCGCAATCCATTCATACTTACCCGTGAATTTATCTCCAATATCCCATAAGATAGGCAGCAAAAACATGAGTAATCTTGTCAAGGATTGCAATAGTTGTTGATAATCTCGAACAAGAACACTAATCGTTGAATTAAACAGACTGAAAGCGAACATAAACGCAATCATACAGATAAAATAATAAATATATTGAATCCAGTGGATATCAGGATAGATGCCATTTGCTATGAGCATAATCACATAAATAACCATCATTAAAAAGTAGCTGAATAAATTTGAAGTGATGACTACTGAAGGCAAAGCACTAATAGGGAAATTCATCTTAGATACTAAGTTTATGCGTTTAAAAACACTATTCGCACCCTCTGTAATCGTCGAACTAATAAAAAACCATGGAATTAAACCTGCTAACATCCAAATAAGAAAGGGTATACTTACATGAGAACCGTCTGCCATTTCTGCGGTTCTTCCGGCCCCTCTAAGACCTAAACCGAACACAAACCAATAAGCCATAATTTGAATTAGTGGGTTCAATAATTGCCACAGAACGCCCAAATAGTTCAATTGATATTTTGATTTGGTTTCATATACAGCTAACCTTAAAATTAATGGCATTGAACCAAACTGCTCTTTTAGAATTTTATACAATGCATTCACTCTAATCTTCCTTAATTTTAATTGAATAGAATAGACTTTAAATTGATAAAAGCACCGCTCATAATTGTAACAGAAAAATCCCTTCTTTTCACCTTTCGCCTTATACAAAGTCTTCACATTTAAATGACGAATATGTCAAAATGCTTTTTTCATTAAAGTAAATATTGACTTCAGCGATGTAATTCCCAGACCGTTTTTGGTGTTTTGCAAAGAACGAAACGCCTTATGTTATCCATAAGGCGTTAGAATTAATCTTTTTCTTTTAGAAATTCTATTATGTTATCATTTTTCCATTTCATACCTTCGTATAAATTCAAAATGCCTTTTAATATATCTCTTGCTTCACTTTTGTCATACTGATGAATAAGGCTGAACTTTTTCAAATACCAATTCTCTACGTATTTCTCTAACTTTTTCTTCTTATAAGCTGCTAAAAGGTTTTCTTCCTTTAACCATTCAATTCTTTCTTTTTCCAATATAAAGTACTTTTCAAAAAAGCTCTTATTGATTCGATTGATTGAAGAGTTCTCAACCATAGCATAATAAATATGAATAGGTGTGTTTAACACCTTGAAAGACTTCGCTTTTAACAACATTTTTTGGAAAAATAGTGTATCTTGGCCAAGTGCTCCTTCTACCATTCTCAGTTCATTTTTTATCAACAAGTCTCTCTTTACTATTAAAGCTTGTATACTCATTGCTTTAAATGCAACATTTATTAAAAAGTCCGAATGCGGTCCTTGCCTGTGATCTACTCCCTCATTAAGGGACATCATATTAGGGTAGTAAGTGAATACTTCCTTTTTATCAGAAAGCCTTATCATATTACCAATAAACAGATCATGTTCTTCAGATAAAGTAGCATCTAAGAGTTCTTTATATCCATCTGTAATTGCTTCGTTATCAGGATCTAGATATGTTACCCAATCCGCTGTCACAAGTTCCAGCCCTTTATTTCTAGGTCGAGAGGCGCTACCACTTCCACCCTTTGGATACAAATACGATTTGACATTCTCGAAATCTTTATCAAGGGCCTGTACAATATGATCTGTTATATTATCAGTCGACCCATCATCCACTAAAATAATCTCCATTTTTTCAAATATAGAGCTTCTTTGAAGACTTTGAAAACATTTATATAATAGATGTCTTCCATTATTATAAACAGGGATAATAACAGATAATAAATATTCTTGAGTTGGTTCATTACCCATGATTTCACGTACATTCACTGATAATTCCAAAGGATCAACACTATATCCATTGGAAATAGAAGTATTTGAACTCTTTTCAATATCTCCCCAGGTGAATGACTTTCTCCAATAAACAGTCCTAAACCGGTCTTCTATTCTTTCAACATAATTATGCTCTACACCAGTCGTAAACTCACCATTATACTCATAAGCATCTTTTGTAATATAGTCACAACGTGTATATTTGAATGCATTTATCATATCTTCTAAATAAAATTGTCCATACTCATATTTATTGCTAAAACACGCAATGACGTCATAGTTATTATACATCTCTTCCGACATTTCATCTTGAGATATAAGTGTCTTATCAGAATAGGACTGTTTATTAAACATTTCAATTACATGTTCATTCAGGTTCTCTGCTACAACAAGGACTTTTCGATTTAGATGTCCTATATGATCATTATTAACTATTTGTATCAATTCGTTTACCCTATGGAAAGCCGTTTCAGATTTTAAAACGGTTCGAACACCTTCCATTTGAATTTGATACTTTTCTTTTTTAGTCAATTTAAGCAAATATTGTTTCAACTCTTCACTAGTATTCACCAAAAACACATTAGGAAATTTGCTGTTAATTCCCACACTATAGTTTGAAATGACAATAGTTCCTGTTGCTTGTAACTCATATACACGATTTGCAAACATCGTCTTGCTATATTTTACTGAATTCAAGTTTAAGGTGAAATCATATAACTTGTGTATTTTTTGAAGCGTTTCATGGTCTGTTGATTCAACAATAAAAGGCACATATTTTTTTGGATAAAAATGGCGCTCCAATTTCAAGAAGAAGTTCCGATCAATAATAGTCAAATCTTTCTCGGCATTAAGCACACCTTCAAATAACTCTTGAGTATCCTCTTGTCTATATGGATACTTTTGATACCAAGACCCCGCGAATAGAATATCATCCCTTCTATTCATTCTGGTTCCTATAGGATTATGATACAGCGGGTTTACAGCGAACTCTAGTACATCGTATGACCTAGCATTCGGACAATCTTTTCTGTAATCTTCTAGAACTTCACTACATGTTGTAAAGATATGATCTGCTTGTTGAGCTAAGTCAATATACTGCTCGTAGTTAACTGGATCTTCTTTAGAGTAGAATATTACAGGAATACTTTTACTCTTATAAAGCTCAATAATCGCATTTATTTCGTCTCTTACCTTTTTAATTTTAGGATTGCCGAGCCCTTTCCACTTACCATCTAATCCTTTCCAAGCAGTTGATACTAGGAATAGATCAATTCTTCCTGCCTCTTCTTCAAAATTATCTTGATTGATATAAATAAAATTGGCTGCATCTTTTAGGCTTTTGTACAAAAATTCATCTGCGATAATTCCAATTGTGACATGACTCTTCTGAAAAAATCTCGTTCCATTGCTAGAAGGCAAAACATTTATTTGAGATTTTATGGATTCATAATACCCTTTTTTGTGATTCTTTTTTAAATATTGAAGGTACTCTTTTTTCCTTTGGTTTTCAACTGTCTGAGTCTTTTGAGTTTGTATATCTACCAAGGTCTCCGGCACATGGAAATCAGGTATATTTGCCAAACTTTTTTCAAGCTCGTTAAAATCTTGATTCTCTTCAAAGGCATTTAACATTTGCTTAAAATAAGAAAGTTCCTGATTAGCAGTCGTTCTTTTCTTTTGGTTTACTAATAACTGTTTTTGAAATTTCCCCATCAAATTCACCTATTCTTTCTTTTTCGAGATTTATATCTCCAGTAAGCTAGTGTCAACCTACCTAATTTTGATGAGGATAGAGCTGCATAACGTCTTTTTATTAGGTCCAGTTCTTTTTCAGTCTTCTTAGCTTGTTCTAGTACTTTTTTCTCATTTGTAATTAGATTTAATTTTTCTTGTTTTGCTTCTACTAATTTTTTTAGCAGGCTAGCAGTTACATCCCTACTTTGATTTTCTTCAGTGTCATCGGATTTCTTCAGCCGATCCAAAACCTTCAACAGACTTTCAGCAAAATCAATCTCATTAGAGTTTGTAGTAGGAATTGCTATAAAGCCTGTCCATAAAGGTCTGATGACTTGTTCAATTCGAAAATTCTTTTTATGCATATAAAGCATCAATGATACTATTGACTTTATTTGCACAGAATTCTGATCATGGTTAATCCAAAACAACATAACACCGTCATTATTTAGAAATGGTAACACATCATCGACTAACCGATTTACATCAGACATAAATTCAGTCGCATTACCTAACACAATTGTGTCTATTTTGTCTGACTGATTGGACAAAGTACTGAATTCAATGATTTCTTTGCCGATAAAGGATAAATATTTTTCATCCTCTTCTTGTAAACCAAATTGAAAAAAGATCCTTTTTCCCCTAGTGTTTGTTAATAACCATTTATTTGGTTGTTCCGTACTTTCTTTAAATACATTAAAAATTTCTGTTGAAGGTATATCCATTACTGCTCCTTTCTAAGAAAATCTAAGCTTTACATTCACCAAGGAAAAGCAGATTTAAACCAAGGCTTCTTCTTTTTTTATTTCAGAAGAGAGATTTCCGAAATTAATATAAGTGAACTGTTCGTGTCGATTTTGCAGAACATTTTTTGTGTCAAAAATCATTTTATTTTTCATGCCATCAAGTCTTTCAAAATCAAATTCTTTAAACTCTTGATGATCGGTTAGAATCAAAATTAAATCAGATTGTTGAACAGCTTCTTCTAAGTTTTTAATGACAAACTCCTCATCCACATGTGGATCATATGCATCGATTTCATATTTATTCTGATTTTTTAATAAATGATAGATTTCCATTGCTGGGCTTTCTCGAATATCATCGACATTACCTTTGTACGTAAGTCCAAAAATAGTCACCTTATTTCCTTCTACTTTTTCCATGAGCTTCTCAACATTTTCAACAACATAGTATGGCATAGATGTATTAATTGAACGTGATAAGTTAATCATTTTCGCTGTTTCAGGGGCCTTCGCTACAATAAAATACGGGTCTACTGCTAAACAATGTCCGCCGACACCAGGTCCAGGTGTATGCAGGTTAACACGTGGATGCTTATTGGCCATTTCAATGACATCTAGCGCATTAATGTCTAGATCATTACATACTTTTGTAAGTTCATTTGCCAGTGCTATGTTAACATCTCTAAATGTATTTTCCATTAGTTTAGACATTTCAGCGGTTTTGGCATTTGTTCTAATAATTTCACCTTGAACAAACGTTTCGTATACTTTTGCTCCCGCCTCTGTACAAGCTTCTGTAATCCCGCCAACGATCCGGTTATTAAAGATTAGTTCATGAAGAATCTGACCCGGCAGAACTCTTTCCGGACAATGTACTAGATATAGATCTTCACCAATAACGTAACCCTTTTCTTCGAATAATGGTTTAATCACGTCATCCATGCTTCTTGGACCAATAGTAGATTCGATAATTACAACATTCCCTTTTTTCAGGAATGGAATTACTTTCTCAACAGCGCTCTCTACGTACGTTAAATCACATGATTTATACATGTCATCACGGTTAGGTGTAGGAACAGCGATGATAAAGACATCTGCTTCCTCTGGTGTTAAAGAAGCTTTAAATTTTTCAAGTTTAATAACTTCAGTCAAAGCGTCTTGGAGACCTGGCTCCTCTATATGAATCGTTCCACTATTTAAAGAGTCTATCACACTCGGTTTCACATCTACTCCTACGACCTTAACACCATGTTTCGCAAACATAATTGAAGTTGGAAGACCAATATACCCCAAACCTACTGTACAAAGTTTCATTATTTTTACTCTCCTTATGATTGAATTTGTCCATAAACTTTTAGAAGTGATTTTTTTTCTTGTTCCCAATTGTATTTAAGCCTTGCCTGATGACAATTCTCACTGTACTGATGACGCAATTCAGGATTTAAAACTAACTTGTTTACACCCGCTGCGATTGAAATCGGATCGTGAGAGTCAACGACTACTCCAATATTTTCACCTGAAACAACTTTCTTAATTTCTGGAAAGTCACATGCTATGACAGGCACACCCGCCATAATATATTCAAATAGTTTATTTGAAGAGGCTGAATAATGGTTGAAGCACACATTATTCAATACCTGAAAACCTAAATAAGCATTTTTTGTATACCTAGGGAGATCTTCCAAAGGCACCTTTGGTAAAAATTTCACTCGATCAGTGAGCTTCATGTCTTCCGTTAATTGCATAAGGCTTTCTTTAATTCGGCCATCTCCAATAAAGACGAGGATGCCTTCTTCGAAATTAGGTGCTGCCTTAACTAAATTTTCTAAACCTCTACCAGTTTGAATTCCACCTTGATACAACAGGATTTTTTCATCCTTGGAAATGTTTAAAATCTCATGCAAATCTATTTTCTCTATCTCTTTTTTTTGATCGAACGGATAATTATGAACGACTTTTGGGTAAAAACCATATAGGTCTTCGTTGTACTTGGCTCTCGTGTGATTTTCGACTATCATTTGATCAACAAACTTTAAAAGGAAAGATTCCATCTTCCCATATAGTTTGCTATCATACCCAGTCCTACTTGTTTGAACTTCATGTGAATCATAGATGAGTCTTTTTCTGTTAAAAAGTTTAAACTTTGCACAAATAACACCCTGTGGTAAAGTATTTAAATCATTAGAATGATAGATATCATAATTTTTATTCCAGCCTTTTACAATCATTCTTAAAAAGATACTTGATCTAATGATTAATGTTCTCACCTTTTTAAGAAGTAAGGATGAAAATAGGATTGTGAAGGCGATCGTTATAATAGGTAAATAAAAAACACCCGCAGCCCACACTAGTAATAGAAGAAGTAGAAGATACTTTTTCTTCTTTAGCAAAGTCAGCATAGACTGAAATAAAACTAACCATCGAGGGTACCTTTTAACTCGGTGGACACGAAATCTTTCATTGATTTCCTCATATGTCTTTAATCCAGGCATTGATGGATCGTGTATACAAATTAGATCGACATCAGATCCGTCTTCTGACAATGCTGTACATTCTCTCAAAACTCTGGCATCGTTGGTAAAGTGGTTCCATACAAACATACATACATTTTTTTTCATGCTTCATTAACCTTTTTTATAGTATTTTTTATTACATTATCTAAAATCATAATATTATTATCCCATAAAAAATTCTTTTCAATAAAGTTCTCGCAATTTGTTTTCATTTCTTGAACCAACTCCGGATGATGATACAAGTGTAAAATAAGAGAAACCATTTCGTCACTCGTTTTTGTTTTAGCTACTAAACCTACATTTTCTTGCTCAATTAATTTTTTTGAATATCCAGAAAGTGAAGCCACTACAGGTAACTGGCAGCTCAAGTAATCTATAATACGTCCTGGCAAAACCGTTTCAAAGATGACTGAACGATTAAGCGTTGCTATACCAATATCACAATTTGCCATCATTTTGAGACACTCTTTTCTTGATAATGGATCAATAAATTCAACGTGTTTCAATTCTTTTTCAATGATATATCTCTCTAATTCTTTCTTATTGACTCCATAACCTAGAATCATAAATCTGATATGATAATCCTTTAAACTCGTAACAATATCACGAAAGACATGCACATCTTGAGCAAGACCTAAATTGCCTGCGAACACTACTTTAAACTCTTTCCTCGTGTTTTTTACTGAAATTTCTGGCAGTTCTTCACGCCTTGCAGAGTTTGGTATGAACGTTAATTTAGCTTCTTGCTCCTGTAAATGCTTTTGAAAACCTTGGCTGTTAATGATAATATGATCTGATTTTGAATAGACAAATTTTTCTGCAAGTTTAAAAAAACCGATGATCATGGGATTTTTGAATATCCCCACTCCTTTTAAAGAGTCTGGCCACAAGTCTCTTATGTCTAAAATCATTTTTGTCTTATATCTAAATTTAGCAATAATTCCAGCAAAGGCAACAAAAATCGGGGGGGTTGTAACATAAATTAGATCATATTTATTTTTATCCTTAAAAATAAATATGATCATCCTAAGCATTATTTCTAGATAATAGAAAAGTCTATTCAAAAAGTTAAAAGCATATTTTTTGTTTTTTACTTTCACTCTTATAAATCTTTCATTCTGACTATTTAATTCTTCTTCGTCCCAAAGGTCATGAGAATCATAGAAATTTTTTTCTGGATAAGTTGGATCCGTTGTTAAAACTTTCACATCGTATCCTTTTCTGTGCAGCATCAAAAATATATTCTTGAGTCTATTACCAGCGCTACCTATTTCAGGGTAGAAATTTTGAGAAATTAATAAAATCCTTTTTGACAATCAAATCCCCTGCACTTTCAATTGACAATCGATATTGGTAAACACAACATATTTAAACAATTTTTTAACTATAACAACAATTATAGGTTTATGCTGCCTTAAAAACAACATCTTTTTGATTCTAAAGACTTTAAATCTTTTAATTTTCAACAAATTTCGCTAAAAAAGTTTTGTTTTTTTAGAGAGATTTTGTCATTTACAGGCTTAAAGATCTAAAACTAAAGTTACAAAAAGGGCATAAATCCGGTAAACATACAATGAAAGTATGTTACCTGATTTATGCCCTTCATCTTTTTTCCTTATTCAGAATGGTCTCTACGACTCGCTTAGATGATTCTCCTTTCTCCAAGTAGCAGAATTTCTCATAAAATGATGTGAATGAAGCTGGTAATGTAAAGGTCGATTTCTCTGTCTCTTTGATCCAGTCAATCACACTTGCTGTTTCTTTCACAAGCGGACCCGGTGCTTCTTGTTCAAAGTCAAAATAGAACCCTCTTAGTTTGTCGCGATACGTTTCGATGTCTGGAACATAGAACAGCATTGGACGCCTAAGGTTTGCATAATCAAAGAACACGGAAGAGTAATCTGTCATGAGTAGGTCAGAAATCATATAAAGGTCTCGAATGTCTTCGTAATGAGAGAAGTCATAGGCAAAGCCTTCATATGGTCCGAGATCAAAGTTTTCCGCTACTAAATAGTGCATACGAAGGATGATGATATATTCTTCTCCGATAGATGACCTCAACTCATGCAGATCAAGGTCCAATTCAAATTTATACTTTCCAATTGTATAATATTGATCGTCTCTCCAAGTCGGTGCATAGAGGATGATTTTTTTATCAAGAGGCAGGTTCATCTTTTGCTTCAGCGCTCTTATCGTTCCTTCATTATTCTGATTGTACAGAAAATCATTTCTTGGATACCCTGATTCAATCATGGTCTGTTGAAATTGGAACGCACGTGTAAAGATCTCAGTCGAGTATGCATTAGGAGATATAAGACAATCCCATTTCGATGCTTCTTTCGTGAAATTCTTTTTATATTTTTTCGTGTTTGCTCCAGGGATATGAACTTCGTCCATATCCACAGCCAGTCGTTTTAAAGGTGTCCCGTGCCATGTTTGCAAGTAAGTTGTGTGGCCTGGTTTTGGAATCCATAGCGGCAAACGGCTGTTTACAACCCAATACTCGGCTCTTGCCATTGCAAGAATCCATTTAAACGACAGACGATGAATATAATAGATGCCCTTTTCTTGAAACGGTGCTTCATACCCTTTTTTAACGCTCCAAATCAACGTATAGTCAGGGTGATTTTCTTTCATATACTCAAAAATAGCACGCGGGTTGCAGCTGAATTGTTTTCCATTAAAGCTTTCAAAAATAACCGTTTTCTTTTTTGGCTGCAGTTTACTGACACCCAAAAACAAGAGTTTAAAAACGATGATATATAAAATTGTAACGATTTTTTTCATTTTCATTCACATGCTTTCACAAAGAATACAGTCCGTTCTTTAATTGATCTTCCAAGAGTAGTAACCATTTTTCGTTTGGTAAGACCACCCATCTATTGACGAAGGTTTGTTGGTGAGCAGTTCTTCTTCCACTTCTAAACGCTGTAGTACTTCTTGATGATGTGTTTTTGACTTGCTTCGGATGTAAAAATCGACATGTTTCGTTTGATTTAGTTCGATCTGTTTCTTTGTTTGAAAATGACCAATCGGGAAAATCACTTGTTGATTTTCGTTGATGGTTTGAGAAATAATTTCAGCACCATTGACTCGATCAAATCCTGCAAAATCTATTTCTACCTGATCCGCAATGTTCATTTCGCCTTCCATCTCAAGCTGCAGATGAAGGACATGATGCTCAGAGCTTACATCACGCAACATCCATCTTACATGTTCCACAACACTTCTTAGTTCTTCTTTAAGTACTCGATTATCAAGCATATTCTGAAGAGCTGCTCCCCAAGAAGAACCATCATCCTGTGGCAATAGATAAAAGGAAGATTGTTCCCCTAAAACTTTTTCGACATCTTCCTTATGTTTCGGATGACAAAAGAAAATAGCATCTACCTGCTGCTTCCTGATTTGTTTAAATAGTTCTTCATAATGAGTGTGCAATTGACGGGGATTTTCCTCGTAGTGTGCGTCATGCACAAAAGCAGCATAAAATACTGAATCAGATTTTTCCATTTTAAACAGATCGTGATCTATCTCTCGATCTTCTGCAATCATCAATTTCATGCGTTCATTTTTTGTTTGAATATCAGATAGCCATTGCTGTACGATATCGGATTTTTTCACAAATGTGGTGATGCCTGTCTTCTTGTACCAATTAATATGCCTTACTGTATTCTTCTTGGCACTCCCAGAATATATGGTTTCCATGTAGATACTTCTATCATCTCTAATGAATTCTTCCAGAAAAGGGACACCCTTATGCGGAACATAGTGAAGTACTCTTCGTAAAGCGCCATGTATATCGTATTCTTCCCGTTTCATCAATTGCTGTTCTTCATTAAATTGATCTATATACAGAATGGGGGAAGAAGGTAGTTCGTATCTTGTCACTTGAACGGTTGAGTTGTCCTCAGATATAACGACTTCATTAATCGATTCCAATACGGTACCTGTAATAAACTCCGAATAAACCCTTTTACTCCCGCTCTCCGGTAAAATATAGTGTTCAAATACATTCAAGATGGAAATTTGAGGGTGGAAATTCTCCTCCAGGCTTCGAATATGCCCCTTTACATTTACATCAAAATTCAAAGTTAAGATGGTAGCTCGTTTATTCTTCTCAGCCAATGATTTTAATCTTAAGTTTAATGAATCCGTTAAGGTGTTGTCCTGTTTTGGCACATCCCCCATAATAAAGTAGTAGTCCATGTCAGGAATTTCAACCGATTTCATTGTTTCATTTCGTTCAGGTTGATCCAATGTGTGTTCACCTTTTTTCTTCATCCAATTTTGAAACACAGGAAGCTCTCCTTATAAAAATGATCACTTGCTATTGTATTTTACATGAAAAAGCACTTCTCACCAAAAGATAAGAAGTACTTTTTTCAATCTATTATAGTCCAGCAATTTCTTCCTTAATTTGTGTTGTCGAAATACCTTCTGTTCTCTTCAAGTAAACGACTTCGCAATGCTCTTTCAAGAAATCGAATTTACCTTCCCAGTCATCTCCCATAACAAACACATCAATGTCATGTTCTTGTAAGTCTCGGACTTTTTGATCCCAGCTGTTCTCTGGAATGACTTCATCTACATAACGAATGGTTTCTAAAATCAGCTTGCGATGCTCGTAGCTATGATAAGCCTTTTTTGATTTTTGTAAATTAAACTCATCTGTAGAGATGGCTACCACTAAGTAATCTCCAAGCTGTTTTGCACGCTCTAGCAGCTTGATATGCCCCCAGTGTAATAAATCAAATGTACCGTAAGTAATAACTTTCTTCATTGCAAACATAAACTCCTTTCTTCATCCTTATTCGACTGCTTCAAGCAGTAATGTTTATCCGTAATCCTATTCTCATCGGTCATGTTTTTTCGCTCTTCGGAACTTCATTATATCATAATGCCTAAAAAACGTTAAGAAAATGTAAAGACAAACTATTTCCAATTTAATGGATGGAATAGTGAAACTGCGTCAATACAGTATTTCAACGTTTTTAGAGACTAGTTGTTTATTAAAATGTCATGAAATTAAAAGGATTGTAAAGTTATTGTTAATATTTCATGGAGCAACTGTGATAAAATGATCTGTAGGTTAAGAATGAATTTACAATGATCGTACAATAGATAACAAAAAGAAAAAGGGGGTTTATACAGTGGAAACAGAAGTGGTCTCTAACCTTTCTTATGTAAATGGCGACTTAGACGAATTTATTAGTTATATGAACCAACACCACCTTTCACAGCGAAGAGGCGCAATGATTGCAACGGTGAATCCAGAAATAGGCTATGCAACTATGAAGGATCATGCATATCATAAAGTCATCTCTTCTGCAGACTATGTCTTACCTGATGGTGTAGGTGTTGTCTTGATGTCACGTCTTATAAACCATCCGTTGAAATCAAGAATTGCAGGCTTTGAGGTTTTCATGTCTATGCTTGATCTCGCAAACAAGCAATCTAAAAGTATCTTTTTATATGGGGCGAAAAAAGAAGTGCTCGAGGCTGTCAAACAGCGAATTGATACGGAATATCCGAATGTGGTGATTGCAGGCAGCTGTGATGGTTATCAAGCGGATAAACGATTTGTGGCAAAACAAATTGCTCGTTCAAAAGCAGATATGGTGTTTGTTGCTTTAG
>CAYUYL010000056.1:0-12525 GCA_964449195.1 uncultured Filomicrobium sp.
GCTTAAGCCAACTCGCAAAATGGTTGGCCTACAAGCATGCAGGTAAACCAAAACAACCGCTCTACCAAGTAGCAAGCACCTTGGCGGCGGTGCGGTCTCCATTACCTTTCTGGCAGGTCGAGTTCCGGGCGATTGTCGAGTGGAGCCATGTAGCGTGCGACTGTTACTTCGTCGACAGCATCCAGTCTCGGCAGCGTCCATTTGGGTGATTTATCCTTGTCAACCAAAAGCGCTCTGACACCTTCCAGAAATTCACCGCTCTCATAAAGACGGGTCGTCATGCGGTACTCCAGCCTGAGCGAGTCCTCCAAGCTGGATGCCTTGCGAATCTGGCGGATGCCCGCCAGGGTGAGTTTGAGTGCAAGAGGTGAGCGCAGCGACAACGCTGCCCGCGCGTGCTGGGTCCAATCGGCCTCACTTGCCTCCAGCTCTGTTTGAATAGCCTCAATCGTGGGGGCCGAAAAAATGCGATCAATCTCAGCCTGACGGTCCGCGATCACAGTTGGTGGCGGCGCCGATGCAAAGGCTGCGACGGCTACGCCAATCGGATCTCCATGCGGCTCTCTCACAGAAGCGACCAGCGCGTCCAGATCTTTGCTCGCCACACATGTATCTGCGAAATTTGCATAGAGCGCATCGGACGGCCCCATACGTTCCCCCAAAAGTCCTAGATATTCCCCCATATGACCAGGTGCATTGGCCAAAAGCCACAATCCACCGACATCGGGGATCAAACCGATCATCGTCTCCGGCATGGCCAGCCTCGAACCTTCGGTCACAATACGATGGCTGCCATGGGCGGACAGGCCGATACCGCCGCCCATCACGATACCGCCCATCAGTGCGATATAGGGCTTGGGATACGCGGCAATCATCGCATTGAGACGATATTCGGCGCGCCAGAAGCGAGCTGCAATGTCTCCGCCATCACTGCGGCTCTTATAGAGTGACACAACATCACCGCCAGCACACAACGCTTTGCCGCCAGCACCATCTAGAATGACAGCCTGCACACCATCGTCACCTGCCCAATTTTTAAGCGCGCCTTCGATGGCGCCCACCTGCTCGAAGGTCAACGCATTCAAAGCCGTGGGCCTGTTCAGTGTGATGCGGCCTGCCCGGCCTTCCCTGCGAATGATGAGATCGTTGAATTGTGTGGCGTTTTGTGCTGTCATCTGTTGCCCTTTGCCGACAGTTTTAAACTTTACTACCATGCCATCGCGGTCTGAGCAGCTAATTTTACACCAGACCATTATCTTAGGTTCGCGGTGACGGACAGAGGCATGCAGAAGATCCTGGTCACACCTTCTCTGCCAGAGCGCCTTTGGGGCCTGCTACTGGCAATTTTCTCGGGTGGTGAGCAGCAGTGCATCGATGTTGCCCCCAGCTTTACTGCTGATCATCTCATTCTATTGCCGGACGAACCAGCCGCTCCACTCGATCGCCGTAACCGGCAAGCCGTTATTCAGTTGATAAGACAAAAGAAGGCGGAGGGCGCTGCAATTCTCACAATCTTTCATGATGAGGAACTTGCAAACCGCATTATGGATGTGCGCGTCTCTGCGCCTGCTGCGGCCAAGCCGGCTATCGCGCGATGAATGTCAACGGGCTGTTAAGGTCTTATGGTAATGAAGCAGATTATGATTATGAATACAGAGAACTTTGTCATTTCAGACGCCCGTATTATCACAGCCGATCGTGAGATTAACAGGGGATGGCTTGCTGTAAACAATGGTATAATCGCTGAGATTGGCGAGGGCAGCCCACCTGCAACCGGCGTTGTGCTGGAGGGTGACCTTTTAATCCCGGGACTTATTGAACTTCACACCGACCATTTGGAGACACATATCGAGCCGCGCCCGAATGTCGATTGGCATCCGGCATCTGCTGTCGTTGCCTATGATGCGCAGGTGGCCGCAGCGGGCATAACGACTGTATTTGACTGCCTGCGCATCGGCAGTGACCGGGAGAATGCGGATAACGGCGGGGAGCGTGCCCTTCGCATTGCAGCCGCGATCAGCAAGCAGGCCGAGCGCGGCAACCTCAGGTCAGAGCATCACACACATCTGCGGTGTGAAATATGCTCGCCAGATGTTGTGGATGCTGCAAACGCTGTGCTTGAGAAATATCCCGTCGGGATCATGTCTCTGATGGATCATACGCCAGGCCAACGGCAATTCCGCGATGTCGAAAAGTTACGCTCTTATTACCGTGGCAAACTGAGCATGAGCGAACAGGATCTGCAGACGTTCTTTGAGGAACGCTATCGCATGCATGAACGCTATGCTGCCACGCATCGCCAAAAGCTTGTCGATATTGCCAGAACGCGGAATATCGCGTTGGCAAGCCATGATGACACAACAGTGGAGCATGTCATCGAAAGTGCAGAGGCAGGAACATCTATCGCGGAATTCCCCACGACATTGGAAGCCGCCCAGGCCTCTCATAATAAAGCTATTTCCGTGGTTATGGGGGCTCCAAATCTCATTAGAGGGGGCTCGCACTCGGGCAATGTTGCGGCGAGTGAACTGGCCAAGCATGGTGTGCTTGACATCTTTTCATCGGACTACATTCCGGCAAGCCTGATCATGGCGGCATTTGATCTTCCCAACCACGCACCGGGTATGGATTTGCCGCAAGCTATTTCTACGGTGACGAGCAATCCAGCCAAGGCTGTTGGTTTTAAAGACCGCGGTGAAATTGCCGTTGGCAAGCGTGCCGATCTTGTGCATGTGCGTTTGGGTGACACTCCTGTCGTGCGTGCTGTATGGCGGGAGGGCAACCGTGTCCTTTGAAGAGGCTCAGTTTCAGCAAGCAAACAGCGTGCCGCTCTCCAGGCGCGGCACCTGGGTGTTTGTCGTTGGTCCTTCCGGCGCAGGCAAAGACACCATGATGCGTCTTGCCAAAGATATGGCCGCGGACTGTCCTAGAATTATATTTGTCAGGCGTACCGTGACGCGGCCGGAAAATGCCTTCGAGGATCATGATACTGCCACAGAAGAAAGATTTCTGGAACTCCAGAAGGCTGGCGAATTCGTACTGACCTGGCAAGCGCATGGGCTCCATTACGGTATTCACCGTTGCTGGCAGGATAGAGTTAATCAGGGCTGCGTCGTGGTTGGCAACATCTCGCGCACAATGGTTTCTTACGCCAGGCAAAATCTTGGGAATGTTGCAATTGTTCTGGTTACGGCGCCGAATGAGATTTTGCTGCAAAGGATAGCAGCCCGTGGCCGTGATCAGGCAGCCGGCTCACGCACATCGCGCAATCTCAACCAAACTATGGCTGATCATGTGGATGTTATAATTAATAATGTTGGCCTGCGGCAGGACGGTGCATCTCAACTGGCAATTTTTTTAAAGAAGTTGGCCGGTTGAGTTCAGTTTAAGGCTGGGCCTATAGAATTATAGACGCGTTTGATAGTATCTTTGCGTTTTAAAATCAAAGCGGGATGCGTATTACTGCCCGAAGTCCACCCATGGAACTGGTACCAAGTTTAATGTCTCCACCGTGACTGCGTGCGATGTCGCGCGTGATAGCCAGGCCAAGACCGGAATTCCCAGTATTTTGATTGCGTGCATGGTCCAGACGGTAAAACGGGCGGAAAACATTTTCCCGCTCTTCCACAGGAATGCCTGGCCCGTTATCTTCCACCTCTATGATTACCAAACTGCGTGCTCTTGATGCCTTGATAATGACCTGGTCGCTGAAACGGGTGGCATTACTCATCAGATTGGTCAGAGCACGTTTGAATGCCTGAGGCTTCAGCGGCACCATAATTTCGCGCCGGCGCCGGCTTTGGGCAAATGTGATCTGGACGCCCTCCACCTGTTGTTTCGTACATACTTCTTGGATCAAGGCCCGCAATGGTGTTGGAGAGGCCTCCTCACCGCCATCGCCGCGTGCAAATGCCAGATATTCCTCCAGCATATGCTGCATTTCTTGAACATCGTTTTCGAGCTCCTCTATTTCCGCTCCTCTGCCCAGAAGCGCCAGCTCCAGTTTAAACCGCGTGAGTACGGTGCGAAGATCGTGGCTCACGCCTGCCAGCATTGCGGTCCGCTGGTCAACATGCTGGGTGATGCGGTCGCGCATTTCTATAAACGCTTCTGCTGCCTGACGGACCTCGCGTGCGCCACGCGGTTGCAACTCTTCTGGGAAAGTGCGGCCCTTACCAAAGGCGTCGGCGGCTTCAGCAAGACGCAAGATCGGCCTGATCTGATTGCGCAGGAACAAAATGGCTACGGTGAGCAACACAATGGATGTGAGCACCATCCAAATTAGAAAAATATGCGAGTTTGAAGCATAAGTCTGGCTGCGTTTGGCTATAAAGCTCAAGATAGCGTCTTTTAGTTTGATCTTTATTTCAACAAGATCTGAATCGCCAACGGTGTCGATCCAAAATGGTGTGTCCTTAATCCTGAGGCGAATTTCGTTAGATAGAGTTTTATCCAGTATGGAGAAAAACGGCTTGGGCTGTACGGATGGTAAATCCTCGTCCGGTTGGATTTGCAGCTGGAGACTGAGCTGGTCACGTGACAGGCTGATAAGGGAACCATAGTTGTCTTGTTTTTCATAGACCTTATAAAGTTCGACAACAGCGGCAACGTCACGCGCTGTTGCTTCAGACAGGCGGCGTGTGACAGCCTGCCAATGCCGTTCCATAAAGATGAAGGCTACAACGCCTTCCAAGACAACAATCGGTGCAATAATAATGATGAGCGCGCGTGCATAAAGGCCTTTGGGCAGAAAGTACCCCAGTTGACCAAGCAGCCAGGCGGATAATTTTTTACTGCGCGCGTAGGCTGAGTGCGCCAGAGTTTTGAATTTAGCCGCGTGTTGCAGCCATGACTGGCGTGGTTGTTCTGTTTGTAGTCCTCCATCATCGGCAAACATGGCTGCTCTTTAAACCAATCTTTTTCATTTCATCTTGAAACCAGTGTTCCAAATTTGAAACCTTGCTTCCGAAGTGATTTTGCTTGAAAATCGGATAAAATTTTTATTGTGTTCTGGCTTCACAAAAGCCTGGCGGACTCCGCTCGGGACACAAGCATTTACTTCATAATTCTAGTCAGTATAAAGAACATAGCCTTTGCCACGTACAGTTTGCAGATAAATCGGGTTTGAAGGGTCTGCCTCTATTTTGCGTCGCAAGCGATTAATTTGCACATCAATGGCACGCTCGCTGCCGGTCTGATCATCATTGCTTAATTCCTGACGCGCAATGGGAGAGCCCGGGCGTTGCGCGAAAAGTTTGAGAAGATCGCGCTCCCGTTCCGTTAGTTTTAAAGCTTCATCGCCGCGGCGTAATTCGCCACGCTCACAATTAAAGGTGAGGTTTCCCATTTTAATTTCACCATGACTAGGCACGAATGGCCCGCGGCGTAGAATATTTTGCAGGCGCAGCAAGAGTTCGCGAGGTTCAAACGGCTTTGGAATATAATCATCGACGCCGGCTTCAAGCCCTTCTATACGTGCCTCCGGATCGGACTGTGCCGTCAGCATGCAGATTGGGATTTGCGTTTCCGCCTTCAAAGCACGGGCCAGTTCAAGCCCGCTTTCCCCGGGCATCATGATATCTAACACTATGACATCAAAAGTCAGCCCGCGCATGGCGGCACGCGCCGCCGACGTATCGGCTGCAGGGGTCACACGAAAGCCATTGTTGGCCAAATATCGTGTCAATAAATCACGAATACGCTGGTCATCATCAACGACGAGTGCGTGCGGCGCGTTATCAGGAAGTTTATCTTTGGGATGAGCTGGGGCGTGTTGCATGGGCCTGCTCCTTGCCAGTCCGATTGATTTTATCAGGTTCTTGTATCAAATTTCCAGCCGCCAAATTAGGGTCCCCAATTAACTCAACCACACGATCTCTGTTTTGCGGCGTAATCATGTCGATAAGAAAGGTCGCGATGACAGCGTAAGCTGATGGATCGGCCTGTTGCAGGGCAACCTGAAGGCGTTGGGATTGTTGATGCATCAACTCAACAGCTAGTTTTTTTCCTTTTTCATTGGCACTTAGCAATCTCTGACGCCGGTCTTTTGCACCCGGTCTTTGTTCGATAAAGCCATCGTCCACCAGTTGTTTCAGGATGCGCGCCGAACTTTGTTTGGTGACCTGTAGTATTTTAAGCAGTTCGGCAACACTCAGCCCCGGATGACGGTGCACAAAATGAAGCACGCGGTGATGGGCTCGGCCAAAGCCGTAATCTGATAGAACACTGTCAGCTTCGGCTGTAAAATCACGATACGCGAAAAACAGCAATTCAATCAGCGCGATCTTGGTTAAGTCGGCAGTTTGGTTTTCGCTAAACGCGTTGCCGGGTGAGCTTTGGGCGCTCTTGTGGCCGATGCGTGAATTTATGTCAATCATGTTGACGTATTTCGCATCTTTTGCTACGCATTGCAATGAAATTTGCTTGCGTGTGCTTCTGTTGACTGAAACGGTTTGAGGTGATGTGCGAGCATTTGGCTTGTAATATGGATTATGTATAACGGGAAGGCGACACGTCTTCTTGACGCGCAAGGAATGAAATTCCATGGCTGAAATGCTTCCTTATGATAATCGCGACGGATTTATCTGGCTGAATGGAGAATTGGTGCCATGGCGAGAGGCAAAGACCCACATCCTTTGCCACGGACTGCATTATGCAAGTGCGGTATTCGAGGGCGAGCGCGCATATAGTGGTGTCATTTATAAACTCACTGAACATTCTCAACGTTTGGTGGATGGCGCCCGCGAGCTGGACTTTGAAATTCCATATACGGTCGAAGAAATTAATGAGGCCTCCCGGCAGGTTGTTGCTGCGAATGAATTTTCAGATTGTTATATCCGCCCGATTTCCTGGAACGGCAGCGAGATGATGGGGGTGTCGGCGCGCAAGAACAAAGTCCACCTTGCCATTGCTGCGTGGGAATGGGGATCTTATTTCCCTATGGAAGAACGCCTGAAGGGCATCCGTGTGAGTTGGGCAAAATATCGCCGCCCTGATCCCATGACAGCGCCAGCGAGAACCAAGGCAACCGGTCTCTATATGATTGGAACAATTGAGAAGAACCGTGCTGAAAGGCAGGGATTTGATGAGGCGTTGATGCTTGATTGGCGTGGCCGCGTCAGCGAGTGCACCAGCGGAAACATCTTTTTTGTCAAAGGTCAGGAATTGCATTCGCCTGCTCCTGATTGCTTTTTAGACGGCATCACCCGCCGCGTGATTATTCAATTGGCCAAGCGGCGTGGCTACACATGCATTGACCGCGTCATCATGCCTGAAGAGCTTAATGATTTTAACGAGTGCTTTATGGTTGGAACTGCAGCTGAAGTTACACCTATTAAAGAGATTGGTGATTACATGTTCCAACCCGGGAAAGCAACTGAAAACATGCTGCGTGATTACATGGCGGAAGTTCAGCCGGACAATCTCGCAAATGCAGCTGAGTAAATAAGCTCAAGCTTTTCTTCTGCCTGTTGCATATATGTTGCGCATCCACATTTCAAAGCGATAAAGTAAGATCAAACGATTGTGGTTGCGCGGCATCTGATTGATGCTTTCCCTTGCGTTGTGTTTAGGGAGGCGGGCATGGAAATCAGAAAACCGCTGAAAGTTGCAGGTGCGTTAGCTATTTTGCTTATAGCTTCCGCGCAGCCCTCTCCAGCACAAATCACTTCGTCAGATTCTAATAATTCGCAGCGGCAATGTCAGACTATTGTCCAATGCAGATTTGCAAAAGGCGACGTCTATCGTGGATGCATTTCCGCCTATAGTTGCCGCCGTTGCAGCACAGTTTTGGAAGCCTGTACAATCGACGGCCGCCGTCAGGTTTGCTCACGTCTTCGATGCAATTGGAATTGACAAGCTTTCAATGTTCGCCATGATATTTTGATGAACTATTAAGCTTGCATGATGTTTTATAACTTCATGATATTAATTGAGCTCAGTAATCAGCATGTGAAAACAGTTCCAATTTAGATTGTCGTTTTCGTGGCAGATAGAACCAAAAGCGGGGTGCAGACGTACCCCTCACCTGTGCAATTATATTATCTCAGTGCAGTGTTTTATTGCCCGAAGCATTACTCCATCCAGGTGATACCGCGACATAGCATAAGGGCCTCGTCAAAACCATGGTTACGATGAACCATCCCAATGATCAAAGTAATGCCGATGCTCAATCTTCTGAAGCGGGCACCGCCGCGGCGGTGCATAAATCTTCCTGCTGTGCATCCGCGGGGACTTCGTCAGCTAAAAGGCGCTTCGACTGGATGCTGTGGGGCAGTGCTGTATTGGTTGCATTGGGCTATCTGATCTATGCCGTGTTCGGCGGGGAGAAGACCAGCAGTGCCGCTCATCATAGCGCCGTCATGCATTACGCAGCCGGCACATTTGAGCTTATGAATGCCATGTGGTGGGGTATCCTGTTAGGCATTGTGTTTGTTGGACTGCTTGACCGTATCCCGCGTGACGTAATTATCACGGCACTCGCCGGCCAGCGGCGTACAACGGGAATTTTGCGTGCAACCGCCGCCGGTGTTTTGTTCGACCTGTGTAGTCACGGAGTTCTCATGGTCGGTATGAAACTTTATGAGCGCGGGGCGTCAATCGGGCAGACGGTCGCCTTTTTGCTGGCAAGCCCGTGGAACTCGCTCAGTCTGACGATTGTCTTGATTGGCCTGATCGGCTGGTGGTATACGATTGCCTTCGTACTGCTTTCTGCAGTTATTGCCGTGATTACCGGATGGATTTTTGATGCACTCGTGGACCAGGGACATTTGCCTGATAATGCCGCGCGTGCGGATGCTGAACATCTCAAAGATGTCAGCCTGACAGGTGTGGTGCGAGAGTGGCTCAACGGTGTGCAACTGAGTTGGCAAGGTACCGCTGCAATGCTGTGGGATGGCCTTATCGGCTCGCGCATGGTGCTGCGATGGTTATTGTTTGGCGTTGTATTGGCCGCTGCATTGCGGGCTGTTTTGCCACCGGATGTGTTTTCAGACTGGTTTGGCCCAACGCTTTTGGGCGTTACAATGACTGTTTTGGCTGCTACTATCATTGAGGTTTGCTCAGAAGGGTCGGCTCCGCTGGCGGCTGATCTTGTCACCCGCGCCTCTGCGCCTGGCAACGGCTTTACGTTTCTCATGGCGGGGGTTGTAACAGATTATACTGAGGTCATGAGCCTCAAAGACACCACCGGGTCATGGAAAATCGCACTTGCCCTTCCTCTTATCACCGTGCCCCAGGTTCTGGCGGTTGGCGTCATGCTCAATCATCTATCCTAGTTTTTGTTTGTATCCTAGCTTCACAAACGCTTGCGGACCACTGCCCAGGAACCAAGCGTTTGATCTAGAACATTAGGCCCATTGAAATTCACCGCATGGAGAAACTCAATAAGCCCTGAAGTGAGCGGTTATAATTGGTATTTCTTTTTGCGAAGCTTGAGCCGGAATAAACCATAAATAAATCTATTCATTCAAGGCTGCAGATTGGCCGATAGGCAGGAGCTTGTGACATATGAAAAACGCCCGGCAACATGCAGCGGCTACCATCGCTGCTCAGGCCCTTCATTCCATTAATGAGCAGAGTGGTGCCGTTGTGCCGGGCATTGAGCCAGCTTCCACCTATGCCCGCAACGATGCTTATGAGTTGCGCGACAGCTTTGTGTATTCGCGTTATAGCAACCCAACTGCGGCCGCTGGTGAAGAGATCGTAAACGCGCTGAGCGGTGGCAAGGGAGCGCTGCTATTCAACACGGGGATGTCGGCCATCACGGCCGTTTTTGAAACGCTCCGCAGCGGGCAGAATGTCGTTGCACCTAAAATCATGTACCACGGTGCGGCCGACTGGCTGCGGCGATTGTCTGAAACGCGTGACATTGGTCTCACATTTTTCGACCAGACCGATCCGGAGGCTTTGCAGTGCGCCATTGAGCCCGGTAAAACGGCGATTGTCTGGATTGAATCGCCGGTTAATCCGACATGGGATGTGATTGATATCGCAAAAGCCGCGCAAGCGGCGCATGATGCAGGTGCCATCCTCGGCCTCGATGCAACCGTCTCACCGCCCTGCACCACTGATGGGCTTGGGTTGGGTGCGGATATTGTTTTCCAGTCAGCCACCAAATATCTGGGTGGACACAGCGATCTGACGGCAGGGGCTTTGGTAACGGCTAAAACCAATGAACGCTGGCAGGAAATTACGAAGACGCGCGAGTTTACAGGCGGTGTTCTGCAGGCATTTGAAGCTTGGCTTCTCATTCGCGGTATGCGCACATTGTTTGTCAGATTTGAGCGTGCTTCCCAGAATGCGCTGGCGATTGCCCGGCATTTCGAACACCACCCCCGAATTGAGCGCGTTCTTTATACAGGGCTGGAGAGCCATCCTGGACACGCGATTGCGAGCCGACAAATGACAAATGGATTCAGTGGTATGCTGTCATTGATGGTGAAAGGTGATGGGGCCCAGGCACGAAAAATGGCCCGCCAGGTCAAGGTTTTCATGCCGGCGACATCGCTTGGTGGTGTCGAAAGCCTGATTGAGCATCGAAAAACCGTTGAAGGCCCGCAAAGTCATGTGCCGGAAAACCTGGTCAGGTTATCTGTTGGTATAGAGGCTGTTGACGATTTGATCACCGATCTGGAGCAGGCCTTGCAAGCTATTTGATATATGAGCTGGTTGTCATAAATGCCTTATGGCAAACGTGATTGTTGTCATAAAGCACCTACCTCTTTTTTTTGTCAGATTGACGTTAACTTTATCTTGAGTTCGCTTCTGGGGAAATTACCGTCTGGTCATGCTCCCGGGCTAAACCTGAACGCTCAAGTGGCCGCAAGGTGGCCTGTCAGTAAATTCCAGGCGCTGGCGTTTGGGGCAGCGTGCGCCTACGGAGGCATAACTATGCGTAAATTTGTAACTGGTGCAGCTCTTGCGGTCGCTCTTTCTGCTGGCTTTCTAGCGGTCACATCTTCTGCAAATGCCGGCCTAATGCGTCACTACACACTTTGCTGGACGGGGACTACAGGTGGCACGGACTGTGTGCATCTTCCACGCCACTACCGCCTGCCTGGTATTAAAAAACCTGCCGTTCCCAACGGAACCGTTTCTTTCACTTTGACAAAAATGATCATCAGCTGTCTGAAGGGTCAGGTTGATACTGATGGGATGTATCCTTATCAGGAAGCAACAATCCACTCGCCAAAATACTAAGTTCGCGCCGAATTTCGCGATGGCTGGGCATGCTGTACAGGTAGGTATAGCATGCTCAGTAAAAGACCAGTTTGTCTTTTCATAACTTCATTGGTGCTCTCCATTCGTCTTCAGCGAATCACCAGTGAGAGGATCTCACCTATCGCCGGGGAGCAGCAACCTTATGTACGGTATGTATTAGACTTAATCTGACAATTGTCCTCTCCTGGTATTATCGTTCTGCCACCTGACAATCAGGCAACCTTTTTATCGAACGGTGGCGTGGCGATGCGTTGTAAATCATTTGTATTCACGGTTTTCTTGGATGCCACGAGCCTTTCCAAATCCATTGAGATTAAAATACGAAATGGCCGCTGCAGATTTATTGTCTTAATTGCTGAGGTCTATTTTGTTGTCTGTGTGATAAGCGTTTTCCAGCCGTTCCATTTCGTATGCGTAATCTTGCACGGCCTGAGCCCCTTTGGTTGTCAAGGCATACACACCTCTGTCGACACGCTCGAACCAACCATAATGGTTATCGGCCATGATGCGCCGAGCTTGTACAACGCTGCTTTCCATAGCAACATGCGCTGCTTTCATAGCTCCATTTTTATGCAGGACGTTGAGGCAACGCAATGCATCTTGCCGGTAAGCGGTCATTAAACCATCACGGGTTGCACCACCGGTGTTTGGATCACCGATGCGCTTGGCAAACTCACGCAACAGCCGCTGTTTCTTTGATTTTGATCGGCGTGGTCGGTAAGGCGCCGGATCACAGTGGATTTCAACCAAACCATCCTTGAGCCGCACGGTCATCAAACCGATGCCCAATCTGCGGCAAAGACTGAGATTATTCTTTAATGCCCTCTGAAACGTTCGAGAGTTACCCCGTGGCACAGCGATGTATACAGCGTCCGTCAGAGCCTGGCGCGCGATAGCCTGATGGAATAGCGATAACGAAAACCCGGTCTTGAGCTCAATAACAATCGGATCTTCTTGGCCCCGGCATGCGACCACATCCGCTGAGCCTATCTCGCTTTTAACTTCATAGCCTTGGCTTTGAAGCAATAGTTTAATTGGTTTATAGAGGTCCGTTTCAAAAACTGCATCAGCCATAAAGAATAAAACTTGTAAATATGATCAAAATTGAAAGCAAAGCCTGCGCCTCATTCAAATCAAGAGATTGCCAGATTAGCCTTGATTGTGTGGCTCCCAAATCTGCCTGAACCTGTTGCCACGTGCAGCACGCAAGTCCTCGGGTGGTGTATAACGTGAGGTCTGTAAATTCTCTTGTTGGTTCTTTACATAAGGCTGCTGCGTCAAGTGTTTTTTTCGTTTCCGTGTTTC
>CAYUYL010000057.1:0-12498 GCA_964449195.1 uncultured Filomicrobium sp.
GTCACGCAGATGGCGGTAACTTTGGTCCGGCTCCAAACCTCCATCAGCACTTCCTGCAGTTCCCAGCGTGTCAGGCTGTCAAGCATACCAAACGGCTCATCGAGCAGTAGCAGCTTTGGCGACAGAGCGAACGCACGTGCAATGCCAACTCTCTGTTTCATACCGTTTGAAAGATCAGCAGCAGGTTTGTGCATCGCATCAGCAAGACCGACACGGTCAAGATAGTAAGTAACGATATCATCACGTTCAGCGGCACTTGCATGCGGGTAAACACGGTCGACACCAAGTGAAACATTTTGCTTGGCCGTGAGCCATGGGAACAGCGACGGAGCCTGGAACACAACAGCACGTTCCGGGCCGGCACCGGAGATTTCCTTGCCGTCGAGAACGATACCGCCATCGCTAATCTCGTTGAGGCCTGCAGTCATCGACAACACTGTTGATTTCCCGCAGCCCGAGTGGCCGATCAGCGTAATGAACTCACCCTTGCGCAGTTTCATCTCGAAACCATCAACAACGGTCAGCGGCCCCTTAGGCGTTGGGTAGATCTTCTTCAGGTTGCCAAACTCGAGATAGCGCTCATTAATAGGAGACGCTGCCGCTTTCTCGTAAGCAGCCGGCAATTTTCTGCCGCTTCCGGTCAGATCGATGGGGATCACATCCGGCAGGTTAATCTGAGAACTTGCCGCTGCAGCACGCTCTGCTGCTACATCGAGAAGATACTTGGTAACTTCACCTCTAAGCCGTTTAAACGTCGGGTCCTGACCAATGGTCGTGCGGTCACGAGGACGCGCAATCTCAACCTTAAACTCTGTGCCCAGTTTAGCTTTAGGGCCCGGCATCAAAGGAATGATGCGGTCAGCAAGGAGGATTGCTTCATCCACATCATTGGTAATCAGGATAACGGTCCGCTTGTCCTGCTCCCAGATCTGTTCGATCTCATCCTGGAGCTTTGCTCTTGTCAGCGCGTCGAGCGCTGACAAGGGTTCATCAAGCAGAAGCATCTCAGGGCTCATAGCAAGAGCACGGGCAACAGAGACGCGCTGACGCATCCCACCTGAGAGTTCCGCAGGCAGGCGGTCCGTCGCATGGCTCAGTCCGACCATATCGACATATTTCGTCACACGGTCTGCGCGTTCCTGCCTCGAGTCCTTCGCAAACACCTGATTCACGGAGAGAGCCACATTATCGCGCACGCTCAACCACGGCATCAGAGAATAGGACTGGAACACAAGCCCGCGGTCCGGCCCAGGCCCCTTGATCGGCTCACCTTTGAGAAGAACCTCGCCCTCATCGGGGACAACAAGGCCTGAGATTGTGTTGATCAGGGTTGTTTTCCCTGATCCAGAGAAGCCGACAATGGCGATGAACTCGCCCTCGTTGACTGTGAGGTTTATATCATCGAGGACTTCTGTTTTTTGACTGCCTGAGCCAAACGTCTTCGATACGCCTTTAAGTTCGAGAAAAGCCATTGTTCTGCCTCCCTTTGTCCTACGCCCTAGCGGTTTGCCGAGAATGTGAAGGCGGCTTGCAGAGCATACATAATGCGATCCAGCAGGAAGCCGATCAGCCCGATTGTAAGAACAGCGACCATGATCTTGGCGAGCGACTGTGAAGAACCGTTTTGGAATTCATCCCAAACGAATTTTCCAAGTCCGGGATTCTGCGCAAGCATCTCAGCCGCGATCAGAACCATCCAGCCCACACCCAGCGACAAACGCATGCCGGTGAAGATTAGCGGCAGCGATGATGGAAGAACAATCTTCGTGATTGTCTGCCAGGTTGGAAGACGCAACACCTTGCCAACGTTCAACAGGTCCTTATCGATGGATGAAACGCCAAGTGCGGTATTGATCAGCGTTGGCCATAGTGAACAGAGCGTCACGGTAATCGCCGAAATCAACATCGCTTTAGGCAGCCATTCCCACGGGCTTGCATAAGCCGCTGAGACAACCATGGTCACGATCGGTAGCCAGGCTAGTGGTGACACCGGTTTGAAAATTTGAATAAGCGGATTGAGCGCGCCATTCACAGTTGGCGACAAACCGCACATAATACCAAGTGGCACAGCAAATACTGTAGCAACGATAAACCCGAGAGCGACTGTTCCGATACTGGTCCAGATCTGATCGATGTAAGTTGGCGAGCCCGTATATTCACGGATCTTGATCGGCCTTGGCTCTTTGCCTTCGGCAACGCGCTTTTTATTGATCTCAACAAGCCTCTCGTTGCGCTTCTCCTGGCGCTCGTAGAATGCTTCCGCCTTTTCACCCTCGGCAATGTGAGCTGCATACAAACTCTTTGCCTGGTCCCAGACTTGCGCAGGCCCTGGAATTGCGCCGAGAGATGTTTGAACCTGCGGGGCGGAATAAGCCCATGCCAAAAGAAATACGGCAATACCGATCAAAGGAACAAAAAGTTGAACCCAAAGAGCCCTGAGCTGCTCCATCGGGCTTTCGCCGGCACAAAGCTTAACAATTGGAATCAAGAACCCTAGCCCGAAGGCACCAAGTGTTCCACTGATTTTATTCAAGGTCTGGTGAAAGGCTTCGGTACGCTGTTTGCGTTTTGCCTCAGCATCGCTCTCGTCGGCGTGGCCACTAACGGCTGCCATGGTCATCTCCTATGCGTTTTGATTTAGCGGCTTGATGTAGCGGCGCATAATATTTTGAATTTGCCATCTCGAAAGCGGGAACAAAGTTCCCGCTTTCATCGTCATATTTTTCTAAGAGTGTACTCTCAGATCTTATTTTACATCGTTGCCGACGACCTTTTGCTTGCCTTTCAGGCCAATCTTCAGACTTTCAAGGTAAGCGTTTGGCTGTTTGCCGTCGTATGCAATGCCATCAATGATGTCTGCTGCAGGCGTCGGTGCTTTGAAGCCATCAGTATCCCAAGGGAAACCGTCCTTCGGAGCTTTGCCTTCATCAACCAGCAGCTTAGCTGCTTTCATGTAGATGTCCGGCTTATAGACCTTCTTAGCAACCTCTTTGTACCAGTCATCAGACTTGGCTTCGCCGATCTGCCCCCAACGGCGCATCTGTGTCAGATACCAGATAGCGTCTGAGTAGTATGGGTATGTCGCGAAGTAGCGGAAGAACACGTTGAAGTCTGGAATTGGACGCTTGTCGCCTTTTTCAAACTCGAATGTACCAGTCATTGAGTTCGCGATAACGTCGTAATCAGCACCAACGTAATTTGACTGAGACAGATATTTCACAGCTTCCGGACGGTTTTTGTTATCATTCTCGTCCAACCAGATCGCTGCGCGGATCAAGGCTTTGGTCAGAGCAAGTGTTGTATTTGGATATTTTTTAGCGAATTCAGCAGTAATACCGAAAACCTTTTCTGGGTTGTTTTTCCAGATCTGGTAATCCGTAATCACAGGAACGCCAATACCTTTAAACACAGCCTGCTGGTTCCATGGCTCACCAACGCAGTAACCATAAATGGTGCCGGCTTCAAGTGTTGCAGGCATTTGCGGTGGCGGTGTCACAGACAGAAGGGCTTCTGCCTGAATCTGGCCTGTGACATTTTCTGGTGAGTAGAAACCAGGGTGAATGCCGCCAGCTGCCAGCCAGTAACGCAGTTCGTAGTTGTGTGTAGACACAGGGAAAACCATGCCCATGTTGAAGGGCTTACCTGCATCACGGAACTCATCGACGATAGGCTTCAGTGCAGACGCACTGATTGGGTGTACCGGCTTACCATCCTTATGAGGGACGTTCTTCTTCATCTTTGCCCAGATGTCATTTGATACAGTAATACCGTTACCGTTCAAATCCATCGAGAAAGGGGTGATGATGTGAGCTTTGGTACCGAAGCCAATGGTTGCCGCGAGCGGCTGACCGGCAAGCATGTGCGCGCCGTCAAGCTGACCATTGATAACGCCGTCAAGCAGAACTTTCCAGTTGGCCTGGGCTTCCAGTTTGACGAAAAGCCCTTCGTCTTCGAAGTACCCTTTTTCCTTAGCAATCGCCAAAGGCGCCATATCTGTGAGTTTGATGAAACCGAATTTCAGCTCATCCTTCTCAACGTCAAGCAGCTCTGCTGATCCTGATAGAGGGAATGCCGCCACCATTGCTGTAGCCGCAGCTACACCAAGCATACTCCTGCGTGAGAACAATGCTCCTGACTGGAAGCGTTGAGCGACACGCTTAACTAACTTACTCATTCATAGACCTTTCAAAGCGCTAGTAACGAAAAAACGCCGCACGATCATAAGGGAGCTGGGAGTAGTACTCACTTAGACCGGCGGCGTTGCCGTTGCCCATGCGGGCTAGAATATCAACGAGTGTGGAGATCTGAATATGTCATAACTGGCGCAAGCCATAATCGTAACCATACACATCGTTGATAATGTAAAATTAACCAAAGATGTACCGGCCTAACAGTCCAAAATAGGTGCAAGCTCCAGTTTTTAATTGAGCACCTGCCTGATGTTTGTGCATCAAAACATACATGTCTTCAATGTTCAAGCGTGACCGTGGAAGAAACTCTGGTCGCGTGTCTTGAGATCAGAAATATATACCTCTGCCGCATCCGGATCAAACACAAGACCATCGAAAAAACCATCCGGACCGAGCGTGAGATTGCCGGACATGGACCCAACGGGAACCTCTTGCATCAAAGCACCTTCAACTTTTGCATTCGCACTTGGAATGGGAATTTTCAAATCGCTTAATGCTGCTCTATAGAGATCTGGCCGGTACGTTACACGCACCATATCTAGACGGTCCTGAGTGAACGGGATTTCCCCCCAGCGCACCATTTGCGTGTAAAGCCAAAGCGCATGGCTGGTCCATGGAAAGGTCGCAGCGCGTGTGCAAAAGCGTAAAAACCCATATACGTCTCTTAATCTGCCGTCACCAGCGACCAGAGCACCACCAAATGCAGAATGAAGAACCTCCTGCGGCTGCCCCAGATACATGTCACGCGATAGAGTTTCTATCAGCACATCACGATTGGCCGGATCATCACACCAGCAGCAACTGGCATAAATCGCGCGGATCAAGCGGCGCAACCGGTCCTCATCTTCATCTGCCCAGCTTTTCCGTACGGCCAGAACCTTCTCCGGGCTCGAACGCCAGATATGGGCCTTGGTTGTCAGGATTTTGCCAACGCCTTCGTTGCTGGCAATGCTGCCCCACGGCTCTCCCGCACAAAATCCATCGATACTGCCGTTGGCGAGCGCCTGTGTCATCAAAGAAGGAGGAAGGACGACAAAATCCACATCGCGATCTGGCATGATGCCACCCGACGCAAGCCAGTAGGCAAGTTCGTAGCGATGCGCCGAATGCGGATGCACGATACCGTAACGCAGTTTTCGGCCCTGCCGTATTTTACGGTCCGCCATCAATTGAGATAGTGACACAAGCGCAGCAGCCGCATCGAAATCCGCGCGGCAGCCAAAAGCCTGCAATTCCGACCAGAGGCTTAATGAAACCGTAATCGTATTGCCGCCAAACCCAAGCGCCATCGGGGCGATCAAGCTTTGCGGCAAAGGGCCAAGACCGAAGTTGGAGGCCAGCGGCATAGGAGCCAGGGCATGTGCCACATCAATCTGCCCCACCGCCAGACGGTCCCGAACCGTTGCCCACGACGTCTCCTTAAACAGCTTGAGGTGCAAGCCTTCCTGTTCGGCAAAGCCTAATTCGCAGGCAACGATCAACGGCGCACCATCCGATAACGGCATAAAAGTCGCGGTTACTTCATCGCGCGGCCGGCTCATAATTCAGGCTCCTTATCGAACAGGTCCGAGGTCATCAGCAGACTTTCGGCGACATCAATGATGCGCCGGTTTTGATTCATGGCCGTTTTGCGCAGCAGGGCATAGGCCTCCGGCTCGGTCAACTTGCGCGTGCTGATGAGGATGGCTTTTGCCTTGTCTATTTTTTTGCGGTCTTCGAGTTCCGTGCGCGCGGTCTCAAGCTCGCGCTGCAAATGATCAAAAGCACTAAAGCGGCTGACAGCCATATCCAGAATCGTCTTGACCCGCTCTTTTTTCAAGCCGTCAACTACGTAGGCTGAGACACCGGCTTGAACGGCCCTCTCGGTTGACTGCTGATCCGAACTGTCAACAAACATCGCAACAGGACGTTTGATCGCGCGCGGCACTTGAAACATGTATTCGAGCTGATCACGGCTGGGATTTTCCAGATCGATAAATACGACATCCGGATCTATTTCGACAATACGGCGCATAACCTCTGCTGTTTCGAACACAACAATAACATCATGCAAACCGGCTTCTCTCAATCCTTCTTCAATGATCGAGGCACGGATGCGGTTGGCATCAATAATCAATATGCGCAGCTTGGCCGTAAACATCCGTTCACTGTGTTTCAGGCTTAAGCATTAAGCAAGCGTAAACTGCAAAGCTACGAAGCCGCACACGTGGTTTTGAACTTGTGAAGCCCAAACTCATTTGAGGTTCACGCCTTCACCAAGTCGTCTATGGCTTTCAGCGGAGCAAGCACCCGTTCTAACTGCTCCAGCGGCGTTGCGCTTGGGCCGTCGCACATGGCTTTGTCCGGGTCCGGATGAGCTTCAAGGAACACACCAGCCAGCCCGACAGCAACGCCGGCACGGGCGAGCTCGCTCAGTTGATGACGGCGCCCCCCGGACACGGCTGCGCCAGTTTCACGCATCTGCAGAGCATGCGTGACATCAAAGGTCACCGGCGCATTGCCGCTTGCGTTTTTCATCACCCCGAAACCCAGCATATCAACAACCAGATTATCATAGCCAAAGCAGCTGCCACGCTCACAGAGCATCACTTTATCATTTCCGGACTGGACGAATTTTTGCTTCACATAGGCAACCTGCGACGGGCTCATGAACTGCGGTTTTTTAGCATGGATAATTGCACCAGTCGCAGCCATAGCGCTGACAAGATCAGTCTGCCGAGCCAGAAAGGCAGGGATCTGAATGATCTCGCAAACCTGCGCAACCGGATGGGCCTGATCCGGCTCGTGAACATCGGTAAGAACAGGAACATCAAATGATTTTGACACCTCCTCAAGGATTTTAAGGCCCTCGTCCATGCCCGGACCACGGAAGGAATCAGCTGAAGAGCGGTTTGCCTTATCAAAGGAAGCTTTAAAGATATAGGGAATACCAAGGCGGCCTGTAATATCCTTGAAAGCTTCCGCCGCAGTCATGGCCAACTCTCGCGATTCAATGACATTGATACCACCGATGAGAACCATTGGCTGATCGTTGCCGATGACAAAGTTTCTAAGATTGATTGTGCTCATGAGCGGTCTCCCATGTGGCGGGGTGAGGCGGTATAAGTTACGAGAGGCGAACATTAATTGCGCTTAAGGTGATGGAGAGAAGCTAAATTGGCAAGTGCGGCTGATGTGACTTCAACCGGTCTTAGAGCTTGGTGTATGTTGTTACGCGAGGACCGAATAAGAAGTGGACTGACGAGCATGGACTGCCATAAGCTCATCATTGAACCTTGTTTGCCGGTCAATCATCTCATATCTCAGGACTGCAAAGATATTTAAAATACAAAGCCGGGCCAGCGCGATGACAATCTATGCGCCGCAATAACGCTGGATGACCGGAATTCATGAGTGAAACAGAAAATATGAGCGACGTCTGCCGCAAGACAAGAAACATAGAGAATAAAGACGCCCTGATTTTCTACGGCACATCTTTACCCTCGCGATTGCTGCTCGGCACGGCCCAATACCCTTCGCCAGCCGTTCTTGGACAGGCTGTTGAAATCTCCGGGACCGGCATTGTGACTGTGTCCTTGCGCCGCGAAACTGCACGCAACAGTGATGGGCAGCGCTTCTTTGACTTACTTCGTTCGTGGGATGTGAAGATCTTGCCGAACACAGCAGGGTGCCGCACCGCCAAAGAGGCAATCACCACTGCGTTGATGGCACGTGAACTTTTTGAAACCGCGTGGATCAAACTCGAAGTGATCGCAAACGATGATACTTTGCAGCCAGATCTGTTTGGGTTAGTTGAGGCCGCGCGCGAACTTGCTCGTCAAGATTTTCAGGTTTTTCCTTACACCACGGAAGATTTGGGCGCGGCTGACAGATTGCTGGCTGCAGGGTGTGCTGTTCTTATGCCATGGGGCGCCCCCATCGGCACAGGCCGCGGCTTGGCTAATCCTTACGGTTTACGCACCATGCGCGGATATTTTCCCGATGTGCCTTTAGTGATAGATGCGGGTATTGGCGCACCATCACACGCAGCACAAGCTATGGAGCTTGGCTACGATGCCGCGCTTTTAAACACGGCCGTTGCGAAAGCGGCGGACCCGGTGCACATGGCAGATGCCTTTGCCAAGGCCGTGACAGCCGGCCGCCAAGCCTATCTGGCTGGCCTGATGGAAGAAAGAGACATGGCGACACCATCCACTCCAATGGCAGGCACGCCGTTTTTCAGCTTTGATCACGGAGATACAAAGCAATGACCTCTCCAAACGCTAGCGCGATCGGCCTTGATGTTTTTTATCCGATCGTGCCGGATATTCACTGGCTGGAACGCATTGTGCCACTTGGCGTGCGGACCATTCAATTGCGTGCCAAAGATATGGATGATGCTGACGTGCGCCGCCATATCACAAAAAGCATAGAAATTTGCGGCGTATATAACTGCCAGTTGATCATCAATGACCATTGGCAACTGGCCATCGAAGCCGGAGCTGATTTCATACACCTTGGCCAGGAAGATCTTGCAGACGCGGATCTTGCAGCAATCAAGGAGGCCAAACTGAAGCTCGGCATCTCAACGCACAGTGAACATGAACTTTCAATCGCGCTTGCCGCCAAACCGGATTACGTCGCCCTTGGCCCGGTTTATGAAACCAAACTGAAGGCGATGAGATGGGCTCCGCAAGGATTGGACAACGTGCGCTTATGGAAAAATAAGATTGGTGAACGGCCTCTGGTTGGCATTGCCGGTATCACAATCGAACGTGCAGATGATGTGATTGCCGCAGGCGCTCAATCGGTTGCAGCCATTACAGATTTCCTGACCCACGCGGAACCGGAACAACGTATCCGCAAATGGCTTAACTGGGCTGCGAAATACCGCGCTTAGAAAGCAGCAGTTATGTTGTATATCAGCAGTTGTCAGTACTGCCGTTGTGAAATGGCAGACAACAGGCCAGAAACTTGGTGATGAAAATCTTCTAAAAGGCCGCAGTCATCCAATTGCTATGCCAAGGCGTAGCCGTACTTGGGGATACATTTAAATACAGTGGACAAGAGCATGAACCAGCACATCAAACAAAGCTCATTTGGCGCAACACCAGAACACGCCGGTGCTGATCATCCCAAAGTTGCAGTTGGAAAAATTGGTGTTCTGCTGGTTAATCTTGGCACACCCGACGGCACGGATTATTGGTCCATGCGCCGATATCTTGCCGAGTTCCTTACAGATCGGCGCGTTATTGAATGGTCACCAATATACTGGTATCCCATTCTGTATGGCATTGTTCTCAACCGCCGTCCGCAGCGTGTCGGCGAAGCTTACAGATCAATCTGGAATAATGAGCTTGATGAAAGTTTCCTGCGTACTTATACACGCAACCAGTCCGAGAAGCTTTCACGGCGGCTGATCAACCTTGGTGCCGATGTGATGGTGGATTGGGCCATGCGTTATGGTACACCATCAATTCCGGAGCGTCTGACAGCGCTGAAGGATGCCGGCTGCGAACGTATCCTGTGGTATCCGCTTTATCCTCATTATGCAGCGGCAACGACCGCGACGGTAAACGACAAAGCTTTTGAAACGCTTCAGAAAATGCGCTGGCAACCGGCAGTCCGCACCGTGCCGCCTTATAATGACGACCCCGTGTATATCGCCGCCCTGGCTAACTCAATCAAAACACATCTCGAAAGTCTTGAGTGGGATCCGGAAGTTGTGATCGCATCATACCACGGCATCCCTAAGAGCTATTTCATGGCTGGCGATCCTTACCACTGCCAGTGCCTGAAGACGACCCGCCTATTAAGGGAACATTTGGGATGGTCCAAAGACCGCTTGATCAGCACGTTTCAAAGCCGGTTCGGCCCCGAGGAATGGCTTCAGCCATATACAGATGAAACGGTAGAAAAACTCGCCCATGACGGCGTCAAGCGGATTGCCGTTTTCAATCCGGGCTTTGTCTCCGATTGCCTTGAAACGCTGGAAGAGATAGCAGAAGAGGCAAAGGAAGAATTCATTAAGGCAGGCGGTGAAAAATTTGAACACATACCGTGCCTGAACGACAGTGATGACGGCATGGACGTGATTGAGCATCTTGTCCGCCGTGAGTTGCGGGGCTGGGCAGAATAGCATTATCCGTCACAGACTAGGCATGCTCCTTATAGAAAACAGAAACCACACATTTCCAGTAACAGGTTTCCATAAAGCTGTATGCCCCCCCTTAACTCTAGACCTTGCCGAAGGTCACGACGCGATTGAGCCTCTCTTTAACCGCTGCTCTCAGCGGGCGATATAGTTGCGATGTATCCATGCCCCTGACTTGAGCTTGGTTGTAAACAAATAACTTGCCTTTGACGTGTGCGTATAAACTTGAGCACCGTTGTTTACAGCACGCGCAGTACGTTTCCCGGCATCAGCACTTTTCAGGAAAGACAGCACGTCATCTGGTGTGGGTTGACTGAAATATTTTTGGTCTGGAAACTTTTCACTGATTGCTTCCGTCACACTAGCACGCAGCAGCTTTGGCCACATCTTCTCAAACAGACTGTGAGACGGATAAACATCAGCACTATTAACCCGGCCATTAATTGCAAAGACGTATCCAAGGATGTCATCATGCGCCTCAGCTGCAGGCAAAAGTTTATCCATATAACGTCTCATAGCCTGTTTGAGATGCGTATTGTCCAATGCCAGAACCAAACTTGAGCGCGACTCTGGCGCAGCGACCCGCGCTTTTAGGCTTTGTGACAAAGCACGCTGTGTAGAAGCTACACTTTCCCACACAACGGATTGCGGATTAAATCCAGATTCAGAGACTCTAGGGTTGGCTGTTGCGCTGCGATCAATACGTTGCTGATATAAAGGACGCAGGCGGTTGGCTGAGATACTTTGAGACCGCTGTATAGCTGCGGCATCAGGACGGCCCATTTGGGTGGAATGTGCGAGTTGCATCGCAAGCTTAGCCCGCTTTGATGGTATTGCGTTTGCCGAACTTGTAAATTGACGGATACTTTCCTTGCCTCTCTTTTGCCACCGTCCTTCCTCTACACAATACGATGCAATGGGCACCCTGCCTGATTTGGCCGGTAAAATGAGACTCACCGTCAGGACACGGTCTTGCTTGCCACCACGGACCACGTCGCCTGCTTGTATAAAAACCGGCTTTGTGCCTTTGTTTTCGATAGCAAGCTCTGTCACCTTTCCTGTTTCATAGACTGCAACTGTCCCCTTGGTTAAAGCTTCGGACAATGTTAGCGGCGGCGGTCCGGCCTGCCCCCGACCGTGAATAAAATAAATTGAGAGATTATTGTGACTTATTGGATCGGACACGCGGTAAGCTGGTTCTGCAACCGCTATGGACGACATCGCATGGGCAATGACAAGAGACATCATCCACGTCCCTAATAACGCCTTCTTGATCATGGCAGGCTCCGTTGGATTGTTCCTGACTGTCCTTTGTCGACGGGCTTTGTGGCTGATCGCAGGAGCATTCATGGCCAAACCGAGGTCATTTCAGGCAACAAAGATGACTCAGGCCATTGTAATCATAAGAAAAATCTGTGTTTGAGCGACTGTAAAGAGACGTCAGAAATTTGGCATTCCCGTAACGCGCAGCCAGCTTCAAATATTAGTGGATCAGCTTAACTATAATGATGCTCGATGTACAAAAATCGCTATTTTTTTGGCAGCCGTTCGTTATGCTCCAAGGCGTTTGTCAGGTGAGCCATAGCTGTCAGTACGATCACTTTCGGGGCTATGTAACAGGGCAGTCACATAGTAGCTTTGGTTTTAAGTTTGAGACGCGTTTATGAAAGGAAATCTGATGCTTAGATTGAACTGGAAGTGTACTGCTATCATGGGATTGCTTCTTGCGGCAGTTAGCGGACCTGCCAAAGCCCAAGAACCTATGATCGGTGAAATAAAGTTCTTTGCCGGAAACTTCGCACCACGTGGCTGGGCCTTTTGTGACGGCCAATTGCTCGCGATTTCACAGAACACTGCACTTTTCAGTATTCTCGGGACGACTTATGGCGGCGATGGACGTACAACATTCGGCCTGCCGGACATGCGTGGACGTTCGCCTCTTCATGCCGGCAGAGGCCCGGGACTTTCGGATATACGGCAGGGCCAAAAAGGCGGATCTGAAACCGTAACCGGCAACAATGCGACCCTTGCCAACCATGTTCATAGTATCGAAACAGTTCCAATTGGTGCACCAATCAGGAATGGCAGTGAAATCATGGGCATTAAGTCCAAAGGTACAAGTTGTGAATTCTCCACCGGCTAAAAGCCGGATCGGTCCGCTATACAGCGGACTAT
>CAYUYL010000058.1:0-12435 GCA_964449195.1 uncultured Filomicrobium sp.
ATAACGCTTCGATAAAGGAGCCATTAACTGTCCGCAAAACACGGGTAAGTCCAATTTCTCGGATACCAGCAGTTGCGTTCAAGGGGTATAAGCACTTGAACGTACTTTTTCAGCCTTCCAGTTCTTCTCGCTTCATTTCGAGTTCCAGCCACCTATCTTCGGCTGATTGAAGCTCTGTTTGGGCAGCAGTTAAACGCGTCGAAAGATCTGCAAAACGCTCTGGCGATTTGACAAACAAATCTGAGTCCGCCAATTCGCGCTCTATCTTCCCGATTTCTGAACTGAGCTGCTCCATTTGCGCCGGCAAGCGCTCAAGGGCATGCTTATCCTTAAACGATAGTTTGCGCGGTCCTTTGCCAGGCTGCTGCCGGGATTGCGCCGTTTCCGAACCGGATTTGCTTTTTGCCGCCCCTGATTTTTCATCTTCGTGGAGTGTTTTGGCGCTGCGCTTGGCAATCCCTGCACCACGCTGCGTCAGCATATCAGAATATCCGCCTGCATATTCCACCCACTTGCCATCCCCCTCCGCCATCACGACGCTGGTCACGGTACGATCGAGAAAATCGCGGTCATGACTGACGAGAATGACTGTACCGGCATAATCTGCAATCAACTCCTGCAGGAGATCTAGCGTTTCCAGGTCGAGGTCATTCGTCGGTTCGTCCAAAACGAGAAGATTGGACGGTTTTGCCAAGGCCCGCGCCAGAAGAACACGTGCACGCTCTCCGCCAGAAAGCACTTTTAGTGGACTACGCACCTGTTCAGGAAGAAAAAGAAAATCTTTCATATAGCTGGCAACATGGCGTGACTGACCATTAATGGTCACAGTATCACCCCGCCCGCCCGTGAGGGCATAAGCGAGCGTCTCTTCCGGGTTGAGGGCCTCTCGGTTCTGATCGAGAGTAACAATTTCAAGGTGACTTCCAAGACGGACCGAACCGCTATCGGCCTTTAATTCACCAAGAAGCAATTTCAACAAAGTTGTCTTACCGGCACCATTCGGGCCAACCAGTCCAACCCTGTCTCCACGGGCGATGCGCAGTGAAAAATCCCTCACAACATCATTTGCACCAAAAGCCTTGTATAGACCTTTGACTTCAGCAACGAGCTTACCGGATTGCTGCGCTTCCGACGCAGTCATAGACACACTTCCAATCTGACGCCGCGCTTGTTTGCGGGCCTGGCGCAAATTGCCAAGCTCGGCGACGCGGCGCACATTGCGTTTGCGCCGCGCCGTCACCCCACCATGCATCCATTGTTCTTCACGTGCTATTTTTCTATCGAGCTTATGGCTCTCAAGTTCCTCTTGCTCCAGCGTTTCATCCCGCCAGGCTTCGAAAGCGCCAAATCCCTTGTTCAGCACCAGGGACCTCCCCCGATCAAGCCATACAGTGGTGCGAGTCAATTTTTCAAGAAAGCGCCGGTCGTGACTAATCAGGACAATTGCAGACGACATTGCTGCAAGCTCTGCTTCCAGCCACTCGATTGCCGGCAGGTCAAGATGATTTGTCGGCTCATCAAGAAGTAGCAAATCGGGCTCCGGGGCCAAAGCGCGCGCCAGCGCGGCGCGGCGGGCTTCGCCTCCGGAAAGATGTGAGGTCTCCTCTGAACCGCTCAACCCAAGCTCATTAAGCAAAAAACGCCCGCGATACAAATCATCGCTCTCGCCAAACACACTGTGAACGTAATCGTGTACCGTTGCGTAAGGCGTGAGATCCGGTTCCTGTGGCAGGTATTCAACCCGAAGCCCGGGCTGTACAAACCGTTCGCCCTCATCGGCTTCGACCGTTTCGGCGGCAATCTTTAAAAGCGTTGATTTACCTGAACCGTTGCGCCCAACAAGACCGATACGATCGCCGGTGCTCACTTGAAGACCCGCACCTGTCAGCAATGGCGTGCCTCCGAACGTCAAGTGAATATCCTTGAGTATGAGAAAGGGGGGAGCCATGGCAATCGATACAATTTGTGGATTTCAGGGTGTATTTTAGTGCGTCAGTCTTCGAACGGATCACGCACTAATATGGTATCGTCGCGCTGTGGGCTTGTGGACAGCAGCGTGACCGGACATTCGATTAATTCTTCGATATGGCGCACATACTTTACAGCCTGCGCGGGTAAATCCGCCCAAGTGCGGGCACCAAACGTTGTTTCAGCCCAACCTTCCAAAGTTTCATAAACAGGCACGACACGTCCCTGTGCATTGTGCCCAGCAGGCAGGCGGTCTATCCGCTCACCGTCCAGCTCATAACCAACGCCTACTTTTATTTCCGGAAAACCATCCAGCACATCGAGTTTGGTCAGCACAACCCCCGTAATGCCACAAACCTTCACCATCTGGCGCACCAACGTCGCGTCAAACCATCCGCATCGGCGCTTGCGTCCAGTGACAACTCCAAACTCCTTGCCGCGCTCACCAATTAATTGGCCGGTTTCGTCGTTCAACTCGGTTGGAAACGGGCCCGACCCTACACGCGTTGTATAAGCTTTGGCAATGCCGAGGATATTGCCGAGTGCGCCAGGACCAATCCCGGAACCGATAGCAGCCTGCGCTGCGACCGTATTAGAGGATGTCACGAACGGATATGTCCCGTGGTCAATATCGAGCAGAGAACCTTGCGCTCCCTCAAACAATATACGCTTGCCCGTGCGCCGCATCTGATCAAGCAACTCCCATGTCACGTCCATAAATGGCAGGATCTTCGGTGCGACTTCCTTAAGTTCGGCAACCAGATCCTCGCTACTGAGCTCAGGCTTGCCCAAGCCGCGGCGCATGGCATTATGATGCACGAGAATACGGTCGACTTTCGCTTCCAGTGTGTCTGGATTTTTGAGGTCTTGCACGCGAATGGCGCGGCGCCCGACTTTATCCTCGTACGCAGGACCAATCCCACGGCCTGTCGTACCAATCTTACCGGCGCCAGCGGCCTCCTCACGTATAATATCCAATTCTCTATGCAAAGGCAGGATGAGCGTCGCATTTTCCGCAACGCGCAAATTCTCGCGGCTAATCTCAACACCCTGGGCTTTTAAAGTTTCTATTTCGGCAACAAGGGCCCAGGGATCTACGACAACACCATTGCCGATCACCGCAAGCTTGCCGGGACGCACCACTCCGGAAGGCAATAGAGAAAGCTTATAGACCTGATTCCCGATAACCAAGGTATGGCCGGCATTATGACCGCCTTGAAAGCGCACCACAACGTCGGCACGCTCGGACAACCAGTCGACGATTTTGCCTTTACCCTCATCGCCCCATTGCGCGCCGACGACAACGACATTTGTCATAACAACATCCTATAAGAGTGTTTCCATATCAGTTTGCCGGCAGTCGCAGAGGATTTGCCGACATTTTCAGCACGCAAAAGACAGGCATGGTTACCGCATGAACGCTGCAGCATACAGGCCGGACATAACTTTATCTACGATGTCTGCAACCAATAGACAGCTCCTCAACGCTTATATCGAATCCGCTTGTCTGATGGCCAACTGACAACATAACCGAAATCAATAATGTATTCCTGATCTGGTGCGAGCGTCCCTTCCCAGGCTACAACACCACGCCGATCCTTAACGTTTTGTCGCGTTGGTTTTGTCTGGCCTTCAAGCCTTACCTTTATATCTTCGTTAAGTGATTCCGGTCTTTGATCTAGAATGGAATATGCAATTGGCCGCTCATGCAAATTCTTGATTGAAATTTTAAACTTTCTCTGGTCCGTACGCGAAGACGAGATAATGCCGGTTTCACCGCGTGATTCAGCGACCTTATTATATTTGACACGCACTGCATCATCGGCTCCAAAACCAAGTTCATATGGCTCACCGCCAGCAAGCTGAGGCATCCGCCCCTTGCCAACAAACGTCTGATCTCTAAACAGCATGGCCTGACCTGGCAGTATTGGCGCAACACCATTTGGCAGTTTTATTTTGGCATAGAGATAAGCCCGCGCGTCAAATTTTGGCACCGAACGCACGAGGAGTGAAGGCTCAAGAGAGATCGTTTCAATCTTAACACTCTTGGCATCACCGGTATTGCGCACCGTAAGCCTGCCTGGCACTTTGAAGACCGCCTGATAACTACCAATATCCAGCTCTGCCCTGCGTTCCTTGACAAGCGGCAATGCGCGGCGAACACTTTTCGGGCGGGATTGCATCATATTACCCGCACGCAGATCGCTCATTTTCTTTTGCACGTTATCCATTTGCGTCATCGGTGCCGGAGCTGGTTGTACCGGCGCATAAAAATCCACGGTAACAGGATATAGCTCAGGCGCACTGCTGCGCCCACTCGGCCTTGCCGTAGACAAGGCTAACGCTGCATTTTCCCACGTTTCACCAGTATTTTGTGCAATTGACGCGCGCCGCGTGAGAGCAAGTTTTGCCGGAACATTCCTTGACCCTGTTTCAAGGCGCGCCTCATAAAGTGGCTGCCAACGTGCATTGCGCACCTGATAGCGGATTACCAGTTCCGCCGTGAGGTCCGCTTCGGCAATCAAGCTGGCTCTGGCTTCCGTCCGTTGGACCTGTTCTGGTGCGAGCTCAGCCAGCTGCTTTTTCAAGTCTTCAATGCGCCGGCTTACTTCGCGCCCCTGGACGCGATACTCAAGAAGAGTTTTTTGTATATTCGTAAGGCTTGTGCCGATCAAGACAAGCAATTGCGCCCAGTCTTCCTGCGCACGGCCCTGTACACCACTGGGAGGAGTTTGATTTGCAGCCGGTAACGCTGCGAGATTTTCGATGTAGCGCTTTTGAATTTCTTTGACTTCGATTGAAGCCTGTAAAGCCTTGAGATCATCACCCTGACGTTCAAGTTCCGTCTCAAGTTGACGGCGTTTCGACTGTTGCGCCTCGCTGTCCTGCCGCAAGACCTGAATACGGCGAGCATCAACGACGCCAACTTCAAGCGTACCTGTTGCTTTGCCTTCAACCCTAATGGAATTCATATCAGCTTCAGCCGGCAAATCCGACAGAATAATGACATGCTCTCCTTTGGGCACTTCAACACGTGTAGTCCGTTTAATTTCCGCCCCGCGCGGAAACACTGTCACAGCATCTATTTGGGACTTGATCTGGAATTCGGCAGCTTTCAAGGGCGTCAAAAACAAGACGAATAAAGTCATCAAAATAAAGCGCATAACGTTCTCCAGTTATGTGACAGCTAAAGCCTTTAGAAGCGGTCTGCACCGATTTCATGACATTGTTGCGACGGGGGTTACAATGCGTTGCCCCATGCACCGTTTCGTGCCAGGGCAGCATTGTGATATCACATCGTTTCAGCCTATAACACAGACGTCAGTAATTTCTCTTACCCTGCAACACCCGCCATAGCACACGTTCGTATAGATAAAGTCCTCTCAGCTGACTAAACACTTAAGTGAATTGCAGAGCTGTCTCATGAAGATCCGGGTCATACCCGGCACGAAACACTTCCAAACTGCTTCGTGGCGTGAGGACATCAACAATAGAGCTACCTTCGGCATCAACTGATGCTGTATAACCTTCCAACGCCCACCTGAGCAATCGGCCAGCCATAACAAGATAAATGCCTTCCTTCCAGCGGACCATCGCACCGGTCGGCAAGTCTGAAATTTGCGATTTGAATATGGCTTTGCGCCCTTCGGTATTAAAGCGCTCCGCATGAAGCGTTGCATCTATATCATTTGCCTTGGCACGCGAACCTCCACAGAGCACATCCCCCCAAAGCTCAGAGAAATATACAGCCTCCCGGCGGCGGCATTCATAACAAGGGCGATGACCAGCCGCAAATGACGTTGCTTCATCGAGAAAGAATAATTCAGTATAGCTATTTGGCCCCATGACCTCGCGCCAGCGCCCTTTATATGAGATCCGGCATGTAATCCACTGCTTTGAGACCCATCTCTTAGGCCCTAGCGTTTTGTCCAACCGATGCATCATGCCGCCACGATTTCCCATAAGCGTGCCACGCGCAGTCGATGACACGATCTGGCTGTCTGGTGTAACACGGTTTTGCAGAGGCATGGCGCTGATATTTCCTCTCTATTTCCTGATAGTCTGCCTTATAACAGCATGTTCATAATGCTATTCGCGCCCTTATGGCTAGCCTGTATATTTCCCCGCGGCGCGCCCTGACGTGGTGGTCCCGGCCCTTGATACCTGCAGTTTCTTCGCAGGCGCTGGGCAGCAATCAAATAAAGAGCTATTTTTGTCAAAAACTTGAAACGTATAACCTGCGTTTCATTGCAACTATATAACGGTCCGCCAGGGGTTGTTTTGCTGGTGATGCAGCTTATACGCAGTCTCACAACCTGCACCACCGGTTGCCGGTGGCGGTCTTGCGCCATCTGTTGGCAGTGCCGGTTATAGCTATGAGCTCTGGCTGAAACCATCAAAGGGCTTTACAAGACTGAGGTCATACACAGATGTGGGCCATGGCGTTCTTTCGAAGTTGTTGAGGTTGCAACCCTGGAGTGGGTGAGCTGGTTCAACAATCGCCGCCTGCTCTCATCCCGTGGCAACATCCCACCGGCTGAAGCAGAGGCCAATTATGACGCCACCCTGGAGAACCTGACAAAAGCCGCTTGACTCCGACAAAACGGTCTCCGGGAAATCCGGGGAGCGTGACCATCCGCGTGCCGCTGCAGAGCCACGACAGCGGCGAGACAATGAAGCTTGGTTTGAATGAGAGTGAAGCTACTCAGAGGCAGAGTGCGCAGTCAGCCGACACGCAAGTTGCGGTTGATGAGGGTGCTATCGGCAATCACGCAGGTCAAGGGCATACAAAATAACAAAATGCGGCCGGGCGCACAAAACACCTCGCCGCCTTTTACGAACGTAAGCCGGCACACGCATCACCTGTGTTTGCGGGCTTTCTATTTTGGGTATGTTGAATTTAGGTCACATACGACTGCTGTGAAAAAGCATCAATTAATTTAGGCGGCATATCTTGTAGCGTCTGAACATAAATATGGTGCGGCCTATTATGGTCCCTGGCCAAACAACGCTCATCTTCGGTTGCCGGAGGTGCTGCCATCATGGCTTTTGATGGCTCCAACGAGTTTCGAACTGCCTATTAACCTTCCCCTTCATGAAATAAACCGGGCACTGCAGCCACAAACCGTATTTTGCAACACGCACAGAACCTCAGCCCGTCATCCGAAGTGGCGTTCATCTGCGTTACATGCAATCATAAACCGTGATTGTACGATGACACACACTCTTGATAAACGCCCGGATGTGGAGTTGCCGCTCCCGATAAAGGCATGGTTCGCTGCGAAGGGATGGACGCCGCGGCCGCATCAGCTGCAGCTTTTGGAACAAGGGCGGCGGCGGCGTGCAACGTTGCTGATCGCGCCGACCGGGTCCGGCAAAACGCTGGCTGGTTTTCTGCCAACACTGGATGACTTGATCGCGGAACCGGCGCGCACGCACCGCGGTGCAGGTCTGCACACGCTATATATTTCGCCTCTCAAAGCCCTCGCTGTTGATATTGAGCGTAATCTCAAGATACCGCTGCAGGAGATGGCGCTGCCGATCACCGTTGAGACCCGCTCAGGCGATACATCACCGGGCAAACGCCAGCGCCAGCGCGTCCGCCCGCCTGATATTCTCCTGACGACGCCGGAGCAGCTGGCGCTGCCGATCACCGTTGAGACCCGCTCAGGCGATACATCACCGGGCAAACGCCAGCGCCAGCGCGTCCGCCCGCCTGATATTCTCCTGACGACGCCGGAGCAGCTGGCGCTGTTGTTGAGCACTCCGGATGCAGGCCACCTGTTTGCCGACCTCCGAACCATCATTCTGGACGAAGTGCATGCCCTGGCAGGCTCAAAACGCGGCGACCTTCTGGCGCTCGGGCTGGCGCGGCTCAGGTCTATTGTGCCTGATCTCATGACGATCGGCCTGTCCGCCACGGTCGCCCGGCCCACGGAGCTCAGAGCCTATCTGATACGGCAGCCCGCCCCCCAAGAACAGATTGCAATCGCCGATCTCATCCACCTGCCGGGTGGAACGGAGCCGAAGATTACCATCCTGGAAACCGAAAAACCGCTGCCGTGGTCAGGTCACACCAGCCGGTATGCGGTTGCAGATCTTTATGAAAACATCAAACAGCACCGCCTGACCTTATTATTTGTGAACACCAGAAGCCTGGCCGAACTCTTGTTTCAGGAGCTTTGGCACGCCAATGAAGATCACATCCCGATCGCTCTGCACCATGGCTCGCTGGAGGCGCAGCAGCGACGCAAGGTGGAAGCCGCCATGGCCGCGGGGCGCTTGAAGGCTGTTGTCTGCACATCAACGCTGGACCTCGGCATTGATTGGGGAGATATCGATCTTGTCATCAATGTCGGTGCACCGAAGGGAGCAAGCCGGCTTATTCAACGGATCGGGCGCGCCAACCATCGCCTGGACGAGCCTTCCAAAGCGCTTCTTGTGCCGGCAAACCGCTTTGAAGTTTTGGAGTGCCGTGCCGCGCTTGATGCGGCACGGGCCGGCAGTCAGGACGCCGTGCTCACACGCAGCGGTACGCTGGATGTCCTGGCACAGCATATCATGTCCGTGGCCTGCGCCGCTCCATTCGCCCCGGCTGATCTTTACCATGAGGTCTGCTCGGCGCACCCCTATTCGGAGTTAAGCCGTGAAACGTTTGACCGCGTCCTGGACTTCGTCAGTACTGGTGGCTATGCGCTGCAATCCTATGACCGTTACGCACGTCTCAAGCCAACTGAAGATGGCCATTTGCGGCTGGCGCATCCACGTCTGGCCCGGCAACATGCTCTTAACATTGGCACGATTGTCGTTTCCCCCATGATCAAAATCCGCCTGACCAGACGCCGGAACGGCGCCGGGCGTGGCCATACCAAGGCGCTGTCCGGCGGCAAGGTTCTAGGTGAAGTAGACGAATATTTTATCGGCGAACTCAAAGTTGGTGATGCGTTTGTGTTCGCGGGCCAGATCCTGCGGTTTGAAGGCATGCGCGCGACCGAGGCGTATGTATCAAAGGCTGCCACGCGTGATCCGATCATTCCCAGTTACCCGGGCGGCAAATTTCCACTGTCTACCCACCTTGCTTCACGCGTGCGGACCATGCTGGCCGAAGGTGGGCAGCAGAGTAATTTACCTGCACCAGTTGTGGAATGGCTCAATCTCCAGGGCGAGAGATCAATTTTACCAGACGCTGATGAGGTCCTCGTGGAAACCTTCACCCGGCGGGAGCGCGGTTATCTTATTGCCTATCCTTTTGAAGGGCGCCTCGCGCACCAGACGCTCGGCATGCTGCTGACACGTAGATTGCAGAGAGCCGGCGCACAACCGTTGGGCTTTGTTGCCAACGATTATGCCTTAGCAGTATGGTGTACGAAAAACATTGGCGAGATGATCCAGCATAGCAGGCTTAGCATCGCACAGCTATTTGACGAAGACATGCTGGGCGATGACCTTGAGGCTTGGCTTGCAGAATCCAACCTCATGAAACGCACCTTCCGCATGTGTGCCGTGGTTGCCGGCCTGATCGAGCGGCGTCATCCTGGTCAAACAAAAACCGGGCGCCAGATGACAGCTTCATCAGATCTTATGTTCGATACCCTGCGCAAGTACGATCCAAACCATATCTTACTTGAAGCAGCCTGGAATGATGCCGCCACCGGGCTTTTGGACATTGCCCGGCTTGGAGAATGTCTCACCCAAGCCAAAGGACAGATCAGACATATTAATTTACCCAAAGTCTCTCCACTTTCGGTGCCGGTCCTGCTTGAAATTGGCCGTGAGTGGGTCCATTCTGGCACACCGGACGATTTACTCCAGGAGGCTGCGCTGGAATTAATCACTGAGGCAGGCCTGGCACCAAACTTGCCCGCGGCCACTAATGAGGCAAAGGCAGGAAGTGACATATGACAGTGCTGCAACTGAAACCTGAACGCTTTGCAACATCTGAATACCGTTCTCACCATATATCTGTTGGCGGTAAATCCCTCATTGCGGACATGAGCGGCGCCCTCTATTGGCCCAGCGAAAGCATGTTGATGGTTGCCGACATGCATCTTGAAAAAGGCTCATCGTTTGCGGCACGCGGGCAAATGATACCCCCGTATGATACCCGCGATACTCTGCTGCGCCTGGCCCGTACGATTGATCTCTATCAAGCAAGTACCATCGTTGCGCTTGGTGACAGCTTTCACGACAGCAACGGCTTCGATCGCATGGATGCTGAAGACCGGGACATCCTTAAACTGATACAGGAAGGGCGGCGCTGGATCTGGATCAGCGGCAATCATGATCCCACAATAGCCTCCGCCGCCGGAGGGGAACGCCTCGATACGCTCAACGTTGGCGGCTTGACATTCCGCCATGATCCGACCCCAAGTCAGATAACGCATGAAATTGCAGGCCATATGCATCCTGCTGCGAAGCTTTGCCTATATGGCTATAGTCTCAGGCGCCCCTGTTTTATTGGCAACAGACGACGCTTGATCATACCCGCTTTTGGAAGCTACACAGGCGGGCTCAACGTGCTTGACGCAGCTTTTTCGGCAATGTTTGGAAATGATGGATTTGCCGTATGGATGATGGGTGAGGAAGGCCTTTATCCAATTGCAACGCGCAGATTGAAGGCTGATCAAGCATAGATCCTAATTCAAAAAATAAGAGGTGCGCTCTCTCTTGGATGCCGGCAATCAGGAGCGGCGATTTGAGAAATACGTTGAAGCGACCCAGCCGGATCCTGCCGCAATCAGCACCGTAAAGATCCCGTAAAACAACGGATACCCTATAGCGAAATTATAAATATAACGACCTATGCCCTCACGTGCGAGCTGAACTTTGGATTCAAATGTATCCAAAAGAATGCCATCGCGAAACAAATGCACCCTTGCTGTAAGAGGACCGACGGGCACATTGGCCGGCAGGTTGATGCTAGTGCGGAACAGGCTCGGGCCGACAAAAACTGTACCAAATCTCTCCTCAACGTAAAGCCCCTGCTTCCGCTTCAAACGCACAATGGCAGACTTCGATTTACGGCGGACATTTTGTTCGGCGTCCGGTTCACCGGGCTGCCTTTCAAACACCATTGAGATGTGATTGAAACCAATGCCATGCTGATCCAGGATGTGTGACTCAGTAATTTCATCCAAGGGCCGGGTCGATGCGAGAGCGTAATAACTCGGGACGGAGGAAAAGCGCACTGCTTCGGTGTTCAACCAAACGCCGGCCACGCTTGATTTACGTCTTAAAACAAGCGCATTTCCAACGCCTTCAACAACCACAACAACATCGTAAGGGTTAATGTCATCTTCCGGTTTATAGGCATTCTCAACCGCGCCAAATACGATAATCTCAGTGCCGGTAAAACTTGACGTTATGGCAACCGTACGCGTCGAGATGTCGGCCTGAACACTCTCTTTAAGAAAAGAGGAACGATCTATCTCTCCGCGGGCAGTATCCAGGCAGCATATCAGACACAGCCAGCAGCATAAGGCTGCCCCCAGCCTATGTTGAACTCCAAAGGCTATTTTCATCGTCCGGCCTGCAAGCGTGTCCATTTAGTGACCTCCAAGGGCCGACGTTATAGAATATAACTCATTGGGCTTGGCAACAAGCTCCCAAGCCATTCTGAGACAAACGGCAACCACCAGGGCCGCAAGCAGAAAACGTAGCTGTTCACCCTTGAGTTTTTCACCGGCAACAGCACCAAATTGAGCACCAATCACACCGCCAATCATGAGTAGCAGAGCAAGCACAACATCAACCGTCTGGTTTTGAACGGCGTGCAAAATCGTGGTTGCTGCAGTCACAAAGACAATTTGAAACAACGAGGTGCCGACAACAACGTTCGTCGGAACACGCAACAGGTAGATCATTGCAGGTATCATGACAAAGCCGCCACCAACCCCCATGATCGCTGCCAGAAAGCCAACCATCACACCAATCAGAAGCGGCGGGATCGCGCTTATGTAAAGTTTGGAACGGCGAAAGCGCATTTTAAGCGGCAAACCATGGACCCAATTGTGCTGGCCTGACCGGCGTTCGGACGTTCCCTTGCCTGCTTGTTTTTTGCGGATCGTATTCAGACTTTCGACCAGCATCAATGCACCGACAATTCCCAAAAAGGTCACATAACTGAATGCAACAACAAAATCGAATTGCCCTATTTCGCGCAGCCATTTGACGAACTGCACGCCCACAATCGAACCCAGCAGGCCGCCGGCAATAAGGATTGTGCCCATGCTGATATCAACGTTGCGGCGCTGCCATTGCGCAATTGCTCCCGACACTGACGACGCAACGATCTGGGCTGACTGGGTGCCAACGGCAACCACTGGCGGAATGCCGCTGAAAATTAAAAGCGGCGTCATAAGAAATCCGCCGCCAACGCCGAATAAGCCGGAAAGAAAGCCAATCAGAGTCCCCATCCCCACAAATATAAGGATGTTCGCAGACATTTCAGCAATGGGCAAATAGAAG
>CAYUYL010000059.1:0-12303 GCA_964449195.1 uncultured Filomicrobium sp.
CAATTAATACAAATTGCGTTTTTCCTCCGGAAGCCATCATTTAATCCTGCGCCGGGCTATTAAGCCTGTCTTTATATTCACAAACAAAGTCAGCGAAGCTGCCTTCAGAGATTGCACTTCGCATCGCGGCCATCAACTCCTGATAAAACCACGTATTCGACCAGGATGTCAGCATGGCAGCCAGATATTCACCAGAACGATGCAAGTGGTGCAGGTATGCTCGTGAATAGTCGCGTGCAGCAGGGCAAGTGCTTTGGGGATCAAGCGGACGGGGATCATCGGCATGACGCGCATTACGCAAATTAATCTTGCCAGACCAGGTAAAGGCCTGACCGTGACGGCCGGAACGCGTTGGCATCACGCAGTCAAACATATCAATACCACGGGCGACCGCCTCAATCAGGTCAATCGGCGTGCCAACGCCCATGAGATAGCGCGGCTTGGCAGCTGGTAAGAACGGGACTGTTGCCTCCAGGGCTGCCAGCATCGCCTGATGCCCCTCACCAACGGCAAGCCCCCCAACAGCGTACCCTGGAAAATCCATGGCCACCAAAGCTTCGGCGGAACGCCGTCTCAAAGCCGGCTCAACCCCACCCTGAACAATTCCAAATAGTGCCTGTCCCATCCCGGCACCACCGTGCTTTTGTTGCGTCTCAAAGGCTGATTTAGAGCGCTCGGCCCAACGCAACGATAGTTCCATGGCGCGCTGGGTCTCTTCGAAACTGGCCGGCAGTTCAATACATTCATCAAACTGCATCTGGATATCGGCCCCAAGCAGGCATTGGATTTCAATTGAACGCTCCGGTGTGATCACATGGCGGGAACCATCGAGATGACTTTGAAATGTGACACCATCTTCGGTAATTTTGCGCAACTTGGACAGCGACATCACCTGAAAGCCACCGCTGTCTGTGAGGACAGGACCATTCCAGCGCATGAATTGATGTAATCCGCCAAGCCAGTCAACACGTTCTGCTCCAGGACGAAGCATCAAATGATAAGTATTGCCCAAAATGATATCTGCCCCGGCAGCCTTAACCTGATCAAGATAAAGGGCTTTCACCGTGGCAGCCGTACCCACCGGCATAAAGGCCGGTGTGCGGATTATCCCACGCGGTGTTGAAATGGCACCTGTGCGGGCATCTCCCTCAGTCGCCGAAATTTGGAATGCAAAACGTTCAGTTTTCATGATCAGCTGGCCATAACAAACTTGCATCACCGTAAGAATAGAAGCGATAGCCTTTGGCAACCGCGTGAGCATAAGCTGACCGCATATGTTCCAGCCCAGCAAAGGCAGATACCAACATAAAAAGAGTTGATTTTGGCAGGTGAAAATTGGTCAAAAGGGCATCAACAGCGCGAAAGCGGTAGCCTAGTGTGATAAAAATATCGGTTTCCCCTTTAAAAGGCTGAATGACGCCGTTGGTATCAACAGCAGTCTCTAATAAGCGCGTCACGGTTGTGCCCACGGCAATAAGCCTGCCGCCGCTTGCACGAACAGCGTTGAGCTTTTGCGCAACGCCTGGTGTGATTTCTCCCCACTCGGCATGCATGCGATGGTCTTGAATATCTTCGGCTTTGACCGGCAAAAATGTACCGGCCCCTACGTGCAAGGTCAGATACGCCATCTCTATACCGCGTTCAGCTAAATAATGAAAAACACGGTCCGTGAAATGCAGGCCAGCCGTCGGGGCTGCAACTGCACCATCCCGCCTAGCGTAAATCGTCTGATAACATGACAAATCTTCATGGTCTGCGGCGCGCTTTGAAGCAATATATGGCGGTAAAGGCATGGCCCCAGCTGTAGCAATTGCCGTATCAAGCGCCGGTCCAGATACATCAAAGGTCAGTTCCACCTCTCCGTGGTCCGCTTTTCGCACCACGCTGGCGCCGAGTTTCGTTGCTGGTTGAGCTGGCATGGCCCCGCTAAAATGCAGCCGGTCACCAACCTGCAGCTTACGTGCAGGACGTGCGAATGCCAACCACGCCGCATCACCCGAGCGCTTGTGAAGGTTAACAGAGATGCGCGCTTCAATCTCCCCGCGAACACGCACACCCTCAAGTGCTGCGGGGATCACTCTTGTATCATTCAGCACGAGAATATCGCCGGAGCGTAGCTCACGAGCGAGATCAAGTACGCGCCGATCGCGCATACTTGATCCATCCACGACTAAAAGCCTTGCAGCATCACGTGGCTCGCAAGGACGCAAGGCAATAAGCTCTTCCGGAAGATCGAAATCAAAAGCATCGGAGCGCATAGGCCTGCCAACCAAACAACATGTCTTCTACATATAGCGAGCCGACCTTATGCTTTGCATGACGCTATTAAACGTACGCAGCTACGCGCATTGTGATAATATTATCAGGATCGCGAACAGGCTCCCCGCGCTTGATCTGATCAACGTTCTCCATTCCTGAAATTACTTTTCCCCAAGCGGTGTATTGGTTGTCCAGGAAGGTTGCATCATCGAAACAAATGAAAAACTGGCTATTAGCACTATTGGGGTTTGCTGCCCGCGCCATGGAACAAACGCCGCGCACGTGGGGCTCAGCGTTGAACTCTGCTGCAAGATTTGAATGTTTGGAACCGCCGGTGCCTGTGCCGTTTGGGCATCCCGTCTGCGCCATAAACCCATCGATCACCCTGTGAAACACAATACCATCGTAAAACTTTTCGCGCGCCAGCATCTTGAGGCGCTCAACATGTTTGGGTGCCAGGTCAGGGCGCATTTCGATGACGACAGTTCCTTTCGATGTTTCAAGAATAAGTGTATTTTCGGGATCTTTAATATTATCCATTCGGACAGCTCCATTGTGTTGGGTTTTGCTTGCGTGATCAATAATGCACATTAAGGCGAGATGGTTTGCTTCAGTGTGATGCTGGCAGCACCTATTTCAATTTCAAAGGCAAACATTAGTTAATTGCCGGTTGCTCAAAACCGGCTGCTGACAGATCAACTCTTCCTTTTGAGATCTTAGCTCTTGTTCGCACGCTCAATGTGTGCCTTTAAGATACGATCGGGATTAACTGGAGGCTCGCCTGGATTTATTTTGTCCACATGCTCCATACCACTCACGACTTGTCCCCAGACAGTATATTGATTGGTAAGTCCACGGCACCCCGAGTTATTAAAACAGATAAAAAATTGACTGTTGGCGGAATTCGGATTGCTTGTTCGCGCCGCGCCAACTGTGCCGCGCTTGTAGACATAGCCTGAAAATTCAGCCTTCAGATCCGGATACGTGGAACCTCCAGCCCCAGTTGCGGTTGGGTCTCCGGTTTGCGCCATGAATTTCGGAATGACACGATGGAATGTCAGGCCGTTATAAAAACCTTCGTCTGCCAATTTCTGGACCCTTGCAACATGTTTTGGCGCAAGTTTAGGCAGAAGTTGAATCTTTACATCACCGCTCTTGAGTTTCAAAACCAGATTGTCAGCCTGCAAGCCACCAGCCGCAAGATCTGGGCTTGCTAAATTCACGGGCTTTGTCGTCTGGACAGTGGACGCCATATCGTTGCCTGTTGAGCACGCTGCAATAACGAGCGCAACGATACCTAATAATCCCAAAATACGAAACACAAGCAGTCTCCCGAAAATTATTACTGTCAGCGCGTGCATCTGTCCTCATTGGAGAAATGAAGGCTACACAGGCACCGTAATATCCATTGATTTCATGGTGTTCAACTCTAACAGCCACACCAAAATCTACACTAGGGCCCTTCAGCCGATTTTATCCTTCAACCGCGATGCAACGTTATCTGAGACAAAATGGGAAACGTCTCCGCCCATTTTAGCGATCTGGCGCACAAGATTGGCGGCAATATGCCTAACCTCAGGTGAAGCAGCAAGAAATATGGTTTGAATGTCTGGCGCCATCTTGCCATTCATCCCCGCCATCTGCATTTCATAGTCAAAGTCTGTTCCATCCCTAAGACCACGAAAAATGATGCTGGCACCTTGTTCATGCGCTGCTTCAACCACCAGATTTTTAAAAGTTACCGTACGAAATCCTGTGCCATGCTTGGCAGCCAGGTCTCGGCAATCCGCTTCAACCATCGCGATGCGCTCGGCCGCCGTAAACATAGGCGTTTTACCATCATGGATTCCAACGCCAACAACAAGTTCGTCAACAAATGCGAGCGTCCGTGCAATAACATCGGTATGCCCAAGAGTGATGGGGTCAAAGGAGCCGGAGTAAAATCCTATTAGCGCCATGGTGTTATACCACCTCCGGTAACTTGAGAATACTGATCACGAATTACCAGCCTTAACGGCAACCATCAACATCATACAACATCAATCTTCTGCATCTGAGGCTGCGTCTGGCTCGCCATTACCATCAGCGCCGTTATTAGCATTCGTATTAGACGTGTCTTCCTGAGCATTGTCAGCCCCGTTATCAGAAGCTTCATCGTCGTTATCGGCAGCATCTTCCGGAATGCGCTCAACGGAAACGACCTTCTCATCCCCGCTAGTACGGAATATTCTGACCCCCTGGGTGTTCCGCGAAGCAATGCGAACATCATGTACAGGACAACGGATCAACTGTCCGGCATCCGTCACGAGTATAATCTGGTCGCCCTCTTCTATGGGAAACGCCGCTGCAAGCTGTCCATTGCGCGCATTGGTGACCATTGCCGCAATACCTTTGCCACCACGGCCGGAAACCCTGTATTCATAAGCGGAAGACCGCTTGCCGTAGCCGCGCTCAGACAATGTCAGAATAAATTGTTCTTTTCCGGATAATTCAGCAAAGCGGTCCGATGTTATTTCACCTTCGCCAATGTCATCATCAGTTTCCAGATCAATCTCGGACGCCTCATCGCCCTCCTCACCTGTTTGTGCACGCCTTAGGGCAACGGCTTGTTTCAAGTAGGCTGAACGCTCAGCCGCGGAGGCCTCGACATGGGTAAGGACTGACATTGAAATGACGCTATCGCCCTTCTCAAGACGAATGCCGCGCACACCCGTGGAATCGCGTCCTTTAAACAAACGCACATCCGTGACCGGAAAGCGTATGGATTGCCCGCCCGCCGTTGTCAGTAACACGTCATTATGCGGCGTACAGATTTCGACATTGATAATCTGATCATCCTCGTCGAGTTTCATCGCAATTTTGCCATTACGATTGATATTCTCGAAATCCGATAAACTGTTACGGCGGACGTTGCCGGTTCGGGTCGCAAACATGAGTTCCAGCCCACTCTTGTCCGACATGTCTTCCGGCAAAGGCAGAATAGTGGTAATGGTCTCCTCGTGTTCCAGAGGAAGAAGGTTAATCAGCGCCTTGCCGACGGACTGTGGATTTGCAGCCGGGAGGCGCCACACCTTCATGCGGTAGCACATGCCCCTGGACGAAAAGAACAGGACAGGTGTATGTGTTGAGGCAATGAAAATCTGCGTGACGAAATCTTCATCGCGTGTGGTCAGGCCCGAACGCCCCTTGCCGCCGCGCCGTTGTGCGCGATACGTTGTGAGTGGCACCCGCTTGATGTATCCGCGATGTGTGACCGTGACGACGACATCTTCACGCTGGATGAGGTCTTCATCATCAAAGTCGCCAACGGCATCAAGAATCTCAGTCTGGCGCGGCGTCGCAAAGTCATCGCGGACAGTCACGAGTTCGCCAGTAATCACGTCAATGATTTTGCGGCGGCTTGAGAGCGTTTCAAGATGATTTTTGATCTCGCCTGCCAGTTTCTGGAGATCTTCACCGATTTCGTCACGTCCCAACGCGGTCAGACGTTGCAAACGAAGATCAAGAATCCCCTGGGCCTGCTCCATACTCAGCTTGACCGTCCCGTCTTCTCTTAGACGGTGGCGCGGATCGTCGATCAGCTGTATCATAGGCGCAATATCTTTTGCCGGCCAATCACGTGCCATAAGCTGCTCCCGCGCCTCAGAAGGGGTTGGGGCACGACGGATCAAATTAATCACCTCATCGATGTTGGCAACAGCAATCGCGAGGCCGACCAACAAATGTGCCCGCTCTCGCGCCATGCGCAGCAAATATTTGATGCGGCGGCTGACCACAACCTCGCGAAACTGGCAGAACGCGGAAATCATGTCCCGCAGGTTCATCTGTTCAGGCCGCCCGCCATTCAGGGCCAACATATTGGCGCCAAACGATGTTTGCAGATCAGAGAAGCGCCACAACTGATTAAGAATGACATCGGCCACAGCATCACGCTTGAGCTCTATGACAATGCGCATGCCTTCGCGGTTGGATTCGTCCCAGATATCCGCAATCCCCTCGATGCGCTTATCGCGCACAAGCTCAGCGATGCGCTCGATGAGGACACGCTTGTTCACCTGATAGGGAATAGCCGTCGCCACCAGCGCATAGCGGTCTTTGCGTATCTCTTCAACCTCAACCTTGGCCCGCATTACAATTGACCCGCGGCCTTTATGATAGGCATTTAAGATCCCGCCGCGGCCGAGTATCAGGGCGCCGGTGGGGAAATCCGGGCCTTTGACAATTTCACAAAGTTGTTCAAGAGTGATTTCCGGATTGTCGTAATAGGCGATACAGGCATCAATCACTTCGCCAAGGTTATGCGGGGGAATGTTTGTTGCCATCCCAACCGCGATACCACCGGCGCCATTGACCAACAAATTTGGAAATTTCGCAGGCAGCTGAACCGGCTCCGTCATCGAGCCATCATAACTCTCCTGAAAGTCTACTGTATCCTTGTCGAGGTCATCAAGCATAAAGCCGGATACCTTGGCTAATCGGCTTTCTGTGTAACGCATGGCTGCAGGCGGATCGCCATCCACCGAGCCGAAGTTTCCCTGCCCGTCCACCAACGGGACACGCAGGGAAAAATCCTGCGCCATACGGACCAGTGAATCATAAATGGCACTATCGCCATGCGGGTGATAGTTGCCCATCACCTCGCCAACCGTTTTCGCGGATTTACGATATGGGCGATCATGCCGGTTTGAAGCCTCATGCATCGCATAAAGGATGCGCCGGTGAACCGGCTTCAGACCATCGCAAACATCAGGCAATGCGCGGCTAACAATAACGCTCATCGCATAATCGAGATATGAGCGTTTCATCTCCTCGGTGATTGAGATGCCACGAATATCACTGGGTTCGCCATCTTGCGGTAGATCTGTCTTATCCCGGTCAGCCAACGTCTGTCCTCATTGTTGGGACGGCTTCAGCAGTACATCGGCTGCTTGAGGCCGCGTAGAATCATATTATTCGAATATACTGCGCTGGAGGCCGGCTCTCCAACCTCTCAAGCGTGACAAATCGCTTTAATTTCAATTTTTCCAGCCATTTGATGACTTATGCACGAAGTAAAAGGAGATATCTCGCCGGGCGGTCACATCACGGCCTTATCACGACCTTGTCAGGGCCGGATATGTCACTTACGTCAGGTAAGCTATGCTCTGCTCTGGCCAGCAGGCTGTCTGCTGCGATAAAAACTGTAAGAAATAAAAGATCAACGACAGTTACATCGCTCTGGCCGGGATCTTAACAACACTGGCCAGCAGTGTTCACAAAACAGATAACGACACAGTATCGAGGATATAGACAATGAGACATCTAAACATGTTGCTTTTCACGCCATTCATTCTGTCCATGGTGGCCACGGCAGCTTTCTCTGAGGTTCCGGAAGGTGTTTTCTTCAAAGCTCAGCAACCTAATCAGTATCTTGCTGCAGATCTACTCCTCAAAGCCAAGGTTCATGATGCTGACGGCAATATCTTCGGTGACGTCGAAGACCTCATTCTCAATGAAAACAACCAGGTCGAAGGTGTAATTATCGGCATCGGCGGTTTCTTAGGCGTTGGCGAAAAACGCATCGGCGTACGCTATAGCGCACTGGAATTCGCAGACAAAGACGGCAAGACTATCGTTTCTCTGCCGCAAGCAACCAAAGATGTTCTCAATAGCCTGCCTGAATACAAGCGCTCACGGCCGCCGAAATCATTTCTGGATGGCGTGACTGAGCGTGCCAAGGAACTGACGGCCAAAACAACCGAAAGCACCAAAGATGCCTATGATAAGGCGAAAACTGCGGTGGCTCCAGTTTTGGAAGAAGCAGGAAAACAGGCAGGCGCTGCCTATGAAAAAGCCAAGGAAGCCACAACAGACGCCATTGAAAAGGCGAAAGAAGCAACCCAGTAACAAACCGGATGCCCGGCGCCCCCAAAACTCATCATTGGTTCATCGGGCGCATCTATAAGGTACGAGCGTCGCAGCGTGCAAAACAGAGCTTGCAGGCTTTGAAAGTCTGCAGGCATTTTTAATTCTTTTTATCTTTGGAAATCAAATGTTTTGCGCAAGCAAGCAGTTCATCTCGGGGCATCTTGAAATCTGTTGCGAGCCATTGTTCTTCAACTTGCCTGAGCGTGCTGCCAACGATAGTTCCAGGCTCTATCCCCAGCGCAAGGATATCACGGCCGGCGATGGGAAACTCCGGCGCGGCCCAAATGCCGGCCAGTTCAGCAAGCGCGGCCCACGCTGGGTCTGCAAGCCCGGACAATGTTGCAGATCGTAAATAAAAGACCCGCTGCTGGGCACTTTTATTTCCATACCTGTAAATCCATTTCCGCACTGTGTGCTGATTTGGCAGTTGTGGTGGGCAATGAAGAATAGCTGCGATGTTTTGAAGTTCTTTTTGCTCATCGTTTGAGAGCTTTAGAGCCCTGCTGATACGCTTCGCATCATTGGCAGCGGCAAGGCATAATGTTGCAAGACGGACAGCAGAAGACGTGTCTGGATTCCCACCGATCAGTCTGGCAAAATAATTGATACGTGGCGCCACCGGCAAGAAAGCGCCAAGCAATCCATGGTTATACATGGCTTCAACTGAGGCTGTTGCACGCGGCGCAACCAACAGTTTCATGAGTTCCTGACGTACACGCTCACGCGACAGCTGACGTAAGCCATGACGTCCGCGCACGCACGCCTCCAAAGCATGACGATCCGGAGGACCATCACCGTATTCAGCGAAAAAGCGAAAGAAACGTAAAATACGCAAATAATCTTCTGCAATTCGATGATCCGGGCAGCCGATAAACCGCAAAGTCCGGTTGAAGATATCTTGCAGGCCCTCAAGCGGGTCAAAAACATTACCACGTGCATCGCAATAGAGCGCGTTAATCGTAAAATCCCGCCGTCGGGCATCCGCCTCCCAGGCTGCTGTAAACCGCACATCAGCACGGCGACCGTCCGTCGTCACATCCTCGCGCAGGGTGGTAACTTCAAAAGGTTCTCCATGACTAACAACCGTTACAGTCCCGTGCGCCAATCCGGTCGGTACAATCTGAAGCCCGGCGCGTTCGCTAACCGTCATCACCTGTTCCGGCGTTGCCGTGGTTGCAATATCTAAATCCTGCACAGGCCGGCCCAGCAAAGCGTTTCGCACGGCCCCACCGACAATACGCGCTTCAAACCCAGCCTCTTCAAGGATGCCGAGAATCTGCTGCGTTGAATGTGCATTGAGCCAATCCGCATCAGCCAGGGATGGGGGGGCACCCGATTGCCAGCGGAAAGGGGAAGGCATCATTTTCGCTGTCCTGGAATAACCTTGCCGTCTTTATATACCGGTGGTTGATAGGCCTCTCCCGGCTTCCCGCCCGTATGGGTGTTGAAATAGGCCAGACCACCAATCATCAAGGCCAAACCCGCACCAAACAGCCAGACAAATGGCCCGCGCGCGAATAACTGATCAATCTCGCGAAGAGATTGCGGGCGCAGCCGTATCACTATCACCAGTAAATATATCAGAGTCGGCAGCAGGAACAGAATGATATTCTGCAGAATAATGCGGATCATATCTGTTTGAACCTTTCGTGCATATTACGGATCATACCGGCAGTTGCTCCCCAGATGAAACGCTCAAAATAGGACATGACATAATATGATACCATTCGCCCCTGCCAGGCGCGTTTTCTTATCTGATGGTTAGCATCGTTCATGAGGAAACTCAGCGGCACTTCAAAGGCCTCATCCACCTCACCGTGATCCAGCTTAAGAGAAAAGTTTGGCTTGACCAGCGCAACAAGCGGCACAACATGAAACCCTGTTCCAGTCAAGCAGCCATCCAAATACCCAAGCGGCTCAATGACGTCTGGCTGCAATCCAACTTCCTCCTCGGCCTCACGTAAGGCAGCCGCCATCGGACCTGCATCAGATTCTTCTATTCGGCCACCAGGAAACGCTATTTGTCCGGCATGGTTAGATAAATGCGCTGCACGCTGTGTCAACAGGATACTCAATTGCGCCCGCATGATCACCGGGATCAAAACAGCGGCCGCCCGCGGGACTTGGATTGCTCCAAGCTTCTGTTGGCCCGCCGGATCAGGTTCAGCATCATCTTGCGGCTGGCTCAGGTCTGCTTCCCTAGATGGAAAAATTGGTGGTGCGGAATGCAAGGCCTGCGCCGCCGTTGTACGGAAGCGCTGCTCTGTCCATAATTTGGGATCGTCGTCACTTGGCATGGCCATAAGTTGCATCCATTCGGCTGTCAAAGCTCAAACCTCAAACCTAGTCGAACACCTCAGCATATTGCTCGTCAAATAGCTGCTGACAAGATCTTGTACGAGGTAAAATAGTCGTGTTAACAGGCCGCCGATAAAAGAGGCTCGCCATTATTTCTACCTCTTGGCGTGTGAGATAATATGATTTCCGATTCGTCTCGGCGCTTAATGTGTAATAATGATATTGAATGGCATGAGAAAGAGACCGGCAATGCGCAACGGCAGATGGATGATAATTGTTAACGCTGCGATAATTGGGATAGTGTTGCAATTTCTGACGCTCCCGGTATTTGCAAACTCTAAGGTTGCCAAATTCTCAAGTCAGTTAGGAGCGGCGGAAAGGAAGAAGTTTGATAGCTGGTATGTGGCCCAGATCGCACATCAGGGTGCGCTTACAACATACTGGCGGCGCATAGAACGTTTGCGCAAACGCCGGCGCAGAAAAAAAAGTGCAGGGCTTGCGCTGACGGATCGGGATTATGTCATAAAGTTTCCGCCGAAATACAATGGTCCGAAATTAAACGCCAGCCTGTTACGCCGCTGGCGCGCCTTTCAACGCCAGGGCAGGCCGCTTGGCGCCAAGAAAAAAGATGAACTGCCCGGTGTTGCCGACTATCTCAAAAGTGCCAGGCGCCATTACAATTTTGTGCCGGAGCGCATTCCGGAACGTGAATACAAGCGCCGTTATGCCATGGAGGCGCTGTCCTATGGTCTGACCAAGGACCAGGTCGTCCGTATTTTCGCACTAGAAACCGGTGGCAATGGCACCGCCGATATGCAGGCTGGCATTCATCCGATCAAGAAGACCGGCCGGCCGATTTCCAGCGCTTTGGGTTATGCACAGCTGCTGGCTGCCAACTCAGTGAATGTTATGGCCAAGCATGGCCCGAAGTTTGTTGCACGGCTTGAGAGGATCATCCAACGTGAACGTTCTGATCAACGCCGCCAGCAGTTGCAGGCAAAGCTCAAATCGCTACGCGCAATGCTCCGTACAGCGAAATCCATTCCGTATAAGTGGTCACGGCAGCGCAAATTGGCCAGAACCTCCAGGGGGATGGGGCTGCATCCACTGAATATTGATGGCTTGATCGGTCCCTGGATGCAGGTGATTAAGCTGTCTGACATCAAAAAACTGGCAGAACGGCACGGCCTCTTCAATCTGCCTGGCGCTGAACTTGAGCTGATGAATTTGGCTGGCCCCGGGACCGGACTGGAAATGATGAAAAAAGTGGGGCGCGACAAGCCCACGGCCAACTTCTTCTCACGCCGTGGCTATTACCGCAATTCTATTGTCCGCGGCCGCACCTCGGAAGGACTGATCGAGGCGCTTGATAAGCGTATGGATGCAAATCTCAAAAAGAAGGGATCGCAGACATTTCTTGCCGTTTTTGATGAAATTCTCGCCCGCCGTAACGGTCCTGTGCGCCGCACTTCCGCGAATTAGGCCATTAACATGATATATAGCGCAGTGCAGAGCACGTTCGGATCGTCGGCTCCTTGCCCGTGCCGGTTGATTTCATGCAATGATATGAACCAACTTTCTCACTGGTCAGCTGAAGTCACCTCAACGGCCAAATAGTCTGGCAAAAAAACCTTTTGGGGCGTCCTCTTGCGGGGCGGCTGGCTTTTATTCTTCGGCAGCTGCGCTCGTCATGACATTTTGTAAAGTCGTATATGTTGCAATCCAGGCCTCTTTAACGTCGGGTGTAAAGTCATCGGCCAACCCCTTTTCAAGAGTATAAATCAAGGCTGTGTTCCGACCTAATGTTGCCTTTTTGTTCCAGCATGGCTTCCGTAGTTA
>CAYUYL010000060.1:0-11930 GCA_964449195.1 uncultured Filomicrobium sp.
GCCTGAAACACCGGCCGGATCAATACCACGTTCGGTCAGAATTTTCGATGCCGCAGGCGAGGGCGGCATGGCAGGGCCTGAAGAAGAAGCGGCAGCAGGCTGTGACGCGGCTGCCGCAGGAGCGGAGGCGGCTGCAGGGGCTGACTGCGCGGCTGCAGCTTGCCCGGCAGACGCGCCTTCGCCTTCATTCACGAAGCCGAGAACTGCGCCAACCTCAACGGTGCCGCCCTCTTCGACTGAAATTGCCCCCATTACACCTGCAACAGGCGCTGGAACTTCAACAGACACCTTATCTGTCTCTAATTCGCACAACGTTTCGTCAACGGCAACCGCGTCGCCCGGCTTTTTAAACCACTGCCCGACGGTCGCCTCAGAGACGCTTTCGCCTAATGTTGGCACCCGAATTTCAGTCGCCATGATTATTTTCCCTTCCGCCCTCTCCATCCAGGGCATCATCATTTGAGTGTTAGCTGCACCAATTGTACGTTTACAACGAGTGCTATCCCTTCAAAGCCTCTTCAATCAGGGCTTGTTGTTCCTCAAGATGCCTTGAGAGCTGGCCGGTTGCTGTTGAAGCCGCAGCGGCCCGGCCCGCATATTGAGGCCGGCTGTGCTTGGCACTGATTTGTGTCAGCACCTCTTCAATATTCGGTTCTGCAAATGTCCATGAACCCATATTACGCGGCTCTTCCTGGCACCACACCATTTCAGCTTGGGCAAAGCGATTGAGTTCGTTCTCGAGGGCAACTTTTGGGAAAGGATAAACCTGCTCAAGACGCATCAGATAGACATCATTTATGCCGGCTTTTTCCCGCGCTTCCAGAAGATCATAATAGACCTTGCCGCAGCACATCACAACGCGGCGAATCTTATTGTCTGGTTTAAGGTCAATGGGTGTCCGGCTGCTCGGGTGATGCTTGACATCTGCGCCATCCCAGAGTACGCGGTGGAATGTCGTACCAGGCCCCATTTCATCAAGGCTCGAGATAACCCGCTTGTGGCGTAATAGCGATTTTGGTGTAAAGATAACCAACGGTTTGCGGAATTTACGCTTGAGCTGGCGGCGTAAGATATGGAAGTAGTTCGCTGGAGTGGTGCAGTTTGCAATTTGCCAATTGTCTTCAGCGCTGTTTTGTAGATATCGCTCAATACGCGCTGATGAGTGTTCCGGTCCCTGTCCCTCATATCCATGTGGCAAAAGCAGCACCAGACCGCTCATGCGCAACCACTTACTCTCGCCGGATGAAATGAACTGGTCGATAACAACCTGGGCGCCGTTTGCAAAGTCACCGAATTGCGCCTCCCAAAGTGTCAATGTTTTAGGTTCCGCCAGTGTGTAGCCATATTCAAAGCCCAGCACCGCCTCTTCCGAGAGCATGGAGTTGATTACTTCGAAGTTGCCTTGGTCAGGCGATATGAATTTGAGTGGCTTGTAACGGCGCTCAGAATCCTGATCAATTAGAACCGCGTGGCGCTGAGAGAATGTTCCCCGTTCAACGTCTTGGCCTGAAAGACGAACCGGAGATTTTTCGTTTAGAAGCGTCCCAAATGCAAGGTGCTCTGCCATGCCCCAGTCAATGCCTTGCCCTTCTTCGATCATCTGCCGGCGTTTATCGAGCAGCCGTACGGCGGTGCGGTGTGCATTGAAATCACCGGGCAATGTTGTAATGCGTCGGCCGACTTCTTTGAGAATATCAATATCGACGCCGGTTTCCCCGCGCCGTGCTTCGCCTTCAGCGAGACCAAGACCTGCCCACTTGCCGTCAAGCCAGTCTGCCTTATTTGGTTTGTAGCTGTCTGCAGCTGCAAACTCTGCTTCAAGTTTGGAACGGAAGTCTGCATGCATCTGGTCGGCTTCACCGGAAGAGATAACGCCTTCATCGACCAATTTTTTGGAGTAAAGATTAAAGGTTGTCGGATGCTTCTTGATCGCGCGATACATCAGCGGCTGGGTAAACATCGGCTCGTCGCCTTCGTTATGACCGTGCCGACGGTAACAGAACATATCAATAACCACAGGCTTCTTGAATGTCTGGCGGAATTCTATGGCGACCTTGGCGGCATGTACAACGGCTTCCGGGTCATCTCCATTCACATGGAAAATTGGCGCTTCAATCATTCGTGCAACGTCAGAGCAATAGGGTGACGAGCGTGAGAAGCGCGGGTTGGTCGTAAAGCCGATTTGGTTGTTGATTACGAAGTGGATCGATCCACCCGTTTTATGTCCTTTAAGACCGGAAAGGCCAAAGCACTCGGCAACGACCCCCTGGCCTGCAAAGGCAGCATCACCATGGATGAGAAGTGGCAGAACCTGGGTCCGCTCCTTATCATTGAGCTGGTCCTGCTTGGCGCGGACCTTGCCGAGTACGACGGGATCAACAATTTCCAGGTGGCTTGGGTTTGCAGTTAAGGACAAGTGGACATTGTTGCCATCAAACGCGCGGTCTGATGATGCGCCCAAATGGTATTTAACATCACCAGAACCCTCAACATCTGCAGGTTTGAAAGATCCGCCCATAAATTCGTTGAAAATTGCGCGGTGGGGTTTACCCATGACGTTTGCAAGGACATTCAACCGGCCGCGGTGGGCCATGCCCAAAACGATCTCTTTAACACCCAGTTGGCCACCACGTTTAATAATCTGCTCAAGAGCGGGTACCATTGATTCGCCCCCCTCGAGACCAAAGCGTTTGGTACCTTTATATTTGACTTCGCAGAATTTTTCGTAGCTCTCAGCTTCCATCAGCTTGTTCAGGATCGCTTTTCTGCCTTCGACCGTGAACGATACGTCTTTTCCTTCGCCTTCAATTCGTTGCTGAATCCAGGATTTCTCTTCAGGCGCTGAAATATGCATAAACTCGACGCCGATATTATGACAGTAGGTCCGTTCAAGGATGCCGAGAATTTGCCTGATCGTTGCGGTTTCAAGTCCGAGAACGTGATCGATGAAAATGGGTCTATCATAGTCGGCTTCCGTAAACCCGTACGTTTGCGGATCAAGCTCATTGTGATCTTCTGGCTCGGACAGATTGAGAGGGTCCAGCGTGGCAGCCAAGTGCCCACGCACGCGAAAAGCCCTGATCAACATTAAGGCTCGGATGGAATCCTGCGTTGCCCTCAGCGAGGAGGCCATCGACAGATCAACGCCACCTTGGGCTGCACGCGCTTGTAACTGTCCCTGTATATGCTGTTCAAGCTGAGCATAGTCACCCGAAAGCGCTGCGACAGTTTCTTTATTGTCGCCTGCATCGCTCAACTGTTCTAAGGGGACCGCCCAGGATGCGCCGGCTGCTTCAGCCGAGGCATGGCCTTGTTCTTCCTGCAGACTGGCGAAGAAATGACGCCATTCATCGCTCACTGATCCGGGATTGCGTTCGTAGAGCGCGTGCATTTCTTCAATATAAGCAGTATTTGCCCCATGAAGAAATGACGTCTGAAGAAAAGACTGGTTCAACGGTTGACGCGACATGGATGCCTGGCCTTCCATAATCTGGAGCACAATCATTAAGGCTCCATCTTACATTTTAGATGTCAAAACAAGATGACGATAATAGAAGCAATGAGCGTTCTGGCAAGTCAGTTTAGGTGAGCAGAGTGTACCCTGAGAAATTCTAACGCACCCTGCGTCTATAAAGCGTCCAGACGGACGCTTTATAGAGTTGCATTTGGCTATATGGCACTTACGAATCCGATCGCTTAGCCTTGCAGAACGGACGCCAGGGTTGTGCCAAGCGACGCAGGACTGTCTGCAACCGCAATACCGGCGGACTTCATGGCTTCGATCTTGTCTTCGGCACTGCCTTTGCCACCGGAGATGATCGCGCCTGCGTGTCCCATGCGACGGCCAGGAGGGGCTGTCACACCGGCAATAAAGCCAGCCATCGGTTTCTTGCGGCCGCGAGCAGCTTCACGTTTAATAAAATCTGCCGCTTCTTCTTCGGCTGAACCGCCAATTTCACCAATCATAATAATCGAGCTGGTTTCTGGGTCAGCCAGGAACATTTCTAGCACTTCGATGAAGTCCAGCCCTTTAACAGGGTCGCCACCAATACCAACTGCGGTTGACTGGCCAAGGCCCGCATCAGTTGTCTGCTTCACGGCCTCGTATGTCAGCGTACCGGAACGCGATACGATGCCAACATTACCTTTTGTGAAGATGTTGCCCGGCATGATACCGATCTTGCAGGCGTCCGGTGTGAGAACGCCCGGGCAATTCGGTCCAAGCAGAATCGATGATGAACCTGATAACGCCCGTTTCACCTTGATCATGTCCATCACCGGAATACCTTCGGTGATGCATACGATCAGCGGAATTTCAGCGTCGATGGCCTCTAAAATGGCGTCACCAGCGAATGGTGGCGGCACATAGATTGCGCTTGCCATCGCGCCGGTTTTTTCCTTTGCTTCGGCAACCGTATCGAAAACCGGCAGGTGTGCAAGTTGTGGATCCTTATGGGTGCTGCCGCCTTTGCCTGGCGTTACACCGCCAAGAACCTTGGTGCCGCAATAATCCATTGCCTGTTTGGTGTGGAATGTGCCCTGACTGCCTGTAAAACCCTGGCAGATGAGCGTCGTGTTTTGATCAACGAGGATAGCCATAGTCTCGAATTTCCTTATCTGCCGCCTTTAAGCCAGCTTTTTGACTTCGTCTGTGATTTTCTTGGCGGCATCCGCCAGATTGTCTGCGGGCAGAATGGTCAGGTCAGAAGCAGCCAGGATTTGCTTGCCCTTCTCAACGTTTGTGCCTTCAAGACGCACGACCAATGGTACGGTGACGCCGAGTTCTTTGGAGGCTGCAATCACACCTTCAGCAATGATGTCACACCGCATGATGCCACCGAAGATATTGACCAGAATGCCTTTCACGGCCTTGTCGTTGAGAATGATTTCAAATGCGGCTTTCACGCGCTCCTTAGGCGCGGAACCGCCGACATCCAGGAAATTGGCCGGTTCACATCCGTACAGCTTGATGATGTCCAGGGTTGCCATGGCAAGTCCCGCACCATTCACGAGGCAGCCGATGTTACCGTCGAGCTTGATGAATGCCAGATCATGCTTGGAGGCTTCGATCTCCATTGGATCTTCTTCTTCCAAATCGCGCAATTCCATAATTTCAGGATGCCGGTAGAGCGAGTTGGAATCAAAGTCCATTTTGCCGTCGAGGCAGGTCAGATTACCGTCGTTTGTAACAACAAGCGGGTTAATCTCAAGAAGGCTCATGTCCTTCTCAGTGAACATGCGGTAAAGATTGCTCATCATCTTCACGCACTGCTTGATCTGGTCGCCTTCAAGGCCAAGCGCATAAGCAATTCTGCGGCCATGGAAAGGCTGGTATCCGGATGCCGGGTCAATCGACATGGTAAAGATTTTTTCCGGCGTATCGTGTGCTACCTGCTCAATGTCCATACCGCCTTCGGTGGAGGCGATGAATGAAACGCGCGACGTTTCACGGTCAACCAGAGCAGACAGATAAAGTTCGCGCGCAATTGCTGAACCATCTTCAACGTAAAGACGATTGACAACCTTGCCAGCTTCGCCTGTTTGTATGGTCACAAGGGTTTTGCCCAACATTTGCTCGGCAAAGGTGCGCACCTCTTCCACAGAGCGCGCGAGGCGCACACCGCCGGCTTCGCCTGCTTCAGGTTCCTTGAATTTACCCTTGCCGCGGCCTCCAGCATGGATCTGTGATTTTACCACCCATACTGGGCCCGGAAGTTTGCCGGCTGCTGCAACAGCCTCTTCAACTGAGAACGCGGGAAATCCCTGCGCTGTCGGGACGCCATAGGCGCGATAAAGCTCCTTCGCTTGGTATTCGTGGATATTCATATAGGCAGTCCCCCGTTTAATCTTGTTGTAGAGGTGGTTGTCGTCGCAATATCGCTTGTCGTTGCGGTTAGGATTATCATGAATACACTTGAGATCAACAGATCAACGGCTCAAGTTTGCCATTTTCAGATCTGCGCCAAAATTGACCATCTCTGGCTGATCATCAGTCTTTTTTAGCAATGCCCTCAATCTCAACGCGTGCGCCAAGTGGCAGGCCTGCGACCTGCACCGTCGAGCGTGCCGGAAATGGCTCCGTCACATACGATGTGTAAACTTCGTTCATGTCGGGAAAGTCCGCCATGTCTGTCAGAAAGACCGTGGTCTTGACCAGATTATCGAACGTGTAGCCGGCTGAAGCCAGAACGGACTTTAGATTTTCAAGGCATTGCCTGGTTTGGTCCGCAATGCTGCCCTGCAGCAAGTCTCCGGTTGCGGGGTCGAGATGGATTTGCCCTGAAATATACAAAGTACCATCAGCCTCAATGGCCAGATTATACGGTCCAACCGCTCGCAATGGTGCCGCTTCAATAGCACGTTTGGTCATACCTGTGTTCCTAGGTTTGAGAAAGTCACGAAAATGAGTGTGTCTTGCTAGAACGCCTACCGTGCCCAACATTGGAATTAGAATTTGGATTGGTAGTTGTGATCCGCGCTCGGATAAGGACGCTCATAACTGCCGCTGCATTGCGGCTGGGATGGAATGAAGCGTTCCTCTGAGTGGACCGCACTTCATCATCACGATGTCTAGAATAACTGACCGTTATCTAGATATGCAGTGGTAGAAAGTCGCAGCTGGTGGATTTCGCCAATATAGTGGTGCGATTGTGCGCCGCAGCCTTCTCACCGTCTCGGCAAGCTGCGCGGCGCACAGGTGGTTCTCTAGGTGTCGAGCTCGGTGCAGGCCTCCACGAGGCCCTTGACGGATTCAACGGATTTCATAAACATTTGCTGCTCAGCGGCATTAAATTCGATCTCAATAATGCGCTCAACACCGCTCTGGCCGATGATGACCGGCACGCCAACGTACAGCCCTTTAACGCCGAACTCACCGTTTAGAAACGCAGCGCAGGGCAGTACACGCTTTTTATCCTTGAGATAACTCTCGGCCATTTCAACAGCCGATGAGGCTGGTGCGTAGAAAGCGGAGCCGTTTTTCAGCAAGGCAACGATCTCACCGCCGCCCTTGCGTGTGCGCTCGACGATCTCGTCAAGCCGTTCCTGGGTCATCCACCCCATGCGCACGATGTCGGTTAGCGGAATACCGGCAACCGTTGAGTAGCGCACCAGCGGTGTCATATCATCGCCATGGCCGCCGAGCACGAAAGCGCTGACATCCCGAATGGATACATTAAGTTCGTCGGCAAGGAAACGGCGGAAGCGGCTTGTGTCAAGAACACCTGCCATGCCGACGACGCGCTCATAGGGCAGCCCGGACGACTTCTGCAGGGCCCAAACCATAGCATCAAGCGGGTTCGTGATGACGATCACAAAGGCCCCTGGCGCATACTTGCGAATGCCGGCGCCGACCTGTTTCATGACTTTCAGGTTAATGCTCAGCAGATCGTCCCGGCTCATACCCGGTTTGCGGGGCACGCCTGCGGTGACGATGCACACGTCAGCGCCTTCGATGTCGGCGTAGCTGCTTGTGCCTTTAATTTGAGCATCAAAGCCTTCAACAGCGCCTGACTGGGCCATGTCGAGTGCTTTGCCTTGCGGCATGCCATCGGCGATATCGAATAACACGACATCGCCAAGCTCTTTCAGGGCAATCAGATGAGCTAGAGTTCCGCCAATCATACCGGAACCAATCAGGGCGATTTTAGTACGCGCCATTCCTATATCTCCTTACTCTTATCTCGCTGGCCTCAAGCCCGTTTGTATTATGCCGAGGGCCTTCGCGTTAATTATTAAGGCCTATCACTCCTGCTCGTTTGCCGCAATCACCTTCACAGCAACAAAGTAGAGTTGTCTTCGGGTATTTGGCCATAGCATATCCCATTGATGCGATCGGCCGCAGCAGGCTATGGCGCTTGAGGTGGCTTTGCATCGCTACGCTACGTTGGATGGACTTTGCGTTTAGAGTTGGCTTCGCGTGCCAACGGCTACATGTTCTGGAAACGCTTGCGTCCCCATGCGATGAAAACAGCGATTGCAGCCAGGAGATTGGCCGCGCCCAGAATTACAAACAGCATCACAAATGTGCTGCCGGCTGCCTGCAGACCTCCGAGCACAGCCAGACCAAAGGTCATTCCAGCGGCATTAAGAATATTGACTGCAGCAACGACGCGGGCGCGATGATCTGGTGATGCCCAGGCTTGAACTGCTGCGAATGACGGCACGATAAATAGGCCACCGGCCGCCGAGAGCCCGATAAGGTCAAATGCCAGACGTATCCCTGTCACATGCTGTGCCAATTGCCACGGTGTGACGCGATCACCAAGAGGAGGCGTCTCCCATATCGTCCAGGCGATATCAAACGAGAAAAGTCCCATGAAAAGTGCTCCGATTGGCACCAGTCTGAGGTTCGGGTGTGTTTTGCTGGCCATGGCCGCTAGTGCTGAGCCGAGCGCAATGCCGATGGTGAATAAGACCAGCGCCGCAGTAATGACGTGTTCGTTGCCGCCGAGGCTTTGCTTTATGAATGCCGGCAGCATGGTGAGTGCAACAACGCCGACAAGCCAAAACCAGGTTGTAATAAGTCCGCCGGTCCAAAGCTGCCGGTCTGTGTAGAGCTCTCCTATAAGACGGAAAGTGGAGACAAGCGGATTGGCCGTAATTTTAAGGTCTGGCGCACCGGCCCCGGTTGGCAGAATGTATCGTGCTGAAAGCCATCCTAATGCAGCAATCAACACCAGAAGGCCAGCAACTGCTGGTGCTGGCACCAAAGCCTCTGAGCCGTTTGATGCCATGGCGACGCCGCCAGTTATCGTACCGCCTAGAATCGCAAGAAATGTCGCGCCTTCTACAAAGGCATTGGCTGTCGGTAATTCCTCCGTTTCAAGATGATCGGGCAGAATGCCGTATTTGATCGGCCCGAACAAGGCTGCTCCGATGCCAAACAGAACAAGAGCTGCAAACAGCAATACCAGCGAGTTTAAGATAAAACCCACACCGGCAATTGCAGCCACTGGAATTTCGGCGAGTTTTAGTCTTTGTGCAACTCTGGCCTTGTCATACTTGTCGGCCAGTTCACCGCCCAGGGCTGACAGCAGAAAAAAGGGCACAATCAACGTCGCACCGGCAAGGGTGACCAGCAGACTGCCCTCTTCCTGTCCGGCAAGTTTGAACAGGATAAGAATTACAAGAGCATTTTTAATGAAGTTATCATTTAAAGCCGACAGGAATTGGCATGCGAATATCGGAGAGAAGCGCTGTGAAAAAAACAACGGCTGCTGCATGAAAACCTCTTTCAGGGCTGAGCGGTATTGAAATTAAACGATGATTTTTGTCAGTGAGGCCTGATGGGCTTTGCAGCGTGGTGTAAGTGGCGATAGATTTTCTTGTCAAAGATATCTGCTGGCTGGATTGGGCGTTAAGCTGCACGAACAACACCTCGGTAGTCTTGTAAAGCGGCGTTTTTGAGTTCATGGGCCAGAAGGCGGGCGGGATCGGCTGGACCCGGCAACTGAATGCGCCCGGCCGGAATGCTCACAAACCCGGCGCGTTGGTAATACGAAAGATCACCGATTAGAATGACAAGCTGCATGTCCACTGTCTTTGCGTGTGCAATGCCGGTACTGACCAGTGCGCGGCCGATACCGAGGTTGGTATAAGAGGCGCCGACGGCCAGAGGGCCGAGCAGGAGAGCCCCTGTTCTGGAGCCGATAAGAACTTCCGTGAATGTGATTGTTGCAATGAGTTGCCCGTCCCATTTTGCGGTTTGGCAGAACGGTGAGATGAGCGGGCAGCTTTCACGCACACGATAAGCCGTTCTGGTGAAGCGCCCTGGGCCGAACAATTGAGCATGCAGATTAGAGATGTCCGGAAGATCGCTTTGCAATGTCGGTGTGATTACAACGTCACGAAGTTGAATTGCCATTTGGCTTTGCCATTAAAATGCAGGACCATGTCATCTGATGGCATGGCCGGACTACCAGTTCTCATCAGCAGGCATGTTGTTGCCTAATTCTGCGAGACGTTTGTGAACTGCCGGGACGGTGCCATCCGGCAAGGCATCAGGAGCAAAAAAAACGTGTTCTGCAATCTCAGCATTGGGTTTCGGGATAAAGGCACGTTCCCATTTTTCAACCATAAAGAGAGCCACGTGATCCGATGGGAATGCCTTGAAGTTTGCATAAACACCAATCAGTTTCGGCAATGCAAGCACTCTGATCCCTGTTTCTTCTTCGACTTCACGCATGACGGCTGTGCCCAGCGTTTCATTTTTCTCAACACCGCCCCCGGGAAAATGCCAGCCTGGCCGATAACCATGGCGAACCAGCAGAAGTTTGCCCTCATCATCGAAGATCATACCTTGCGCACCTATTGTTAAGGGCCGTGTAAGCCGCCAATAGGATTGTCGTGCTGTTCGGATCAACCAATGGTGCGGCACTGTCACGTTCCTCGCTTCAAGACGGGAGGTCATTGGCGTAAAAATAAAACAAGCAGCTAGTCATTGCGTGTCTGCTGCACGCAAGGCAAGCTTTAACAAAGCAAATGACATGCCACGATAGTCGGCGGTATAACAAGTGGAAAGTGGTATGTCTGCAATTTTCAGGCTTGCACATCTCTCTGATTTGCATTTGGGGCCAATGCCGATGTTCTGGCCGTGGCATTGGAATGTGAAGCGCGTTTTTGGATTTGCAAACTGGATGTATAAGCGGCGCCATTTGCATATTCCTGGTCTAGCCAAGCTTATTCTCGATGATGTTCGTGCGCAAGACATTGATCATATCGCAGTGTCTGGCGATTTAACGAACATCGGTATGCCAGCTGAACATCGCAGAGCACTCGCCTGGCTGAAACGCGTCGGACCGCCTGATCGGGTTTCCGCGGTTCCCGGCAATCATGATATCTACTGCCGCTTATGGCGTGACCAGGGCGTTATGCGATGGGCGCAGTACATGTCGTCAACGGCTGGTATTCAGGGTGGTATGGAATGGCAGGATAGAACCTCAGGCATATTTCCGTTTGTCCGCCGTTGGGGCAATATTGCGTTGATCGGTGTGAATTCCGCCATTCCAACAAACACCGGCAGCGCTATTGGTGAAGTTGGACAAAGCCAATTGCAGCGGCTTGCTGATATCTTAAAAGACTTGCAGCAGCAGCAAGTCTGCCGTGTCGTCATGATCCATCATCCCCCTTTGCCAGGGCAGACGCCGCCGGTTCGTGCATTGCAGGATGCCGGTGCATTGGAAGATATCCTGACCACGGCAGGGGCGGAACTGGTATTCCACGGGCATAATCATAGAAACATGCTGGAATACAGATCTTGGCGTGGGGGGACTTTTCCGGTCATTGGTGTGCCTTCTTGCTCTACCGCAGTCACCTCGTCTCTGCCGGCGGCTTACTATATATATATCTTTACACCGGTTGGGGCTGCCTATGAGATTGATCTCATTCAGCGTCAAGTTCTGCCGGATGGCGTGTCGTTGGTAGAAGTCCGGCGCCAGCGCCTCATTCCGCAGTTGTAAAATGCTGCCCGCTGTCTCGTGAATAAGAAAAACTAAGCCATGACATAAGTTTTTTTCACGCTCGCTCCCGGCGAATATATGCGATGCTCCACGCAGTTTGATACTTTTTGAGGTTTCTTATGTCACAAAAAGCCCCTCCTATTCAGCGTCTGCCGCTTTGGGCGATCGTTCTGGCGGCTGCGACAATCACCGGAATTGCGATGGGTGTTCGCCAAGGTATAGGGCTGTACCTCAAGCCGGTGAGTGACGATCTCGGGTTTGGGCGTGAAGTCTTTTCGATGGCAATTGCGATCGCTAATATCGTGTGGGGCATAGCAGCGCCATTTACGGGAGCAATTTCAGACAAGTATGGTGCCGGCCGTGTGGTGGTTTTCGGAGCGATTTCGACAGCTTTAGGGCTTTGGCTGCTCAATAGTGCCGCGTCCGATATGCAACTTTTTGTGTCAGGTGTTTTTCTTGGTTTTGGCGTTG
>CAYUYL010000061.1:0-11908 GCA_964449195.1 uncultured Filomicrobium sp.
AGAATTGTAAGATTGAGAAATGCTTAGATTTTTATTGGGACAGACTCTAAGCTATGAACCTAATTCGCACAAAATCACTTATGAAACCGCGTATGTGACCGCATTCAGAGTGGGCTATCACACGCTGACGAGCGACAGTTAAATATCAAAAACTAACGATACAAAATTGTCTTTAAAATTGGTGCAGCTCACTTGCTTTTACAGTCTATGTCTTTCTATCTTGGCGGAGGATAGATTAGTATTTGCGCATTCTATGCACCGTCTTTGCAGGTCATATCATCGCTTGACGCCAAGTCCTATCGTCTCAACATGCTGGCAGGTTTACTGCCAATCCCCCTTGGCTGGTCTCTTTATACCTCTCGTTCATATCCAGTCCGGTTTCACGCATGGCCGAGATGCAATTATCAAGCGGCATGATATGCTGGCCGTCTCCGCGCAGGCTTAACGATGCGGCAGCGACAGCTTTAACGGCAGCAAGGCCATTACGTTCGATGCAAGGCAATTGCACCAGGCCTTTGGCAGGGTCGCACGTCATGCCAAGGTGGTGCTCAAGGGCTATTTCCGCTGCATTCTCAATTTGCGCATTTGTGCCAGCCAGAACAGCACATAAGCCTGCAGCCGCCATGGCCGCGGCGGCTCCGACCTCACCCTGACAGCCGACTTCAGCCCCTGAAATTGAGGCGTTGTGTTTGATAAGTCCGCCAATCGCCGCTGCAGTGAGTAGAAAGGTGCGCAGTCCGGCCTGGTCAGCGCCGGGACAATGGTCGAGATAATAGCGCATCACAGCCGGCACAACGCCAGCGGCCCCGTTGGTGGGGGATGTGACCACCTGCCCGCCAGCCGCATTCTCTTCATTGACCGCCATGGCATAACAGCTGATCCAGTCATTGATGACGTGAGGTGGTAGCGCATTGTGGCCACGCTCCTGGCGCACCCGCGCATAAATGGCGGCTGCCCGCCGTTTGATGTTGAGGCCGCCAGGAAGTGTCCCTTCGGTGGTTAGGCCGCGCTCCATGCACGCGTTCATGGCACGCCATATCGTATCCAGCCGCTGGTCCAGATCTTCGCCATCTCCATAAGCGCACTCATTCTCGCGCTTCATAGCCGCAATAGATTTACCGCTCTGCACTCCCATGGCCAGCATTTCGGCAGCATTGTTGAAAGGATAGGGAACCTGATCCAGCTCAACCACGGATGTATTACTTTTGGAATTTTTCGCCTCAAGTTCGTCTGCTGTCAGCACAAAGCCGCCGCCGACGGAATAGAATACCTCCTCAAAGATCACAACGCCTACTGTATCAAGGCATTGAAAACGCATACCATTTACGTGACCTGGCAAGGGCGGGCCGAAATCAAAGATCACATCTATTTGCGGATCAAATGCCAGCTCCGGCAGACCAGGTAGTGTCAGGCGTTTTGTGCTATGAATGGCATAAAGTCTTTGTTCGGCTGCATCCCCATCCAGCGTTGCCGGTTTAAAGCCCGCCAGTCCCAGTATGACAGCACGATCGGTTGCGTGTCCTTTGCCGGTCCAGGCCAGCGATCCATGCAGGCTACAGGTGATTTTTGCCGGTGCTTTTGCCGTTGTCTCCATGCTCCTCTGGCATGCACGAACGTGTTCGAGAAAGGCTCCAGCCGCCAGCATAGGCCCCATGGTATGCGAACTTGAAGGGCCTACGCCAATTTTGAAAACATCGAACACGGAAAGAAACATAAACGCCCCGCTGTTCTGACAGACATGACAGATATTTCAGTCTGCCACATATAAAGCGTGATACGAACAATGAATTGCAGCCAAATCGTGTTTTGGGAGCGAAGCGCCCACGATGATGCCGTGAAAACAGAGTTTAATTTTGAGCTTTCATTAGATCGTCCTGATCAAGTGATTGATAGCACATCTACTTTCGCGATTTCATCCGACCACGGCTTATGCAAAACCAGCTACTCCCACTCGATGGTACCGGGTGGTTTTGAGGTGATGTCATACACGACCCGGTTGATGCCCCGCACCTCATTGATGATGCGGGTCGCGGTCCGGCCCAGAACCTCGTGGGGAAACGGATAATAATCCGCTGTCATCCCATCCGTCGATGTCACTGCGCGCAGCGCACAGACATACTCATAGGTCCGCGCATCTCCCATAACGCCAACCGTTTTCACCGGTAGAAGCACGGCAAATGCCTGCCAGATCTCATCGTAAAGCCCGGCGGAACGGATCTCATCCAGATAGATCGCATCCGCACGGCGCAGAATATCCGTTTTCTCAGGTGTGATCTCGCCGGGAATGCGAATGGCAAGGCCCGGCCCCGGAAACGGATGGCGGCCGACGAAACTCTCCGGCAGGCCAAGTTCGCGGCCGAGCGCCCGGACTTCATCCTTGAATAACTCCCGCAACGGCTCAACAAGTTTGAGGTTCATCCGCTCGGGCAATCCGCCAACGTTGTGATGTGATTTGATCGTCACCGACGGGCCGCCGGTAAATGAAACGCTCTCGATCACATCCGGATAAAGCGTGCCCTGGGCCAGAAATTCTGCGCCGCCCAGCTTGGCTGCCTCGGCCTCGAACGTTTCGATAAACAAACCACCGATGATTTTGCGCTTTTGCTCAGGATCGCTCACCCCGGCAAGAGCCCCCAGGAATGTGCCGGCGGCCTTAACGTGCACCAGTGGAATGTTATAATGCTCGCGGAACAGTGAGACCACGTCTTCGGCCTCGTTCTGACGCATCAGGCCGTGATCCACAAAGATGCAGGTGAGCTGATCGCCGATGGCTTCGTGGATCAGCACGGCGGCGACGGACGAATCAACACCGCCGGACAAACCGCAGATCACACGGCCGTCTCCGACCTGGGCACGGATCTGTTCAAGCGCACTGGAATGAAAATGCTCTATCGACCAATCGCCTGGCAGGCCGGCAACGCGGTGCACGAAGTTCGCCAGCAGCCTGTCTCCGCCAACTGTGTGCACGACCTCCGGGTGAAACTGCACACCGTAGAAATTACGCTTCATATCAGCGATGGCGGCAAACGGTGCACCAGGCGAGACCGCAATCACCTCAAATCCCTCTGGAAGGCGCGTGACATGATCACCATGGCTCATCCAGACTTGGTGCGTATCACCGGCCTGCCAGATATCCTCAAACAGGGGATTTGCGGCTGTAACATCCAATTCAGCACGGCCAAACTCACGCGTGGCACCGGTTTCGACCTCACCGCCGAGTTGCGTGACCATGGTCTGCTGGCCATAACAAATGCCAAGTACGGGCAGGCCCGCCTCAAACACCCAGTCCGGTGCACGCGGCGTATCGCTGTCTATGACACTTGACGGGCCACCTGAAAGAATAACGGCCTTGGGCTGCAACCGTTCGCGCGCGCCTTCAGCGTTATTGAAGGGCACAATCTCCGAATAAACCCCGGCCTCACGGACGCGCCGCGCGATCAGCTGCGTCACCTGGCTGCCGAAGTCAATAATAAGAACTGTTTCTGTCATGCCACGCGGTTACGACAAGTCGGCCCGCGGTGCAACATTTTGTATCATATCGTTGTGTATATCATGAATACGCCGTGCACCAATCTGAGCATCTGACCCAATAACGATATGATTTAAGTGAGCGGATCGAACCCCTCCGGCGCCATTTCAAAACCGGAAAATTCAAACCCAGGTGCCACGGTACAGCCCACAAGTGTCCACGCGCCGCGTGACCACGCCTGCTGCCAGGCGCCTTTCGGAACCACGGCCTGCGGTTGCTCGCCACGCGCAAGATCATTGCCAAGTTCGATATCAATACGCTGCTTTTGTGCGTCTACAATAGCCAGGGCAAGCGGCGCACCGGCATACCAATGCCACATCTCGGCGGCGTCAACCTTGTGCCAGCGTGACATCTCACCCGCCTGCAATAAAAAGTAGATAGCCGTGGAAACGGAACGGCCACCATTGATCGCGTCAGCGTCGCGATAGGTTTCACGGAAATGCCCGCCCTCAGGATGCGGTTGCAGATCCAGGTGTTTGATCATCTCTTCGGCGTTCACGGCATTGCCCTCTCATCAAAGTTGCACCTAATTACCCTCGTATATCCGCCGTATGCCAATGTTTTTTTGCGCTGAGGCACATAGCTTTGCAAGCTGAATGCAGCACGGCATTAAAGAACCCTCACAACGTCATCCCAGTGGTCGTCACCAGTTCATCTTTCAGCAGATACCAAGGCCTGCGGATGATACTCCTGCCGCACTCCAAGAGTTGTGCGGCGCATTAACCAGGATGCCTGTGTAGCTGGTTAGACTGTTAAAAATGTCAAACATCTAGCTGATATGAATTAACAACCATGAAGTTGCATATCTGATTTTAATCATGCGCAAACGCTGATCACATGCGCATAGCTCCCCATCACAGTGCCACGGCAGCCGCCATAATCGCCCAGCTCCACACCACGGCTGTCTGAGGCACGAAAAAGCGGAGGATCGCGGCCTGCATCAGCCAAGGCGGAGTAGTGAAACTCATGGCCACGCAGCCGCTGTGAAAAGAACCGGGCATGGCCTGCGTTTTCCAGAGTACGGTAACCGAGATGACGCTTGCGTTCGGCAAACGTCGTCACATGCCCCAAAAGGTCAGCCATGCGATGAGACACACCATCGGCGTCGATCAACGCGCGGCCGAGCACCATATAGCCACCGCACTCGCCGTAAATCAAAGCGCCCCGCCCGGCGGCCTGCTTGAGGCCATCGAGAAAAATATAAGCAGCTGCCAATTGTCCGGCATACAATTCCGGATAACCGCCAGGCAGAAAAACGGCATCGGCTATTTCTGAAGGCGCTTCATCTTTGAGGGGTGAAAACGGCGTAATCTGCGCGCCCTGAGCCTGCCAGTCACCAAGCATATGCGGATAAGCAAAGCCAAACGCGACGTCGTCCGCCACGGCGATATGCTGACCGAGGGATGGGAGGCGTTCAACCGCACCAGCAGATGCAGTCAGCGAACCTGACAATGCAACAAGCTGGTCCAGATCAAGATGAGCTGCCACGTTAGCGCGGGCGGCGTGCACCACATCCGTAAGTGCAGCCAGCTCATGCGCCTGCACCAGCCCGAGATGGCGTGACAGAAGGGTGAGGGCTGAATCTTTGCGCAAGGCCCCAAGATAAGGGAGTGTAAGTTCATCAAGTGCGGCTTGCACCATACCGGCATGACGATCGCTGGCCACGTGCGTGGCGATAACACCGCAAACCTCAGGCCGCGGGCGGAAGGTGGCAAAGCCGTGCACGGTGGCGGCAATTGACTGCGCCTGACGGCCCGCATCAACGGCAAGGATCACCGGCAGGCCGAGCACATCCGCCAGATCCGCCGTGGACCCGCCGCCGCCGGCCGCACCATCGAACAAGCCCATCACACCTTCAACAACCAGAAGATCTGCGCCTTCCGCATGACGGGCGGTCCGTGCGCGAAGATCCTCCGGCGGCATAGCCCACGGGTCCAGGTTGAGGCATGGGCCGCCTGCGGCTGCGGCTAGAAACTGCGGGTCTATATAGTCAGGCCCCGTCTTGGCCACGGCCACCCGCAGCCCGTGCTGGCGCAACGCCGCCACGAGCCCTAGGGTCAGGACGGTCTTGCCGGTACCGGAGGCCGGCGCAGCGATAATAAAGCCGCGTGGTGTTGTGTTCACATCGTTTCCTGGCAGACGCTTCAAAAGACGTGCTGATGCAATGGTACGTATCAGACGAGATAATACAGGCAGCACGCTATGTGTTCTCTACCCTGCCTCACACCGCCCCACAAGATATGCCGTTCCACCACCTGATTACCCAGACATATCCACCGGATGTTTGAAATTTTCACAACACAACCAGGCACACAGGTATCATACCGGTGTTTAACACCGGGAACTATCCATCAACACGGGAAGCATATAATTGCCGATGGTATAGGCGTTGGTGCATGATACGTGTCATTTTTAGTTACTTCTTTAGTTGCTTCGGAAGCGTCGGCAACTAGATCTGCCCTAACCTTAACAGGATACGCGCATAGGTAGCCACTTCAACTGAACCCATTGCGTTAAAGGCTATATCGACTTGATACAGCGACTTTATGCGATTGAGCACGACGTCCATAGACCCTTGAAATCTCCTGATTACCCGTGCAGATCTGCTGTGTTCTTATTGAGGTCTAATATCGTTGAACATATTGGCTGTTCAAGGAGTTCAACGATGGCACGCAATAAGATCCAGTTCCAGAAAGGCATGAGTTTCGCGATATTCCAGCGTCTCTACGGCACAGAAGAACAGTGTCACACGGCACTGGTCAACATGCGTTGGCCGAATGGTTTTGTCTGCCCGCGCTGTGGTGGACAGCGCCACAGTTACTGCAAGCCGAAGCGCTTATTCCAATGCAGCGAATGCCGTCGACAAACCTCTGCCAAGGCCGGCACGATCTTCCACAAATCGCCAACGTCTTTGACAAAATGGTTCCTTGCCATGCACCTTATCACGTCGGCGAAAAATGATATCGCAGCGCTTGAACTTTCGCGCCATCTTGATGTCAAATGGGACACCGCCTGGTTGGTCAAACAAAAGCTTATGGAGGTGATGCTCCAGCGTAATTCGATGTATAAACTTGAAGGCGATATTCAGATTGATGATGCTTATCAGGGTGGCGAAAAGCCAGCATTGTCGGGTAAAACCGGGCGTGGAGCACGCGGCAAAGTCCCTTTTTTTATTGGCTGTCCAGACACGTAATGGGCGGCCAATCTTTGCGCAGATACGCTGCGTCGCGAGCTTTACGAAAGATGCGATCCGGGCCTATGCGGAACGCGCGATCGCAGCTGGATCGCGCGTGCTCAGCGACGGCCTTGGCTGCTGGAACGGGTTCGCTGAGGCAGGCTTGAAACATGTGCGCAAGGTGACCGGCGGCGGCCCTCAGCGCGAGGGCGAATTCAAGTGGGTAAATACCTTACCCGGCAACGTCAAGCCAGCCATCATCGGCACCTGCCGTTCGTGCGATATCCAGCATGTGCCGCGCTATCTTGCTGCTTATGAATGGCGCTTCAACCGCCGTTTCGAATTGAGCAAAAATCTGGAACGTCTCGCACACACCGCACTGATCACCAAACCAACGCCCTATCGGGAAATCATCGCAATACGACCTAAGACAGCGGAACTGGTGGGGTAATCAGGAAGTATCTTGCAAGAATTATTGGTCAGCAACTCTCCCAAGATGTCACTTACGGCACTCGAGTCACGCTAGTGTCTTTCCGTAACAAATTGAATCTTTTTTAGGCTTCCCAAACCAGCACGAATATGATTCAAACTACAGCTGGAAGCAGAGGCCAGCATGCATGGCAAAAGCTTATTCTCTCGATCTTCGTCAACGTGCTGTGGCTTATATCAATGCGAGTCATACCTGCCTTGAGACGGCTGAGCGGTTTTCAGTTTCGCATTCAAGCGTCATACGTTGGGCCGTACGTGCCCGCTCTGAAGGCAGCCCGGCCGCGAAACCGATGGGTGGGAAGCGCCGCGATGCGCTTGCAGGCCAACGCGATTGGCTTCTCGAGCAAGTGAAAAAACATCCTGATTTGACACTGCACGCGCTGCTGCGCCAACTCGAGCGAAGGGATTGTAAGGTCGCCTGCGACACGCTTTGGCGCTTTTTGCGATCTGAGGGGATGACTTTTAAAAAAACACTGTTCGCAGAAAAGCAACAGCGTCCTGATATCGAACGCCGCCGCACGATCTGGAGGCCGGAGCAATACTCGGCCATCTGCTCGGCCGGCCCCATTGTCTCACCAAGCCCCGCCATGTATGCTTGAAACCGTGCCGTAGATGTGTCCTGCCCCGCCATTGCATTCCCTCAGCTGTGCATACCGAATCAACACAATACTGATTCGATCGAACTTGCAGTGGTATGGTCAGCTTGGATGGGATGATGTGACTCAGTAGGACTAATAATTGTGCCCCTTACTGAAATAGCCAGCCGCTTATCCCTTCACGTTGATCACCTGTGTGAGATGGTGGACGACCTCAATCAGGTCTGACTGGGCGGCAATGACGGCGGCAATGTCCTTGTAGGCTGCCGGGCTTTCATCGATGACACCCCTGTCCTTGCGGCATTCGATATTCTGCGTTGCGATGCGGTGATCCTTGAGCGTGATCCGGCGTTTGGCTTCGGACCGTGACATTGCACGCCCGGCCCCATGGGAGCACGAACACAGGCTTTCGATATTACCCTTGCCACGCACAATGAAAGACTCTGTTCCCATCGATCCCGGAATGATGCCGAGATCGCCTTTGCGCGCCCGCACGGCACCTTTGCGCGTAACCCAGACATCGGCGCCAAAGTGATTTTCGACCACCGCATAATTATGGTGGCAGTTGACCGCAAGATTGCCAAGCTTAAACTTCGGCAAACGGTCGCGCAGCACACGCAACACTGCGTCCATCATGGCCTGCCGGTTTTCCCAGGCATAATCCTGGGCCCAGTTGAGCGCTTCGATATAATCATCGAAATGCTCGGTGCCCTCGCTCAGATAGGCGAGATCGGCATCCGGCAGATTGGAGATGTGCCGACGCATGTCCTCCTTGGCCAGTTCGATGAAATATTGACCGATGTTATTGCCTGGCCCGCGTGAGCCGGAATGCAGCATCACCCACACGTCATCGGCTTCATCGATGCAGACCTCGATAAAATGATTGCCTGTGCCAAGCGATCCCAGCTGATGCTCCGGACGTTTATGGGAAATCCTGGGGTGCTTGTCGACAATACGGCGGTATCTCGCCTCAAGATCACGCCAACGGCTGACGACACCGCCCGGTACAACTTCCCAGCTGCCACGGCGCGCGCGCCCTTTCAGCGAGACAAAACCATGCGGCACCGCGCGCTCGATATCTGAGCGGATAGGCGCGAGATTATCCGGCAGCTGCCCCGCCTTCAAGGTCGTTTTCAAGGCCATCATGCCACATCCAAGATCAACGCCGACGGCGGCGGGAATAATCGCGCCCTTCGTGGGAATAACCGAGCCAACGGTCGCACCTTTGCCAGGATGGCAATCCGGCATAGCTGCCACATGACCATGGATGATCGGCAAGCGCGCCACATTGATCATTTGATTGATCGCCGCATCTTCGATCTGAACATTTTTCGTCCACATCTTAAGCGGCGCTCCACCCGGGATTATGATTTCGTTATAACTGCTCATGTTGCACACTTTTAAGTGTCAGGAACCAGTTCCACTGCATCCGTGCATTGGTACACGCAGACAGCATATGCCGCGCGCCATATTGCACCTTATTGCAGGAGCCAAGCGTTCGATTTATTTACAATGATAATGGAAGCTTCAAACCAGATGCAGGACGGCGAGCAAGCTCTCACCTATTTCGTTACAAATGCTGAATTATTTAGCTGATCTAGTCATAATGTACGACATATACAGCGCAAACTTTGTCTGTATTGAGGCGATAAAGCCTCGACAGAAACTTTCATCATAAGTCCGTTTCAAACAGACAACAAACGCTCAAAGCACGGCACGCAGAGAGGCCTCGATATTGCCGCTGCACCATTCATCTGCGTAGGCTTCATCGCTACGCAGACGCAACCTTCTCTGCTCAGGCAGCCTTGCAATCCTATCGCACAAACCTGCAATACCGGGTGCCGATACGTCAAGCAACGGCCTGAGTTCCGGCAGTTTAGATGTCATCACACCCCATAGAACATAAACAACGAGGTCGCCAATGCCCGGACTGTCTGTACCAAGGATATGCCCTGCTTCAACCGTTAGGCCATGACGCCGTCCGTGCTCCTCAAAGATGGACATCCAACGCGTAAGGCGCAGGCGGTAAGCGCTCCACGTCTCTTGCGTCCACATTTGTGCACCGTTATGAAGTGTTATCTCATACAATACATCATTGGCATCCGCGATTATCTTAGCAGTGAGTGCAGCGCGGGCCGGATCTGCCGGAATAAGGGCATACTTGCCTCCAAGATACGTCAAAATCGCCTGTGTTTGGCTGATTGAAAAATTTGCCTCATGATCCGTCAGCACAGGCGGCCCCATGTGCGGGATTAATTGTTGCGCCGGCTCCGCGTCCATCAGCAACCTCAAATCCTCAAGGCCGGCTTCTTCCCATGAAGCACCGACATGAGCCAGAACAGCGCGAACAAACTGACCACGAAACGGAAGCCGCCAATAGTAAAGCTTATAATCAGCCATTCCAGCCCTCCTCAGCCGCGAACCATCGTCAGACCGATAGCGCAACTCACCAGAATTTCCAGGAGCATTTCACCTGACGTTCGCTTTCCGGAAAGACCACCTGTCTGTTTCTTTTTGAAGACCTGCCACGAACAACGTTGGAAAGCAGCTGCTTCAGGTTTGATGCGACAGGTTCCTGCCCGAAGTACGTGTGACTGTTGGAAATATCAGTCAGACTATAGCCCCAAAGGTTGCAAATATTACCTTCCCGGCTCGCATCAATGACTTCAATTTTTTCAGCAGGCAAATTCGCCCTGAGTTTTTCCCCGTCTATTACGCGTCCCAGCCTGAGCGGCCCGTTGCGCAGCCAGCGGGACCAGAATAACGGCACGTCATATTTTGAGCTGTAAATCGTAATGCCATCCACAAGCCAGCTGACTTCACGGACTTTTCTCTGAAATACGGCAGCTGAAATGTCTGGCGCAACAAAAAACGCGCGTCTGATTTTCTTATCCGGATAACTGTAGAACAGGTCTGTCATATCGGATAACGCCCGCACTAGTATTTGTGCCCCCATAGAATGGGCGACGACATCCACTTTCTCGATTTCCGGATCCCGGAAAATCGCTCTCAGGAAGGCGGAGAAGTGAACTTCAGAGCGCTCCGCCATATCCATATCCGAAAGATACCGCATGGTATCTGCAGCGGACGGCCAACTAAAAAGATAAACTCTGCCAGGATAATTTGCTGAAGCTGCAATTTGCGCTGCTCTGTAGAGCGCATTTTTAAACGATGTGTTGTATCCATGGACAAATACGAGAGCGACGTGCTCTTTGTTGTAAAGCCACCTTTCCTGATCCAAGAGCAGCAACTGCTTTGCGGCTGATGTCCTGTCAATGTTGCTAAACTTTCTTGTTTTCAGAACACGAAATAATCTTCCATCGTCTGTGGTCAATTGTGTGCGGCCCGCAAACCATGTGTTTGCGTAATTGGAAGGCAGCGAGGCATCCACTGAAGGTTTCAACGGCACGGAAACCGAAGCACACCCTATTGTCTGGCCACCTTTTGCATTCGGTTGGTTCGAAAACCAGCTCTTTGGATCGAACGCTCCATCCTCCAAAGCGTCGTGTTCCTTGCGATTGGTCGCAAAAACGACGCGTACAATCTTGTTAACCCCTTTTTCTTGTGGCCCATGTGTGAGGCATTTGTTGATGTCCACCCCCGCAAACCGATGGCGTTGCGAAAAGTCTTCCGCGATCCAAAGCCTGGCAATCTGCATGACCTTGCGCCACTGCCAGATTTTCAACAGTGCCTCGACGCTCTCGACAGGTATAATTTTATGTCTTGTTTTAAGTGCTTGAATATCTTGCTTCTGGGCAGAATTAAAGCCGACTTTATTTTCCCAGGCTTCCAATATATCGTGTTGCTCTTCAACTGTGCGCGCTTCAAAAAGTGCCTTTGGCGGCGTCCAATACACAAGCCACGGCTCCAGGAATTCAGCGAACTCAAATGAAACAGGCACAATATCACGGTGGGTGATATAAAGCCCGATCCGCCCACTGGCTACGGCGAACACCTGTTTGTATTGAAAACGCCGACCGCCTTGTCCAGGAACCACATCGTCAAAGTCCGCAAGAAAATGTCTGTTCGTCTGGCTTATTTGAATATTTTTTGCATTATTAGCTTTCTTAGAGCCCGTCCATAAAAATGTTGAGTCACTGGAATCAGTTATGATTCAAT
>CAYUYL010000062.1:0-11772 GCA_964449195.1 uncultured Filomicrobium sp.
GTCTGCACCTGTCCGGACGGGCGATTGATTCGCATCCAGGAACTGCTCATTTCTTGAATCAAACGCTTTTGCGATCACACCAGCCTTACTGTTGCCTTTAGCAGTAGCCAGATGTTCCAGTGAAACCGCAAGAGCAAGGAACTCACCCAGCGAGTCCCAGCGCAGGTGGCCTTCCTCCATCATCTGCTCCACATGCTTGGGCGCCGAGCCACCGGCGCCTGTCTCAAACAGGCCGCCGCCGTTCATGAGGGGGACGATGGAGAGCATCTTGGCGCTGGTGCCCAACTCAAGGATTGGGAACAGGTCGGTTAGATAGTCACGCAGCACATTGCCGGTTACTGAGATTGTATCTTCGCCTCTCTTCATGCGCGCCAGCGAAAAACGTGTGGCCTCACGTGGTGCCATGATATGGATATCCAGGCCTGACGTGTCGTGATCCTGCAGATAAGCTTCAACCTTGGCGATCAGTTGTGCATCGTGTGCGCGTGCCTTGTTAAGCCAGAATACGGCAGGCGTTCCGGTGACCCTGGCGCGGCCCACGGCCAGTTTTACCCAGTCGCGGACCGCAGCATCCTTGACCATGCACATGCGCCAGATATCACCTTTTTCAACCGTATGTTGATGCAGCACATGGCCAGCCGCATCAATGGTACGCATGGTGCCGTTTGCGGGTGCCACAAAGGTTTGCGGATGAGAGCCATACTCCTCCGCTTTTTGTGCCATTAAGCCGATATTGGGAACCGTGCCCATTTCCGCCGGATTGAAAGCGCCGTGCTCCTTGCAGAACGCGATGGTCTCATCATAAACCGGTGCATAGCTGTTATCCGGAATCACGCATTTGGTATCGCGGGAGTTACCGTCAGGCCCCCAGGCCTTGCCGCCGCCACGGATCAGCGCCGGCATGGAGGCATCGATAATCACATCGCTGGAGACATGCAGATTTGTGACGCCGCGGTCTGAGTTGACCATGTAAAGGTCTGGTTGAGCAGCCATGGCGGCCTTGATGTCAGCCTCAATTTCAGAACGCCTGGCCTCGGGCAACGTTGCAATTTTCTGCTCCAGGTCGCCAATCCCGAGGTCCGGGTTGATTCCCAGTTCAGTAAAGGTTGCGTCATGCTTTTCAAACACGTCCCTGAGATAGGTGTATACGGCGTGCCCGAAGATCACCGGGTCGGATACTTTCATCATCGTTGCCTTGACGTGCAGGGAAAACAGCACGCCCTGAGCCTTGGCATCGGCGAGTTGCTCTTCAAAAAACGCGCGTAACGCGGCTGAGCTCATAAATGCAGCATCAACAACCTCGCCCACCTGCAGTGGCGTTTTTTCCTTCAGCACGGTGACACTGCCGTCTTGGGCTACAAACTCAATTCGGGCATCACCGGCCTGCGCCTCTGTTATGGTCACGGACGTTTCATTGGCAAAGAAATCCTGCCCCGGCATGGAGACGACATGGGTTCGGCTGTCCGGGGTCCAGGCACCCATGGAATGCGGTTTTTTTTTCGCATATTCCTTGACGGCCTTAGGCGCCCGGCGGTCTGAGTTACCCTCGCGCAGAACCGGGTTCACGGCGCTGCCCTTGATCCGGTCATATGCTGCCTGGACCGCGCGCTCTTCATCCGATTGCGGGCTTTCCGGGTAATCCGGCAATGCGTAGCCCTGCTCTTGAAGCTCCTTGATAGCCTCTTTCAACTGCGGCAGCGAAGCGGAGATGTTAGGCAGTTTGATAACGTTAGCGCCTGGGGTCGTGACAAGTGTTCCCAGTTCAGCCAGGTCATCGGTTTGGTGTTGCCCAGGCGTCAGGCGATCGGGAAATAGCGCAAGAATACGGCCTGCAAGTGAGATGTCGCGTGTGCCGACGGTGATACCGGCCGGTTTGACGAACGCTTTGATGATTGGCAGCAGTGAACCACTGGCTAGTTCTGGAGCCTCATCGACCTTGGTGTAGATAATATCGTATGTGTCCGTCATCGTGGAGTTCGTCTTCCGTGGCTGCTATTGTTCTTAAGTGTTGAGCGGGAGCGCTGGATACGTAATCCTGCTGTCGCATCCTAGCCCTGGGCGTGTACAACTGTTGTAAATCAGTTCTAGCACACGGTCAAAAAGGTGATAAGTCAAGACGGCCTGGCGATTTGGATATGCTCGTGCGGCATGCGGCATCACTGGTAAGTATCGTCACAGTTTGCTGTTGAGTGGCGGCGTTGCGACGTGAAAGCCGCCAGTCTCAACGCCAGAGACTATAAAGAAAACTATAAAGAGACAAAGCTATTTGGATACGCATGTGGTTGCGGTCATGCTGCCACCTGATGACCTGTATACGTCCGCTGAAATTCAAGATTGTCTCTAACCTTAGCAGAACCTTGATCATCCCGGCATTTATTGCCGGGTTCCATTGCTCAACAAGCGTGGGGGGCCAGGGCGTGCACGCCGTAAGACATTAAGTCGGAGCCGCTATGCAAGCGGTTTTCCGTTTTGGTGCATGGTTGCCGGTGACAAGCACCGGCATGACAGAGTTTATGTTTGCGGCCGGATAATGTTCTGAATTCTGCCGGACGCGTTTGGGCGATCAGGTGCCGCCATGCCCAGATTACAACACATTATTCAAAACATCCTGCAAATCTTTTGATTTATTCTCCCCTTTTTCAGCCGAATCGGTGCAGGTTGAAACCCGGTTTGTCCAAATTACAATTCTCGGCCAAGCCAAATTATAGAAGTTTCAAGCACTGATAATTTTCACGGGGAGACTATCGACCATGACTATGAGCCAACTCACGCGTGGCGTATTGCTTCCCCTGATTACCGCCATGCTTTTTCTGTCCATCATAAACAGTGTTGTGCTGGCAAACCGTACGCCGCATCAAAAAGTTTATGCTATAGCGATTAGTACAGGTCAGGATCTTGTTTTGAACTCACCTGATCAGCTGTCTGCAACAGTAAGCTTAAAAGGCAGGCATATGTTTTGTGGCAGATTGTTGAATTTTGCTTTTGCTTCGGTGGGTACAAACTGCACTGAAACTCCAAAATATGCCGCTTTCGCGCAACGCATATAAGATAATCGGCCGCCTTCACGGCTTTCCCCTACATGTTGCCTTGATCTTACTGCCGCAGTGCATTCTGAGAATGTATAAGACATGCCACATATTATAGTATAATAATGGCGCTGCATTTGATGTAGCTGGTTGTTTTGGTTTCGAAGACGCGGAGGGTCGAGATATGCGAGTTTTACAAATGGCTGTGGTGGCAGCTCTGACGCTGGGTTTCATCTCAACTGCACCGCTTGGCCATTCAAGCGCATGGGGTGCTAATTTTAGCTCCATAAAAGGTGCTTGGAGAGGGGCAGGTCAGCTGAAACTGCAGGATGGTAAAACAGAACGATTAAGATGCAAAGCGTATTACAATCCTAAAGATGGCGGTAGCAAGCTTGGAATGGCCGTTCGCTGCGCGTCAACCAGCTATAAATTTGAATTTCGATCTCAGCTTTCACTCAAGGGTGAAAAAATTTACGGCAGCTGGGAAGAGCGTAATTTCAATGCTGAAGGTGAAGTGGCTGGAAAATTTTCCCCGGGTAATATTACTCTTAAGGCGACTGGAGCCGTTGAAGCAGGTATGTTCGTGAAATATACTTCGAACCAACAGACAGTTAGCATGGTAGGAAACTTTGGCAATTTCCGCGGTATTAAGCTGTCATTGAAGAAATAATCTTTAAGTTAGTCTTATTGGTGTTCAGATCATACTGAGAACCAGATAAGACGAAAGCGCTTTTTATTCAGAAGTTCGTCTCAAGCTGGGATTAGAGTCGTCCTGGCTTGAGGGTACCTTTTTGATATTAATTTCTATGCCTGTGAGGCTCTCAGACGATAAGGATACATCCTGCCTTTGGCAAACATGGTTCACATAATCAATGGCCCCAATCTTAATATGCTGGGTAAGCGCGAGCCGGAGATTTACGGCACCGCGACGCTGAAAGATGTTGAAGACTTATGCCGCAACTATTCCAAAGATCTCGGCTTTGAGATCGTGTTTGATCAGTCCAACAATGAAGCCGAAATTGTCGATTGGATTCAAGGCGCCTTTGAAGATGCAGCTGGAATTATAATCAATCCCGCGGCTTTCACGCATACGTCCGTCGCTATTCTCGACGCCTTGAAGATGCTGAGCTGTCCTATTATAGAGGTGCATATCTCAAATCCGCACCAACGCGAAACATTCCGTCATTATTCTTATGTCTCTCAAGCTGCCACTGGCACAATTTGCGGATTTGGCATCAATGGATATGTCCTGGCGCTAGATGCTATGGCAAAACTGCTTCACAATAAATCCAATTAAGCAAGGTGCCATCAATTTGAGATGGGATGTGTGCGGCTAGATCTTCCATAACTGGCCGAAAGGCTGGTTGATGATGTAGCTGCTGGTCTCATATCACTTGTGATCGCGTTATTTTTGCATTGCCAATCAAATGATTACCTTGAGGAAAAGAACATGGCTGAACATAATTCTGCAGCCGGACAGCGAGCCGCTTGTGTCATTGGTTATCCGGCCAAACACTCACGCTCGCCCAAATTGCATGGCTACTGGATCAAGCATTACACTCTTAATGCCACCTATCGTGCTGAAGAAGTTGCGCCTGACGATGCCGCTGAATTCATTGCTAATTTATCGAATCATGGCTATGTCGGCGCCAACGTGACGATGCCGCATAAGGACGTTGCCTTTCAGATTGCAACGCCAGATGCTCGGGCGGCAGCGGTTGAAGCCGCGAATACGTTATGGCTTGACAACGGCGTGTTACGGGCGACCAATACTGATATCGAGGGTTTCCTCCATGCGCTTGATGCAGCAGCCCCAGGCTGGGAGCAACGCACAGATGAGGTGATTGTGCTGGGCGCAGGCGGTGCGGGGCGGGCGATTGTTTATGGGTTTGTCGAACGCGGTATCGCCAAGATCCACGTCGTCAATCGCAGTGTTGGCAAGGCCGTGGATCTACGTACGAGATTTGGTGAAACGATTGTTCCTCATCAATGGGATGCCCTGCCGGATCTGATCGGGGGGGCTCAAGTTCTTGTCAATACGACATCGCTGGGCATGCACGGCAGTGCGCCCCTTGACATTGATATTTCTATGCTTCCTGGCACAGCAGTTGTTTGCGACATCGTTTATGTGCCGCTCAAAACCCCATTGCTGGCGGCTGCCGAAGCGCGTGGGCTGATCACATCAAATGGCCTCGATATGCTTCTACATCAGGCTGTAAAGGGGTTTGAACTATGGTTCGGCATTCGGCCAGAGGTCACGCAGGAACTGTATGATTTGTTAGCAAAAGACATTGCTGCTGCGAGCTGACGCAGAAAAGTTGTTCCCGCGATGATCTCTTTCCCGGTGCTGTCAGCAGCGATTTCTCTGCGAGGTAAGGATGGATTGGGCCACCCAGGACCTTTATGCGCATGTTTGGCCACCCATGATGTCAAAGGTCTTTAAAATAGCTGAATTTCAAGATAATGAGCTTTTGAATAAAGCACAGACCGGTTGGACGCAGTCAATGCAGTTTTTGGAAGCTTATCTGGCCGAGGGCGAAAAGTATCTTATGGGCGAAAGTTTTGCAATTGCAGACATCCCGGCCGGCCTTGTGGTTAACCGTTGATATTGCATTGACTTTCCAAAACCGGAATTTCCAGCCATTCAGGCTTATTACGATCGCCTCTCGATACGCGGCCTCTATAAGGTGCACGGCCATAATGGCACGCCATATGAGAAGGCCAGCTTTTCACATTCTGCGGGGTGATAATGTATAACGTGACGGAGTGAAAGCTTATAATGCGCAGATTAAAAGTGACATCATTGGCAACTTTCGCGATAGCCAGCTTTGTGACAGTCTCAGCGTTGGCGGCTGACATATGTGTGATGTGTAATGAGCCCGCAATGACGTATATCTGCCGTCCATCTGCAGCTCCCGAGCACACAACTTTTTTACAAGATCGCCGTTTAACGCAATTGGCCTGCATCCGTGAAATCGCCAAAGCTTATAGTCACGGTAGCTGCAAAGCAAATCAGAATGACATGCTCTGCACGGGCGATCTTGTTGTGGTTGACCTCAGTCAGATGGCACGTGAATACACCAACCGGTTTCCAAAGCCTTTGAGACCTGAAAGTTTGTCGGGGGGCGAAAACGCATCTGCCTTTGAACCACAACAGCCGCCAAAAGGAGAACCCAAAACAGTTGTTGAGTTGACGAAGCGCACTGTTGATAGCTCAAAAAAAGAACTGAATAAGGCAGGTCAAAAAGCAGGTGAAGTTGTTAAAAAAACAGGCGAGGCTATCAAAAAGGCCGGAAAGGCTGTTGAAAATGGCGCAGAAAAAACGTGGCGGTGTCTAAGTTCTTTTTTTCTGAACTGTTAGAAATTTGTTTTGGTGCTTCCGGCGTTATTCCATAACAGCCAATTTTGCGATTTGTCTGCCGCATCACCGGATCGAGGCTGCTGGCCGTTTTAGCCTTATAGTTTTTTGCCTCAGTTTGATACCTGTTTGCGCCAGCTCCGCTTCAGGTAGCACAGCATGACTTGGCCATATGCCGTTGACGATCGCTTCAGCATAAGGGATGGCATGACCGGCCTGGCGGATTGCCTCGGCTGCGCTTTGATAGTCATAAGCCATGCGCCGCAGTGAGATGCGAACGCCTGTATCATTAGCGTCTACAAGCGCATACCAGCCATTTTGTGTGCCATCGTTGGCAGGGACACCGATAACACCGGCGTTGACCCATGTGGTCTTTGCAATGCGGGTTATAAATGGAATGCCTGCGTGCCCGGCAAAGACGATATCGGCTTGAGCGTTTTCGGCCTCTTCGTGCAGGGCAGCTGTGTCGGATTTAAAGATAAAGCGATTGTTTTGGCTGGTGCCGCCGTGTAGCGCAAGGCAACTTAGACCTGCGAATTCAAACCGCAGCGATGACGGCAAACTGGCCATCCAGGTGCGGATTTCCCGGGATGTGTTTTTCGCTGCAAAACCGTACCAGCTACGCGAGAGCATATCGCAGGTTGATCCCTCCTCAAAGCCGCAGCCGCAGTTTTCAGCCTCTGCCGCCAACTGCTCTTCACAGTTGCCGGCAATCACATGGATCCCCCAGTTTCGGATGAACTCAGCTGTTTCTTGCGGTTCTGCGGCATAGGCAACGATATCACCCGTGCAAAAGATATGGTCTGCCGAAACCTGCAAATCATCGGCTAACGCACGCATGGCCTTTGTCGCCGGCAGGTTGGAATATGGGCCGCCAAAAATCAGAAGGCTTTGTGAGCCGTCAAAGCATAGCATGGTTCATTGGCCCCTAGCCGGTCTGGATGCACCTGATGTATGCGTTGTCATAACATTTTTATTAAACGGGCGGAAAATGACGATGCTTTGATGAGAGTATTATGGTTATCATTGCGGATATACAACGCGAAAGATGTAAACACTTGGTTTAATTCACGCGGCGTTCGCGATCTGTTGATCACAGATCAATAGAAAATGCCTAAATCGTTACTCGTTTGCTGATGAAACCTTTTGGTTGTTGCGCACATCATGTGTCATATAGCGGGCGTCGCAACTTTGAAGCGGGGAACGGCATCGCATGTTCAACGGACGGATGACTGCCATGGAGCACGCATGACCGACTTATTGCGCGTAGAAGATCTCAGAGTTACTATCTCCTTACATGGTAATGCGCTGGAGGTTGTTAAAGGGGTTAGTTTCCGAATTAAACCCGGAAGCGTTGTCGCTCTGGTTGGTGAATCGGGGTCCGGCAAGTCCGTTATTTCCCAATCGATTATGGGAATTCTGCCACAAGCTGCGCAAATTACAGGCGGCCGCATTCTATTCGAAGATACAGCAAACAAGCAAAGTACCGATATCGCGCAACTGGATCGCAACGGCAGGCAAATGCGCGCCTTGCGCGGCGACCGGATGTCGATGATTTTCCAGGAGCCAATGAATTCGCTGTCACCTCTGCATACCGTTGGCAGCCAGGTTCAGGAAGCGCTTGATATTCACAGATGCCGCAGCTTCAAAGAAGCGTGCGAACGCACAGAGCATATGCTAAAACTGGTCGGCTTTCCCGATCCGAGGCGGGCTTATGATAGTTATCCCTTTGAGCTGTCCGGCGGACTGCGGCAGCGGGCTATGATTGCTATGGCGCTCATGTGTGAGCCGTCGTTGCTGATTGCAGATGAACCCACCACCGCACTGGACGTAACTATCCAGGCACAAATTTTGAGCCTTTTGCGTGATCTGCAGGCTGAGATGGGCATGGCAATCCTGATGATCACGCACGATCTCGGCGTTGTTGCCAATATGGCTGACGAGCTGGTTGTCGTCTATCACGGCGAGATCATGGAAGCAGGTCCGGTTGAACCTATCTTTCGTGCGCCCCGCCATACCTATCTCAAGGCGCTTTTAAATGCGGTGCCGCAATTTGATATGAAACCTAATGAGCGGCTGGTGTCGTTGCGTGATGATCCAGATGCGGCACGCATGGCAGCCGTGGCTGAACGCCGTCCGCCGGATCTCACTGCAGCAGAGCCGCTGTTGTCGATCCGCAATATCACCAAGTCGTTTGAAATCAAGAAACAAAACGGCTGGTTGAAAAGTCAGCCTTTACAACAAGTGAAAGCGGTCAGTAACCTAAGCCTTGATGTGCGGCGCGGCGAGTGTTTGGGGCTGGTCGGTGAAAGCGGCTGCGGTAAAACAACGCTCTCCAAGATGATCATGCGGGCGCTCACACCCGACAGCGGCCAACTGATTTATAACAGTGGCAAAGAAAGCCATGATCTGCTGACCCTCTCGCAAGGCAATCTCAAGGACGTGCGCACCCGCATTCAGATGGTTTTCCAAGATCCCGTCAATTCTTTATCGCCGCGTATGACCGTGCTCAATATCCTGCGCGAGCCGATGCAGATCCATGGTCTCGGCTCAAATGCCGAGCAAATTGAACGGGCCATGGAACTGATGCAGGCTGTTGGTCTGGACCCACGTTTTCTCAATCGCTACCCGCACAGTTTTTCAGGTGGCCAGCGCCAGCGTATCGGCATTGCGCGCGCTCTGGCGCTCAAGCCGGACATGCTTATTTGCGATGAACCGGTCTCTGCACTCGATGTTTCTGTTCAAGCGCAAATTCTCAATTTGTTGTGGGATTTACGCACAGAGCTTGGCCTGACATACATTTTTATTTCGCACAACCTTGCCGTCGTCGATTACGTGGCCGACCGGATTGCGGTGATGGCGCGCGGCCGTCTCGTGGAAATTGCCCCGCGTGAGGTGCTGTTCCGTAAACCTGTCCATCCATACACGCGCGCGCTTTTAAGTGCAGTTCCGTATCCCGACCTTGACCGTCCGTTGGATCTCAAGGCCTTAGGGCGTGGTGAAGCGTCTGATCCTGTAAACTGGGGAGAGCAATTCTCAGGCGGGTCCAATCCTGAAGCTGTGAAGCACCTGTCTTTGGGAGAAGAGCACTATGTGCTTGCCAATGCAAACGCCAACGCGACGGAATTGACAGCATGAAGCTCCGCATTACTCTCTCAGTCTGCTTTGTTCTACTGATCTGTGCTTCGGCCGCCCAGCTGGCCCCCGTGCATGCCAACGCGCCGGGTGAATTTGTTGAAACGCCATTGCTGCGCAACCTTGTGCAGGCCGGCAAGATGCCCCCGGTGCATGAACGCTTGCCAAAAATTCCCAAGACTATTGATTTACCGGCTCAGGGCCGTGCAGTTGGCAGGCATGGCGGCCGCATCAGGATGCTGATGGGGCGTGAAAAAGATGTGCGCATGATGGTGTATTACGGTTATGCGCGCCTTATCGGCTATAATCACAAACTGGAATTCGAGCCGGATATCCTTGAAAGCTATGATGTCCAGGGCGAGCGTCAGTTCACGTTATTTTTGCGGCCGGGCCACAAGTGGTCCGATGGGCATCCGTTCACGGCGGAAGATTTCCGTTTCTACTGGGAAGATATTGCAAATAATAAAGATCTCTCTCCCAGCGGGCCCCACCGCCATCTGTTGGTTGATAATAAACTGCCGTGTTTTGAAATCGTCGATGAGCGTACAGTGCGTTACACCTGGGATAAGCCCAATCCTTATTTCCTGCCGGCCATTACCGGAACGCGCGCACGCTATATCTATGCGCCAGCCCATTATCTCAAGCAATTCCATGCAAGATATGCGGATAAGGCACTTGGGAAGCGCTGGGTGAAAGCATTTAAAAAGAAGTCACGGCAATTTCAGCCCTCAGATCCCGGCATGCCGACGTTAGAGGCCTGGCAGCTGCAAACCAGGCCGCCGTCGTCCCTTTATGTGTTTGCGCGCAACCCATATTTTCACCGTGTCGACACCAAGGGCCAGCAGCTCCCGTATGCGGATTCGGTCACGATCGCGATTGGTTCCAATTCACTCATTCCAGCCAAAACAGGCAGCCGTGACAGTGATTTGCAAGGCCGCTATCTCCGCTTTGACGATTACACCTTTTTGAAGGCTGCAGAAAAGCGTGGTGTTATAAAAGTCAATCTTTGGAAACATACGGTTGGTTCGGCATTGGCGATCTATCCAAATCTCAACACCAAAGACAAGGCCTGGCGCACAGCTTTCCGCGATGTCAACGTGCGGCGTGCCTTGTCGCTGGCCGTTAACCGCCGCGAGATCAACAAGGCAATTTTCTATGGCTTGGCGCAAGAAAGCGCCAATACCGTGGTGCCGGAAAGCCCGCTGTTCAAACCAGACTATGCCGAAGCATATGCACGTTTTGATCTGGAGGAAGCCAACCGTTTGTTGGACCAGACGGTACTTGCCAAACGCGGACGCGACGGTATTCGTCTTCTGCCAGATGGACGCCGTGCAGAGATGATCCTTGAAACGGCCGGGGAAAGCACGTTGCAAACGGATGTTCTGGCCTTGGTGCGTGATACTTGGCGCAAGATTGGCATCCTGATGTATCCACGTCCGACTCATAGAGATCTGTTTCGCAACCGCGTTTATGCGGGAGATACCGTAATTTCCGTCTGGCCGGGTTATGATAACGGCCTTGCAACTGCTCAATCGAGCCCACTTGATTACGCACCGACCTCAAAGCAGCATTATCAATGGCCGCAATGGGGCGATTATTACTGGACGAAAGGCAAGGCTGGCCAGGAACCGGATCTGCCGGCAGCAAAACAACTGGTTCAGTTGCTAAAACAGTGGGAAATTTCACCCGGCGCAAAGGAACGCGGTGCTATATGGCATAAAATTCTGGCTATTCACGCTGATCAAGTCTTCTCAATCGGCACGGTCAATGGCGCCATGCAACCCATTGCCCACAGCTCCGGCTTGCGAAACGTGCCTGAAAAGGGGAGTTGGGGGTACGTGCCGTCGGCATACTTCGGTATCTATATGCCAGACACATTCTGGTTTGCAAAACAAAGATAAAGGCGGGTTGTCATGCTTTTTTATATCCTCCGCCGCATTCTGATGATGATCCCGACGTTGCTGATCATCAGTGCCTTGGTGTTCATTCTGATTGAACTGCCGCCTGGCGATTACTTCGAAAGTTACATGGCGGAATTGCAGGCGCAGGGTGAAAATGTAGACCCCAAAATCATCGAGGATCTGAAGCGTGAGTATGGTTTCGACAGACATCCGATTGAACGTTATTTCATTTGGGTTGCGGGGCTTCTTCAAGGGGATCTCGGCTATTCGTTCGAATACGAGCTGCCCGTGACCGAAGTTATCGGAGATCGCCTTTTCTTCACCATGCTGGTCGCCTTCGTCACAATTATTG
>CAYUYL010000063.1:0-11718 GCA_964449195.1 uncultured Filomicrobium sp.
CTGAATCATAAGTGATTCTGATGACTCAACATTTTTACGGACAGGCTCTAAGATTGGAGGCAATCGAAACTCTCAGGGGTGCCACTCAAAGTGTGGCGCTTATCTGTTTGAATACCAGTGTTTGGGAGGCACGCATGAGACGTTCCAAGACTCTTTTCATCACAGCTGATTAATGGCGTACTGATGCTCTTTTGGCCATTCCACTGCAAACACCTAATCTGGTTACTTATGCTGCAAGCCAAGCGGACGCTGACCAATGTGATACTCTCTTACAAAGCCGTGCGCTATAGTCAGGCTCTGTGCGCGTAGGACCGGCAGAGCCTTATCTAAAAACTAGAATCGAACAGGCTGGACACGCTTTGCTCATGGCTGGTTCGTGATATGGCGTCGCCCATCAGTGGCGCTATGGATAAAATCCTGATGTTAGGTACGGACAGTACCTCTTTTGTTGGTTCGATGCTGTCTGTAACAACCAGAGATTTAAGTTTTGACTTTTTGATTCTCTTGCAGGCACCGCTTGAGAGAACGCCATGTGTTGTGTACGCTAAAACGTCTTTGGCGCCTTCTTCCAGCAAAGCATTGGCAGCATTCACAAGGGTACCGCCAGAGTCAACAATGTCATCTATAAGGACACAGATCTTATTTTTAACGTCGCCGATAACGTTCATAACCTCACTTTCACCGGGACGGTTGCGGCGCTTATCGCAAATGGCAATCGGCGCTTTTATGCGCTTAGCAAGACCTCTAGCACGAACCACGCCACCGACATCCGGCGAGACAATACAAATGTCTTCCAGCTCAAAATTGTCTCGAATATCGCGAACCATGACAGGCGCTGCGAATAGATTATCCGTTGGGATGTCGAAAAAACCCTGTATCTGGCCAGCGTGCAGATCAAGTGTGGTGACACGGTCGGCGCCGGCGCGCTCAATAAGGTTTGCGACCAGTTTGGCTGAAATTGGTGTTCGTGCCCCAACCTTCCGGTCCTGGCGGGCATAGCCATAATAAGGCATGACGGCTGTAATTCTGCGCGCTGATGCACGTTTCAGAGCATCAATGAGAATAAGAAGCTCCATCAGATTGTCATTGGCTGGAAATGACGTTGACTGCAAGACAAAAACGTCTTTACCACGAACATTTTCCTGGATTTCCACGAACACTTCCATATCCGCAAATCGGCGGCAGATACTTTTTGTAAGAGGAACACCCAGGTGTTCACTTATTGAGCGTGCGAGTGGGTGGTTAGAATTTCCAGAGACAAGTTTAATCTGCAATGCATTACTTGCTTTACTCATATAACCGCCTCGCTTTGCTTTTATGTAATTTTAAATGGGTGCACACCAGTCGCCAAGATACATGCTTCGGCTTAATGACTAGTCATAGCCGTAAGGTTTCAACAAACTATTGGATCAAATATATAGATTATTGAACCAATAATTTGCCAAAACCTTCCGCATTTTAGACATCACGTATTCTGTGCCAGCGCAGTACAGAGTTTCACCTATCTTCAGTAAAACCTAAAAAGCTTAGGACGCGAGCGGAAAACGGGTGATTCATGAACGTGCTGCGCTCTTCTTAGGCAAAAGGCGAATAATGCCCTGTGCGGCTGCAGATGCTGCCGCATCCGCTGTTGCGCCCCATCTCCCGTCAAGAGAGCCTGCAGGGATCTTATTTTTCTGAGATACCGTGCCCAGTTTTTTGCCAACTGGGCTCTTTACAACCCAATCTATTTTTATTGGCTGCTGCCCTGACTGGGCCGCGCCTATGGCAACATTTCCCTCAATCGTATGGGCCGCTTTCGCAGAATTTTCAACAAGCTTAAGACCACTTTTCTGCAGTTGCTTTTTTAGAGCACCTGACAATGAGGTTGAGCCATCACCAGGGGCGCCTTTCACGCGTGGAACATAGACTGCGAAAAGCGAAGGAGTTTGCGTATTGACACTGCCTGTTTTACGGCCAACTCCGGAGAGGGTTGAGGGCGAATTCATAGTATTCGCAACTTTCTGGCGCCCGGGAACGGCGGGCGCTGCAGATGACAGTAAAGGCTCATTGGAGGGCTGAAGATTTGCTTGCTCCGGCCACCACTTTGCAATGCCACCAGCAGTAAAACTTGCCATTTTTGTTAAAAGTTCAGAGTTCACAGCAGACCACGGATCATTTGAAGCGTTCGATCTGACAATATTTTCGCCCGTAATGCGATGCACGCGCTTGCCTGCGGAATTCGTAATATCCCATATATATGATACTTTAACGCCCACAGTTTCGCTTGCCGCAACAACATAGCCGCGCAGTGTATATTCACTTGGTTGAGCCAGGTTTGTTTGACCGGATGCAGGCTGCACCATATTAATGGATTGTTTTGCAAGCTCTGAACCGACCTGCGCCGTTAATTCTTTTGAAACATGATTGGGCGGTCCGATTAGCGGAGCGATTGCGATGTTGCCTTTAGGGCGTGCTATAATCCTTTGAGGCTGCAGTGTGCTTGATGTGTCATTCGTTTGCTGCGTAAAGCTAGCCATCAAGCTTTCGCCCCCTGTGGAACAGGCTGTGACGCTTAAGGCCGTAGCAGCTGCAAAAGCCGCGCATATAACTTGCTTTTGTACGTTACATGGCGCAGCAGCATTGGTGGTTGTCACAATGACATTCCTCTCTCAATGTCCCGCTGTTACCCGGAGGCCGTCGTACAAACCCTGCGGCCGATCAATGATGCCGGTACACTTTCTTGTAACTTACTGATTACGCTGTTTCGCGTCCAGATCGAAATAGGCCAAATCTGTGAAACACGGCTATACAAAGTTAATGTCCTATTGGAAATCTGTGGACGAATTAAGATGAAATGGCAATTGCTGATATTTGACGCCCATAATCTGGCTCTGAACCGTGGGTTTTGCGCCGGTATGAGAAAAAAAGCGAATCATTTTCATAGGTGCATTGGGCTATATTATCGATAAATCGCACGGATGCTGCCTGCAATCTTGCATAGCAAAAACCGGGCAAGTCAAAAAAGGGGTTGCCACCTTCAGAATAGCGGACAAAAAATCGTTGGTTATTCGTATCCCGTTTAAGAAACTCGGCCTCGAACTCAGGGCCGACTTCGTAATTTGGCTGGTGAATGGTTGGTCCGATGGCGGCATAAATGCGATTGCGTTTGGCACCCACCGCCTCCATGACCTCAAGTGTTGCTTCCAGAATGCCAGATGATGCGCCGCGCCAGCCGGCATGGGCGGCACCAACGACTTTGGCTTGCTGGTCCGCAAACAAAACCGGGGTACAATCAGCGGCAAGCACGCCAATGGCAAGGCCCGGTGTCTGGGTGACGAGCGCATCGGCCTGCGGTGGCCCGTCAGGTCCGAAAGGGGCATTGATCACAAGCGCTTTGGCACTATGGACCTGATGTGCGGTTGCGATATCTTCATGTGAAGAGCCGAGATATTCCGCAGCACGGCGGCGGTTTTCAGTGACTGCAGTACGATCATCGTTCGATCCATAACCACAGTTCAAAGACTGATAGATACCTTCCGAGATACCACCTTCACGTGTAAAGAAAGCGTGGCGAATATCTTTTGCCTCATTCAGCAGATCAGATTTCAAAGTCGTTGCGGTTATCATTTCGGGCTCTCCCGGCCGACTGTAGACTGTATTTCACGGCATGATCTCATGGTTATATTGCAGACATTCCTTTTCAGCCGTGCCTTTGTCAAATGCCGGCCGCCCCGAAGATAGGAAGGGGACTAAGGTGGGGGCTGGAGGCTGCTATGGTCTTGAACAGTCCCCCCATGCCATTTGGTGCGATCAGGCGCAAGGTGGCCGTTTCAAGGTCTGAGGCACGATCCGGATTGGCTGACATCAGCTGGGATGTGCGCTCGACGATGCCAAGCCGTCCCAGAAATTCTGCCTGCGTCATGACAGTGTGGGGCGTCATGTTCGCCTTTTGAAATGCTGCCGCGATTCTGGAAAAATCAACGTGAACCGTCAGGTCGGCTTCGCCCGGAGAAGTCAGGGGATGCTCATAAGCATGCCGGCGTACAGCCTGCAGCGTCTCACCGCATCTGGTTTGCTCATATCCATAATCTATAAAAAGCGATGCGACCGGAGAATGATGTATTAAAGCTCTCAATAAGGGGATGATGGTGGCGTCGATTTCTGGGATTATCTCAAAGATTTCTCCATCCGGCGCTTTTTCAGCATCAGGCCAGCCAGCATCGTAAGTCTCAAGGCTTTCGCCAATACCAAAGCAGAGTTGGCCATCTGAATTCAATTGCACTGTGCGTTCATGCCAGACACCGTTGCGGGTCACAAGCTGCCGCACGCCAAGCGCATCTAAAAATTCGTTTCCGACAACAATCCAGGGGGCGCCTGTTTGACGGGCTGCATCGTGTAATAGCGCCGCATTGTTATAATGCGTAAAATGCTCGGTCTTTTTCTGTAAAGTCTGTTTTTGCTGTTGTCTGAGGGTCTGATTTGTTTCTAGCAAATGTATATCCAGGCCATCCTTCAGTTTTGGTAGTTTGGCGATGACACGCAACATATCCGACATAAGCGTGCCGCGGCCCGGCCCGAGTTCCAAAAGGTTCAGCTGTTCAGGTTCACCCATGTGACGCCAGACGATGACGCACCATATACCTATCAGTTCGCCGAATATCTGACTGATTTCCGGCGCCGTCACGAAGTCACCGGCGGCCCCAATCGCCGGATTATGTATATAATATCCATGCTCAGGGTCTTTGAGGCAGGCCTGCACATAGTTTGAGACGGGGATAGGACCGCTGCTGGTAATGTGTTTCTGCAATTTTATTGCAAGCTGGGTTGCCCGCCTGGCGAACAGATCCGGTATACTCTGCTGTTGATACCTTTCATTCACCATTTACACCGTTGTCCGCGTTTGTGCTGAGCGGATGAACCAGAGTCCAAGTAGGACCATGGGAATGGAATAAACGATTCCTGGGGTGAAGCCGTAGTTTGAAAAAGCATGGCCGGGATCGAACTGCCGGAAGAGTTCACAAAATGAGCGCGCCACGCCGTAGCCAAGTAGAAACATGCCGGTGACCAGGCCTGGAGATTGCAGAGCGCCGTAGCGATGAGTTAGCAGCCGCAGCAGCAGGAATAAAGCCAGCCCTTCAAGAGCTGCCTCATAAAGCTGGCTGGGATGACGCAGAACAGGCTCAATATCCGGATAAGATCTTTGCGCTTCAGGAAACACCATGCCCCAGGGTATAGTTGTTGGGCGCCCCCAGAGTTCGCCATTGATGAAGTTGGCGAGCCGCCCAAAGAACAAGCCTATGGGAACTGCAGCGGCACAGGCGTCCATCGCGCTCAAAGGATTACAATGATTGCGCACTGAAAATATATATATAGCCAATCCGCAGCCGAGCAGGGCGCCGTGAAACGCCATCCCACCTTGCCAAATCATTGCTATTTCTAAAGGATTGGAGAGATAATGTCTAGGCTCATAGAACAGAATAAATCCCAGGCGGCCGCCCAGCATCACCCCAATTGTTATGTAAATCAAAAGGTCATCGGCTTTGACTGGTGCAAACGGGGCGGCCGTATGGGGCCAAAACCTGGTTTGCGCAATAAGATTGCGAATATAAAGCCAGCCAAGAAGAAGACCAGCCATATAGGACAGGCCATACCATTTGACTTCGACAGGGCCGACTGCAAAGGCCACAGGGTCGATCTGAGGAAAAGGGAGAGCCAGCATAAGACTTATCTCACGTTTGTTCTTACAGCCGTCCAAAATGTAGCTGCTGCGGCGGACGTTGATGGTAAGTCCGTATGACTGTCAAGGTGTTCTTGCTAAAGCGCATCAACCTATACACATGCCATAGTGTCGAAACTCATGCCAGTCTGTTATAACCCTTGCCATGTATAAGCTTTGTAACGGGAAGAGATAAGCAGGACCAGGATATGACGCAGACAACCGGCCGACTTTTTGATGAAATGGCACGCCTTATGACTGGCGCTGCCGGTGCAGCTGAGGGTATGCGCAAAGAGGTGGAAACCATTATGCGCACGCAGGCAGACAGGGTTTTGTCAGAAATGGATGTTGTGCGGCGTGAGGAATTCGAGGCTGTTAAGGCGATGGCGGAAAAGGCACGGCAGGAAAACGGTAAACTGGCAGAAAAAATTGCAAGCCTGGAAGCCAGGCTCAACGATAGCAGCAGCTCATCCTGACATTTGCAGCAGGGGCAGTTGCAGTAAAAATTTTGCTGCTTTTCTATGACCGGCCTGTTTCTTGCGTGCATGCGAAATGAAACCACTCCTCTTCAAGATGGTGCCGAATTAAGCATGAGCCTGTGGACAGTTCTGAGTTCTGCACAGCTTTTGTCTCAGTGCCCCCACTTTGGCAGTGGAGAAGCTTGAAGTGAGGTTGCGTGGAGGCAAGCAATTCTGTTTCCCTTCGTAAACCAGCTGGCATTTTAAATGTCTGGCCGGATGTTGGAGTTGTTGCGTGTGAAGCCTTCTGAAAGCGGCGAGAGCAAGTCGCTTTTGATTCAGGAAACAAACAGAGGATGCTTATGGCTGCAGCAATCAAACTCGGGAATGCGCGTGCAACGAACCCTATCGATCTTATTGAAGAGGCTGCGCACGAACACGACTGGGCCTATGACCGCCAATGTGAAGACGAACTGACTATGGTCGTGAAAGGATCTTTGGCTGATTACCATATTTCTCTGAACTGGCGCGATGATATGGAAACATTGCACGTTGCCTGCGCATTTGAACTTAAAGTTCCAGAGAGCCGGTTGAATGAGATATACCGTCTTATCGCCACCATCAATGAACAGCTCTGGATCGGGCATTTTGATTACTGGCGTCATGAAGGTCTGATTATGTTTCGCCACGGTTTGCTTCTTAACGATGCGGTTGCAACACGCACGCAATGTGATGCGTTGTTAAAAGCTGCGTTGGAATCGGCTGAGCGGTATTATCAGGCCTTTCAGTTCGTGGTTTGGGCTGGAAAGCCAAGCCGTGATGCGTTGGCCTCAACGATGTTTGAAACTGAAGGTTGTGCCTGAGTAGGGCGGTTTTGCTTCAAATCAGAACATGGATTCCGTCTTGCTGTGCGCCGGGCGATCATGATGCCGTGTTGTAATTGTGAGTTGAAGCGCAGCTTCCCTTAAAGCACTCTCTATAAACAAAGATAAAAAGGTTGCGATGTCTTCAGGCGGCCTGGAACAACGAGTAAGGCTGTAGCGCGGATGAAAGACTTGCTTAAAACGCCTTTAATTTTGGCGGGGGCCGGCAAAATGGGCGGCGCAATGCTGGCAGGCTGGCTAAAAGGTGGACTGCCTCCTCATAAGGTTATTGTGCAGGACCCGGGGCCGCCACCTGAAGTTGCGCAGCTTCTTCAGCAAAAGGATATTCCTGTATACTCATCTCTTGATGAACTGAAGCATGCGCCGTCCGTGATCATTGTTGCGGTGAAGCCGCAGGTCATGGATATGGTATTCCCGCCAATTGCCAGGTTTGCAGTTGGTGACACACTGGTGATCTCGGTTGCGGCTGGCCGCACAATCGCAAGTTTTGAAAACTATCTGCCCAATGGCATTGCCGTGGTGCGTTCCATTCCTAATACGCCCGCAGCCATCGGGCGCGGCATGACGGTTTGTGCGGCAAACGCGCATGTGACAAGTGCCCAGCGCACGGTTTGTGACCAACTGCTGGCATCGGTTGGTGAAGTGGGCTGGGTTGACGACGAAGCCTTGATTGATGCCGCAACCGCCGTATCCGGTTCCGGGCCGGCATATGTTTTCCTTTTGGCTGAGTGTTTGGCTCAGGCGGGGATTGATGCAGGGCTTGCACCTGAGCTTGCGGCGCGTCTTGCCAATGCAACAGTTTCTGGTGCTGGTGAACTGCTGCACCAGTCGGATGCCACGCCCGCAACTTTACGTGAAAATGTAACGTCGCCCGGCGGCACAACCTTTGCCGCGTTGCAGGTTCTGATGGCGGATAATGGTCTCAAGCGGCTTCTCAGCAAAGCAGTTGCGGAAGCGGCAAAGCGTAGCCGCGAACTGTCTGGCTAAAGCTGCTATCAGAAGGCCCGAACAGAGCATATATGAAGCGTCTGCAGATCCTATGAAAGGCCTAAGACGTTTGTCATTGAAAAAAGGCCCGGGCCTTTTTCTTTGCCCCATATGGCGGCCTTGACGGCGCCGCGCGAGAAAATGCTGCGGTCGGTTGCTTTGTGTGTGACCTCAATGCGTTCGCCATCTGCTGCGAAAACCACAGAATGCTCGCCAACGACGTTGCCGCCACGCAATGTGGCAAAGCCGATGTCGCCTCGATGGCGTTCTCCCATGTTACCGTCGCGGGAACGCACACTGCGATCCTTGAGAGATATGCCTCGTCCATCAGCCGCAGCCTGCCCAAGCATAAGCGCTGTGCCTGATGGTGCATCGACCTTGTGGCGGTGGTGCATCTCAACAATCTCTATATCATAATCGTCGTTAAGCGCTGCTGCAATCCTGCGCGTCAGCTCGGCAAGCAGATTAACGCCAAGGCTCATATTGCCGGCTTTGATAATTGTGGCATGACGTGCGGCGGCTGCGATGGCAGCCTCGTCTGCTTCTGAAAAACCTGTCGTGCCAATGACATGGACAATGCGGGCGTTGGCTGCCAGGCCGGCAAATTCAACGGAAGCGGCAGGTGTTGTGAAATCCAGAATTGCATCAGTCTTGGCGATCAACTCCAGCGCATCTGATGTGACTTTAACGCCAATAGGGGAACCTTCGGCGAGCGTTCCAATATCATCACCAATATAACGAGACCCTTCGGGTTCTGTGCCACCGGCAAGTTCGCAACCCTCTGCCGAGAGGACCGACCGCACAAGCTCGCATCCCATGCGGCCGGCAACCCCCATGACGGCAATTTTTATTTTGCTCATAGTTTTCTTTCTTCCGCAGATCCGTATGGCGATGCGATATGATCCATATTAAGTGGCCGCAGCTGGCAGGGAAAGATGTTTGATTATGGAGCGTTCTGTCAGCCCTGTTATTTACCGCATTTGTCAGGACTTTGGTGTTTGTGCGCGCTCAAGTGCTTCTGTGATTTTCTGGCGTGCGACGTCAGTATCGGCCCAACCCTTGATCTTCACCCATTTGCCGGGCTCAAGATCCTTGTAATGCGCAAAGAAGTGCTCGACTTGTTGGATCGTAATTTCAGGCAGATCCAGATAGCTTTTAACTTTGTTATAGCGGCTGGTCAGGCGGCTTGTTGGAACCGCAATAATTTTTTCATCCTCGCCCCCGTCGTCTTCCATCAGTAATACACCGACGGGCCGGCAGGCAATGACGGCTCCTGGTACGATTGCGCGTACGTTGCAGACAAGCACATCAACCGGATCGCCGTCATCGGAAAGAGTATGCGGCATGAAGCCGTAATTTCCCGGATAGCGCATTGGCGTGTACAGGAAGCGGTCGACAAATAGAGTGCCGGACTCTTTGTCGAGTTCATATTTGATCGGATCGCCACCGATAGGCACTTCAACAACAACGTTGATGTCATCTGGCGGGTTTTTACCAGGGCTGATGGCGTCAATGCGCATAATGTTTAGCTCCAAATTTCCAGTGCGGTTGTTTTTCTGACAGATTGGCCGCTCATCGCCTTGTATACTTGCTCCGAAGTGTCCCACAGGTGCATAGGAAGGAAGATGAACGGTGGAATTACTCCGCGTACGCAAATACAACGAGATGAGATACCTGAGATTGCAGTGAGATACCAGCGGTTATGAGTCTTTTGCGCAATTCAGGCAAGTTGGAATGTACGCAAAGCGGACAAATCAACATATATTAAAGAGTGAATGCCAGCTTACGCCTCAATCATCCCAACAGAAAGCAATCTTCCGAATATTCTCCCCGCCAATACGCTCTATGCATGAGGCGACTGCGGCGCCGCCACGGCGCTCATAAAATTCTATGGCTTGAACGTTGTCTGCAAGACACCACACAATAAGGCCGCGAAGGCATTGTTCATCCAGATTGTGACGGCATGCTTCGAAAAGTAATTCACCTAACCCCACACCTTGGTATTGGGGCAGAATATAGAGTTCGTAGATCTCGCCTTTATGCCGGGTGCTGTTGCGGCTGCGGCCGCATGTGGCATACCCTACGACACGGCCATCAAATTTTATCACGCTTAGCGTGTCACAAGAGCGTATGATTGAGCGCCACCACGCGACACCACGGCGTTTAATCTTATTTTCGATATGGCTGTGCGGAAGCATGGCGGCGTATGTGCTGCGCCACGTTAGCCGGAAGACTTCCGCAAGAGCTACGGCGTCTGCAAGACCTGCAGGTTTGACTGTGACAAGTGAATGAGCTGTTAACATCATCGTCAGTATAAGCTTAGCGCCTCAAAAGAGAAGCCTGGAAATTACTCGGGCTTTCTAACACTGATACTTGAGACAAGCAATAAGTATGCCGATTTGTTGTTATGCTACAGCGAAGTTTAGCCGTTTTTCTTGACTTGCTCGAATATTTTTTGCCGCAGCAGCATTTTGTTCAAGCCTGCAATGCTGGAAATATTTTCTCATAGGCCGAGGCCCCAGGATCAAACAGGATATCCGTGAAGCGCAATGGCCGGGCAAGGGCCATACTCGCGAGCGAGCGGCACCTGGAGAGCGCAACATAGGCCTGGCCATGGGCAAAGGTACCGCGGCCAAAATCGATATATGCCTGATCCAGTGTCATACCTTGGCTTTTATGAATGGTGAGTGCCCAGGCAAGCCGCAGTGGGAATTGTTTGAAGGTCCCGGCAATGGTTTCGACTACTTTTTTACTTTCCTGGTCGAGCGTATAGCGGCGGTTCTCCCATGATACAGGCTCGATTTCATGATCTCGGCCACCAACCCGCACCCAGATCCGGTCTGATTTCAACTGTGCAATTTCAGCGATTGTTCCGTTGACCCAGCGTTGATCCGGATCATTCCGTAAAAGCATGACTTTCGCACCGGCTTTCAGCGTGAGTTCCGCTTCGGTGGGAAAAGCGTTTGCGTTGAAGTTGCCGGAAACCCCCGCCTCAAAGGCAACGGTTTTACCTGGCAGCGCGTTGAGATAGGCAAGATTGATGCGGTTTGCCGCTGCATTTGTCGGTGTGAGAATAACATAGGACTGGCATTCAGATAGCGTCCTGATGGTATGAACGCGCGTGTTCAGGACATCCAGATGTTCAGTGGTTGCATTGCCGGCACGAATGGAATTCAGAACGTCAACAAGCACTTCATCCGTTTGCCGGAAGACCTGCTCAAGTTCCAGATATTGCATTCCGGCTCCTTCACTCAAAGCCGGAGTTGTGAAGAAATATGGTCCGCCAAACTGTTCTTCAAGGATTTGCGTTTCCTCGCCGCGCACAATGGGAGGCAACTGGTGCAGATCACCAAACAGAATGAGGCGCAACCCTCCGAACGGTTCTGTGTCGCGGCGGCGGTTTAGTCTCAAGGATTGGTCGATGGCCCACATCACGTCGGACCGGACCATCGAGATTTCATCAATGATAAGATAGTCAAGCTGGCGCATAATGCGGCCGTTGCGGCTACGGCGAATATCGTTGGCGCCAATGAGCCTTGGTGGAAAGCCGAAAAACGAATGAATGGTCTGACCGCCAACGTTGACGGCGGATAGGCCGGTTGGGGCAAGCACAATCGCCTTATCATCAAGAAACTCTCTGATGCTGCGCAACAGTGTCGACTTTCCGGTGCCCGCCCGCCCTGTAATGAAA
>CAYUYL010000064.1:0-11508 GCA_964449195.1 uncultured Filomicrobium sp.
CTTTTAAACGCAGACTTCAGCCCAACTGTTGTCATTCTCATAGACACGAACGCGTTCACAATCCTGAATCCGCTCCAAGAACCACGCCGCGATGATTTCAGCGGTCGGGTTTTCAAGACCTGCGACCTCGTTCAGCAAGCGATGATCCACCTGTTTGAGGAGAGGCGCGATTTGATCATCGATCTCCGCGAAATCCATGACAAAACCGCGTTCATCCAATTGTCCCGCAATCACAATTTCCACACGGTAATTATGACCATGGATATTTTTACATTTGTGCCCGTCGGGAACCAGTGGCAGGTAATGCGCGGCTTCAAACCAATATGTGCGCCCAATGCGGGTTGTGGTTGCAGCATTCGACTGTGCCTGTATTGCCGAAAGTTCTGATGGCTTCGTGTACTTGTTCATGGAATTCCTATAAACTTATGGGTTTGAAGGCTGAGACGCCAGCGAGGATGCTGCAAGCAGTATTCGACTGCCCGTTCAATGTTGTAGGCGAGGTCTGGACCATCCATCGGCTGGAGAAAAAACTGCTTGAAATGCAGGTGTTCAAATAGATCGGGCATGGCACCGGACTGGGGGAAGATGAGTTTAAGCTCATCGCCGCTCTTCTGGATAAGTTCACTCCCGGCTTTCGGACTGACACAAACCCAATCGATATCCTCCGGCACAGCAAGGGTGCCATTTGTTTCAACCGCAATTTCAAAACCATGGGCTCGCAGGCTCCTAATCAATGAGCGATCAACTTGAAGCAGGGGTTCGCCACCGGTTAAGACAACAAAGCGGTGTTCGTTTCCCCCGCCCCAACTCTGCTCGATCGCTTTGACAAGGGCGCCGGCATTCTCAAAGCGTCCGCCTCCGTCACCATCCGTTCCAACGAAATCCGTATCGCAGAACTGGCAAACGGCTGACGTGCGGTCTTGCTCACGGCCACTCCATAAATTGCAACCCGTAAACCTGCAAAACACAGCGGCGCGGCCGGCTTGTCGACCTTCACCCTGTAATGTTTTAAATATCTCTTTAACCACGTAGCTCATGGAAATGACACAACTATCCTGCTCAGATTTAAGCAAGGTTAATAAAAAAATATCGTTATCTTAGAGTCCGTCCTTAAAATTAGCCAGTAAAATCAACGCCTCTCAATGCTCTGCATTATTGATTGTGGGATAGTCGGCATAAAGAGAGAAGCACAACTAAGGGGGTAAATTTCATATTTACGGACCTCGCTCACTCAAGGATCTGAATCATAAGTGATTCTGATGACTCAACATTTTTACGGACAGGCTCTTAGAGGCTAATACAAATGAAACTGCAGCCCAATGCACGGCAAATGCAACTGGTTAACAGACTTTATAGAGCACTCAAAGACGGATATAATTGCCTTACGTCTGCTTTTGCGCTTAGTGTCAGCAACATTGCAAGCCTTTAGCAGCCATTATATTCGGCATACCCACGGTATGATGAGCACACATTGGTTTTCGATATCGGGTCTATAGAAAATGTCTCAAAGCTGTATGTTGCGGGACATAATCTCTCATTGTAAGAGCAGCTTCGAATAGGTTTCTTTAGGGCCCGTTGAGTTGAATCGTGCAATGAAACTCAACAGCCCCTAAACTTCGGCTCCTATTTCCGCAAAGGATCAATTGCCGTGACTGACAATAAGATCGTGCTTCATAATTCTTTGACACGCACGAAAGAAGACTTCACGCCAATCGATCCGCACAATGTGCGCATGTACGTTTGCGGCCCAACGGTCTACGATTTTGCCCATATCGGTAATGCAAGACCCGTCATCGTATTTGATGTTTTGTTCCGTCTGCTCAGGCATATTTTCGGCGAGCAACACGTTACATATGCACGTAACATCACCGACGTGGACGACAAGATAAACCGGCGGGCAGCTGAAGAATATCCTGACATATCCCTGAATAAGGCCATCGGTCTTGTCACCCAAAAAACCGAAGCCCAATTTCATAGAGATATCGCAGCACTCGGGGTCCTTAAGCCCTCCGTTGAGCCCAGGGCCACAGAGCACATCGCAGAGATGAGAAATCTTATCGATGCCTTGATTGAACGTGGCAACGCCTACGTGGTAGAAAACCATGTCCTCTTCGATGTTGCCTCGATGGCGGATTATGGCAGACTTGCAAATCGCTCTTTGGAAGATATGGAGGCAGGCGCACGCGTCGAAGTTGCCCCCTACAAGAAAAATGCGATGGACTTTGTTCTCTGGAAACCATCTAAAACCCAAGAACCCGCCTGGCCCTCTCCGGGCGGCATTACAGTTGAGGGCCGGCCAGGCTGGCATATTGAATGTTCAGCCATGTCCGACCGGCATCTGGGCGAGGTTTTTGACATTCACGGTGGCGGCATCGACCTCATCTTTCCGCATCACGAAAATGAGCTTGCGCAAAGCCGATGTGCCCATGGGACGGCTCAAATGGCACAGATATGGATGCACAACGGCTTTCTGCAGGTCGAAGGTGAAAAAATGTCAAAAAGTCTTGGCAATTTCATCACAATCCATGAACTCCTGGAGACGGACAAATTCGGCGGCCGCACCTGGCCCGGCCCCGCCCTTCGCCTGGCCATGCTTGCAACACATTACCGTCAGCCCATCAATTGGGCTGTGGCAGCCCTCATGGAAGCAGAAAAAGCTTATATCCGCTGGGCCGGCATCCATCAATCATACGCCATTACAGCACCGCCATCGCTAACCGGCCGCATATCCAGCCACTTAAGAAACGATCTGAATACACCAGGCGCAATAGCCGAATTGCACAGCCTTGCGCGCGCGGCGGAAAAAGGATCTACCGAAGCCGCGGAAGAATTGTCCGTCAATGCGCGTTTTCTGGGGATCGCCCTTGAAGACTATATCAAACAAGAACGGGCAGCCCCTATTCCAATAACAGAAATAGAGCAACGCATTGCTGAGCGCAGCACCGCTCGCCAAGCCAAAAACTGGGCGGAATCTGATCGTATCCGTGATGAGCTGGCAGAACTCGGCATCAAGCTTAAGGACAACAAAGATCCGGATACAGGTAAAATCGTTACGACATGGCAAGTTGTATAGTCTTTTTCTTTGCATTACAGCATACGGAGTATGCCTGGAGCATACAATAACGGGGTGAAGATTGAGCCGTTCTTCAAGGTGTTAAAGCGGGTTGCATATGAACACGACAGCAAAACTGCTTAAAATTTGTCTGCTTATACTCTTGACATTAAATACTGCTTATGCGGCCGATGAGCAGCCTGGTGTCATAAAGGCACGCGCGGCAGAAAAAGCACAGAAAGATGGACAACTCACGCGCGCCATTAAGCTCTACTCAGAGGCTCTTCAAGATCGCCACCTTGTGAACGATCGCAAAGGTATTGTTTATACAGACCGGGGCGTTGCCTACGCGCGTCTTGGACGTTCAAAACAAGCAATTGAGGATTTTAATAAGGCCATAGAGCTGTTTCCTGAATACGCAGCAGCTTATAATAACAGAGGTTCTCTGCTCTTAAGCCTCAACCACATTGATGAGGCCCTCAAAGACTTTGATCGTGCAATTATTCTGGCACCTGGTTATGTGCCTGCCCTTAATAATCGTGCAGGAGCATTAATTGTTAAGGGCAAACTAGGTTTAGCCATTGATGACTATACATCGGCCATCAAGCTGTCCCCCGAAGAAGCAGCCCCTCTGACTGGCCGAGCGCGCGTAAAGATTGCCCAGCAACGCCCTTACGCGGCTATGCGTGATCTCAATAGAGCGCTTTTAAGTAACAAACGTTTTGTACTTGCACACCGCCTGCGCGGCCAGGTTCATGCCGACCTTCATGATTATTCCCGTGCAGCACAGGATTTAAGCCGCGCAATTGCATTCGCACCACAAAACGCAAGCGCCCATCTCGCGCGTGGCCGTGTTTATCTTAAAGCTCGGAATCCAGAAGCAGCCGCACTGGATTTCAACAAGGTCATTGAATTACGACCAACATCTGCGACCGCTTACCGGGAACGCGGACATGCCAATGTTCTTCTGGATAATTTTGAACAAGCCGAGCAAGATCTCGCCAGATCCCTCTCACTCAATCCGAAGTCCGGTATGACCTTTGCCTACAGGGCCTTAATGTATAAGAAACAGGGGCGGCCGGAGCTTGGAGCACAGGAAATTGAGAAAGCAATGCGCCTCAATCCCAGAGACCCGGCAATCCTGTGGGCACAAGGCGAAATCCAGGAATCAATGTCCGATTTAGATGCTGCAGCCAACAGTTACCGGCATGCACTGCGCCTTGATCCAAAGTTAAGAAATGCCCGCTTCGGACTGGCACGCCTTGGCGAACCGGCTGTTAATCAAGGCATGACACTTGAAAACCTTGATTTTGGACCCTGGAGCATTATCCGCCAAAACAAACGCTACAGCGCACAACATAAAGACTTTTCAAAGCTGCGCGTTCCCTTGGAGATGGTCTCTGATGCAGAACCTCTGATCGTAAGTTGGGAGACAAAAGGAGACGATTTCAAGGGTATCGGCATCCTTAAGTTTAACGCCGGTCAGATAGAAACACGTGATGGCAAAGTTGACATGGAATACGCCATATTAATCAACCTGGCCAAGCAAACAGTTATGGATCTGATACCACAACGTATCGGCGAAAAGGTCTCCATGTGGACTTGGCTGGATGGCCGTGTCTTAATTACAGCTATTGATGGTTTGAACACCGAACACACCTTAAATCACCGCAGAGCGACCCAAGCCAAACAAAGGAAAAATTTCAAGCGTGATGCAACCGCTGCATCACGTACCAACCGTCCAAGGACAAGGCCAAGACCACGGCCAAGACGCAAGAAGCCCAAAACATTATTCGATATGCTTTTAGGAAATAACTAATGTGAGCGCAGCATCGAACGCAGCCATGTATTGCGTGATGCTCTTAATCGCGAACGCCAGCACTCGATCGCATGGCTTGGCTCTACGATGACATGAAGGATCACCATCCGGCCTACGGCACGTGGCTACGAACGGGATAAACGCAATATCAATGTAAAATCACGCCGAAACTGCCAGCAAGACATCCCCTTTACGTTATCTCCTCAGATGCTAAGATAGGGTAAGTCTAAATCCAGTGAGACGCCTGAAGTATGCGATGGTGCAACTAGAAGTGCCGTCGTCACAGCAAACCAGGCGCTGGAGAAAAAACGTGGTGGGAATGGCCAGACGCAACCTAGCGTCAACACCTCAATCAAATGCGCAAGGCACAGTCGACTTGTCAGGCAACGAACGTGCTCGCGTACAAGCCACAGATCATCAGTACGCTCCGGCTTATGCGGCGCTTGATCTTGGTACAAATAACTGCCGCCTGCTCATTGCACAGCCGACACGCAGGGGCTTTCAAGTTGTAGACGCCTTTTCACGCATCATACGGCTTGGCGAGGGCGTCTCAAATTCCGGCATGCTTTCCGAGGCAGCCATGTCGCGGACACTGGAAGCCTTAAAAATCTGCGCTGCCAAAATGGAGCGCTATAACGTCGTCCGATCGCGTTTGGTTGCAACAGAAGCCTGCCGTATCGCAAAAAACGGTGCGCATTTCGTCGAGCGCGTCAAACAAGATCTCGGAATGGATATCGAAATCCTGACGCGGGAACTGGAAGCTCAATTGGCTGTTTCAGGATGCACGCCGCTGATTGATGAAAAATGCGACCATGCTCTGGTGTTTGATATCGGGGGCGGCTCATCAGAACTTGTCTGGCTGGATCTTTCAAAACGCCGCAGCAACTGGCGGCGCTCGCTTGCGGACCGGCTGGAGGCGACAAGTTGCATTTCCGCCTGGACGTCTTTGCCGACCGGCGTTGTCACCCTGGCTGAAGGCTTTGGCGGTTATCATGTTGACAATCCAACTTTCCAAAAAATGGTTCAGCATGTGCAAGAGCTGATGGAACCTTTCGAAGCCAAACACCAGTTTTGTCAGCGCATCGCCAATGGCAGCGCCCATTTCCTTGGAACGTCCGGAACGGTAACAACTGTAGCGGGCATCCAGCTCAAATTAAAACGCTATGATCGCAACCGCATTGATGGTTGCTGGCTGGCAAGTCAGGATGTCCGTTCCGTCACACAGCGGCTACTTAACCAAACCTACGATCAGCGTGTTGCAAATCCATGCATTGGCCGCGATCGTGCAGATCTGGTTCTTGCAGGCTGTGCCATTCTGGAAGCTTTGTTGAGAACCTGGCCTGCCAACCGCCTCCGCGTCGCGGATCGTGGTCTGCGTGAAGGCATTTTGACAATCATGATGGCCGAAGACGCGCAAGAGCGCCGAAAGCAGCAAAAATCATAGGTGCTGCATTTCACTGCAAATAGCATACAACATATTATTTCATCATATTTTCCGGCTCTTTGAGATTGATCGTTTGATATTTATGACAATGGGTTTTTGGTACAATGGCGCGAAGATCAAATAAAAGCGGACAAGGTGGACAACGCGATTTGACCGTGCGGGTGAAAACCGCACGCGGACGCAAACTCTCCTCAACTCACTGGCTCAAGCGGCAACTGAACGACCCCTATGTCGCAGCGGCAAAACGGACTGGATACCGTTCCAGGGCTGCCTTCAAACTCACTGAGATTGATGACAAGCACCACATCTTGAAACCCGGCGGTGTTGTAATCGATCTCGGCGCGGCACCAGGCGGATGGGCTCAGGTCGCTGCAAAACGCGTGAAATCAATAGAAGGACGCGGCCAGGTGATTGCCATCGATATTTCAGAAATGGAGGCTGTTGCCGGGGCTGACGTCATATGCCTGGATTTCATGGATGATATCGCACCACAGGTTCTCAAAGAGCGCCTGGGAGGTGGCGCCGCAAACGTGGTTCTCTCCGACATGGCAGCACCGGCAACAGGGCATGCACGCACCGACCACCTTCGCATCATGGGGCTGGCCGAAGCCGCGGCAGAATTCTCCGCAGAAGTGCTTCAACCCGGCGGCAGCTTTTTATGCAAGGTTCTCCAGGGCGGCACAGAGAAAGAGCTTTTGGACATGTTAAAACGCAATTATGCCAGCGTGCGCCACATCAAACCGCCAGCCAGCCGCGCTGACAGCTCAGAGCTTTATGTTCTGGCAACCGGATTTAATGGCCGGGGCGGGTCCGCCGATTAGAGTCGTTAAGCAACTGGTAAGGTCCCGTTGACGTTCACCGCACAAAGCCAAGTTTGTTCACTGTGATAGCATGAACGTTGAGGTTGCGCCTACCGGAATGCGCGCAAATCACTTATTATCATACGATGACAGCGAAATTCACCATAGCCATTATCGGCCGCCCCAATGTTGGGAAGTCCACGTTATTCAACCGCCTGACCGGCAAACGCTCGGCTCTGGTCTCAGATATGCCGGGACTAACCCGCGACCGCCGTGAAGAGACGGCTGACATTGCAGGCCATCAGGTCAGGCTGGTTGACACCGCAGGCCTTGAGGAGGCCGGGGCAGGCTCAATTCCAGCACGCATGCGTGAGCAAAGCGAACAGGCGCTGGCCGATGCCGATCTGGTGCTGTTCATGGTCGACGCCCGTGCCGGTATCATGCCAGCTGATACCCAGTTTGCCAGAATTGTGCGCAGGTCAGGGCGGCCTGCGGTTCTGGTGGCTAATAAGTGTGAAGGGCACCGTGGTATCGACGGTTTTTATGAAGCTTTTGAACTCGGGCTCGGCGAACCAGTGGCCATCTCAGCCGAACACGGAGAAGGCATTGGCGAGTTGCATGAGGATATTATGGCGGGCCTCGGCCTGAAACGGCCTGAGACAACCGGAAAAGCAAAAAGATCCCAACCGGACATACTCGAAACGGGAGAGACAGATGCGAACAATGCCGCTGAACCGCCACGCCGCCCCGTGCGGATTGCCATCGTTGGCCGCCCGAATGCAGGCAAATCAACGCTTGTCAACGCCCTGCTTGGTGAAGAACGCATGATCACCGGCCCGGAGCCTGGCCTGACGCGTGACGCGATTGCATCCGATTTCACATGGCAGGAACGTCAACTGCGCCTGTTCGATACAGCCGGCTTAAGGCGGAAATCACGTGTTCAGGATATCGCAGAAAAATTGTCCGCCAGCGACGCTATTAGGGCCATCCGGTTTGCAGAAGTCGTCATCCTGATGGTTGATGCTGCAGCGCCCCTGGAGCACCAGGATCTGACCATCGCCGATCACGTGATCAAGGAAGGCCGCGCGCTCGTTGTTGCCATTAACAAATGGGATGCCGTGGAAAACAAGCAGACGATGGTGAAGGAAGTCCGGCGCCTGGTAAGCGATAAACTTGCACAAGTGCCAGGGGTTCCTGTTGTGCATATTTCCGCATTGGCAGAGCGCGGCCTCGACAAATTGATGAACGCAACACTGGCCGCCCACGATGTCTGGAACCGGCGGATTGGAACATCGGACCTGAACAGTTGGCTGCAAGAGGCGGTCATGAAGCATATGCCGCCTGCTTCGCGTGGCCGCCGCATCCGCATCCGTTATATGACCCAGCCGTCCACCCGGCCACCAACATTTGTCGCGTTTTGTTCCCAGCCTGAAGGGCTGCCAAAGTCATATACGCGCTATCTGCTCAACAGCCTGCGCGAGACCTTTGATCTGCCCGGCACACCGATACGCCTCAATATGCGCAAAGGCGATAACCCTTACGCAAAGCGCCGTTAATTCATCATTGTTTTAAAAGGGTTAAGCTTCATCATGCGACAGTGTGCGCTTAACGAGGGCTTTACTTTGTCAAACTGAGCTGCAAATTCCTTAGGTCGTATCGTCAGTTAGGACACGAGAACCGGTTGAGCAAAATCGGCTTGGCATTCATTCATCATTGATAAACGAGTAACCCGTTTGATGATTCAAAAAACTTGTAACGTTAGCTTATATCGCCGTTTCCCTCCGTGGGCCGCAGGCGCATTGATCGCAATCGGCTTGATGTTCGCAGGCTATGTTCCAGCGCACGCCATACCCAAAGCCGTCAAAAAGGCCTGCAAATACGACTACAAAAGACTGTGCCGCCATTATAAGCCGGGAACTGCAAAAATGCGGGCCTGTATGGAAGCCAGCGTCGGCCAGATTTCACCGCGCTGTTACGATACTCTAATGCGGCATGGCTACGCGAGGCGCGCAGCCCCAAGCAAATTGCGTTAGTCTCACGCATTTATGCCTCTATATTCCAGCTCGGCAGCATTGATCTATCGGGGGCAAAAGTCAGGTAAGAAATCCAGATTTAATCTGATGCCCCGGATACATCCCCTGGAACTGAAAATTTTCTCTGATCTTACCAAAACCTTGGTCATACCGGCATTTATTGCCAGTATCTATTGCTCAGCAAGCATGGTGTCCGGGAATAGTGCATGTCGCAAGACTTAAGCCGGTGCCGCCAGAAAAGCGTTTTCCCGTTTCGATGAATGGTTGCCGGTGACAAGCACCGGCATGACGGAGTTTATGCTTGCAGCCGGAGAACATTCTAAATTCCAGCGCACGCGTCTGGTTAATCAAGAAAATTAATCACAAATATTTATCCTGCCCGATTGCCAACCCCGTTTTATGTTGCATAAACTTGCACCTAAATATGATTGCAATGCGGGCCGGGGCACGAAATGAGATCGATTACCATTCTGTCATTTATACTATTAGCAATTTTACCGGGCTGCGCTGGAAAACAGCTATCTGATAAGGAAGTCGCAAAACTCAAGGGTGGTAAGACAAAAGTCGTTGCCTATGGTTTTTGCATTCCTATGGACCACTTAATTAAGACTGCAATGACACGTCACACGATGACATACCTTGTCAATGGTAAGCCCGTTGGCAAAATGAAGACCTGCAGCTATGCAACATTCCGGGTCCCTTCAGGATACTGGAAGTCCCGCTTTGTCTCTGACAGCTTCCCGCTTGGAGGGCATTATTTACCACGCATGATCTTCCGTCCCGGCAAAACGCAATATCTCTACATATGGCCATCCGGCAACGGCACATTCAGCGGCGAATGGGTCAGTAAAGCTGAAGCCGACAAAGGCATTGCAGACATCAAGAAGATTGGGCAACTCTTTTGATGAAGAGGGCCTAATTCTAGTGGCCCTATAAATATACGTGCTGGGCCTCCAGGTCAGCTTGGTAGAGACATATGACAGAGGTTCTCTTTTATCATTTACAACAACACCCGCTTGAGCGTGTGCTGCCTAATTTACTGGAAAAATCCATAGAGCGTGGCTGGCGGGTTATTGTTCAGGCAGGCAGTAGTGAGCGTGTCGAAGCACTGGATACGCTGCTTTGGACTTATCGTGACGATAGTTTTCTCCCGCATGGCACAGCCAGGGATGGCCGGGTTTCAAGCCAGCCCATTTATCTAACATCCGAGTCGGCAGGCAATCCGAACGGGGCAACCGTCAGATTTCTTGTTGAAGGAGCTGACCTTGAAACGTATGCCGAATATGAGCGTGTCGTTTATATGTTTGATGGGCGCATTAACGAAGCCGTGCAAGCCGCACGCGATGCATGGCTGCGCGCCCGCACCGCAAATTGCAATGTAACATATTGGAAACAAAGTAAAAGTGGAAAATGGGAACGCAAGGCTTAGATGTCTGTCTCAGAGTTTTTTATCAATTGAGCTCGCTTGATCGTGAAACAAAGTATTTTCAATGCGGCGCTCATGCCTAAAAACCAGGCATATGATGCGAGATTTTAGGCTTGCCACGTCATAGCATGCGTTGCTTTCTATAACAGTAAATCAGACTGAGTTGACCAATTCATTGCGGCGAAGTCTTAGACAAAATCAAGAATGATATCAAAAACCGAACGCAAGTCGGCAAATCCATGAATTTGTCAATGTATCATGCCCTGTGCGACGAAAAAATAGTAACTTCATGAGGATCCCATGCATCGTAGTTTTGTCATAGCCCTCGTTGGTTTGTTCATGCTTGCCAGCCATGCGGCAGCCCAAACCAAACTCTCATTCGCTCTCGACTGGAAATTCGAGGGCCCAAGCGCCGCCTATTTTGCAGCCGTGGATAATGGGCATTTCAAAGCTGAAGGGCTTGAAGTCAGCATTTCAGCTGGCAAGGGCTCACTCGATGCCATTCCCAAAGTCGCAACCGGTGCGTTTCCTTTGGGATTTGCTGATATTAACAGCCTGGCTAAGTTTCTGGATCAAAACCCAGGCGCACCTGTAACTGCGGTGATGATGGTTTACGACAAACCACCCTTTGCCGTCATCGGCCGTAAATCTCAGGGCGTCTCAAAACCGGGCGATCTCGAGGGCAAGACACTTGGTGCACCACCTCCGGATGGCGCCTGGGCCCAGTTTCCGGCTTTTGCAGCCGCCAACAAACTCGACGTATCAAAGATTAAGGTTGAGCCCGTTGGCTTCCCGACACGTGAGCCAATGCTGGCTGAAGGCAAAGTGGACGCAATTACCGGCTTTTCATTCTCCAGCTTTCTCAATCTTGTCCGGCTGGGCATCAGCGAAGATGACATTCAGGTTATTCTGATGGCGGATAACGGCCTTAAGC